>JAEWRC010000087.1 GCA_023460175.1 Actinomycetes bacterium
GAGGCCCGACCAGAAAACCACAGGAAAAGCTGGACAGACCAGCGACTACCTCGTGCTCACACCCCTGCAGACCGAAAAACAGCCACAACAGACACATCAACCACTTCAGTCCACGGATTGAGGCTAAACGCCGGTCGCGCCGTCGATGCGTTCCCGGATCAGGTCGGCATGCCCGCAGTGGCGGGCGTATTCGGCGATCATGTGCAGGTAGATCCAGCGCAGGCTCACCTCACCGCCTATGAACGAGCTGGTGTCGTCGAGCCCGCGAGCCGCGCAGTTGGTGCGCGCACGGTCGATCTCATCGCACCAAATCTGGGCCGCCGCCCGGTATGACGAGTCGGGCGACAGCTCGAAGCCGCCGGAGTGGCCGTCGGGGTGTTCGCACGGGCCGAAGATCGGGGCCACCTGCTCGCCGGTGAGGACCCGGCGGAACCAATTGCGTTCCACCTCCGCCGCGTGCTGAACCAGCCCCAGCAGCGTCATCTCCGACGGCGCAACCGAAGCCAGCCGAAGTTGATCGTCGTCGAGGCCGTCGCACTTGGCGGCCAGCGTGGCGCGGTAGAAGTCCAGCCAGCCCGCCAGCGTGGTGTGCTCATCGGCGTTCAGCGGCGGCATCGGTCGTTCACGTGCTGTCACGTTCACCGATCGTAGGCTGCGCAATCCGCTGGACTTATATAGTCGCATAAGCGACTATATAATCTATGACCGATGAGATGGCCCTCGCAGAGGCGGCCGAGATACTCGGAGTCACGCAACGGCAAGCGCAGCGACTGGCCGCCGGCGGCGAACTCGGGTATGTGCGCCTCGTCGGCCGCACCGCTGTCGTCAAGTCGGCGGCGGTCCACAGGGCCAAGAACAACGGCACCACGAGCAAAGGCCGGCCAGCGTTCCCGACAACAGCCTGGACGGCGCTTGCACTGCTGTCCGGACGAGTGCCCGACGGGCGCAACGAAATGCGCATCGCCGATCGGCTGGCCGCCATGACCCCGATCGAAGTGGCGCGCTTCGCTCGGCGCCGCGCAACGGTAAGGAGCCTGCGCCTTACCATGCGCATGGCGCCCAACACCCTGGTCACCCACCTCCAGAACAAGGGGATGAAGCCGACGGGCCTCATGTCGCAACTGGCAGTCAAATGGGGCCTGGCTACTGACAACGCCGCGCTGATCGACGGGTACCTCTACGTAGGCCCAGACCGCACACTGCGTGATCTCAAATTGCGAGAGGATCCGGGCGGTCAGATTTCATTGCGCCTGCTCGACCTTCCGGTAGACCCGCTACCCGACGCTGCGGTCGCGCTCGATCTGATGGAGTCGATGGACTCCAGGGCGCGCAGTGTCGGCAGGGACCAACTGGTAGAGATGATCGGCCGACTTCGTTGACCGATCGAGAGCGCTGGGACATCAGCCCCCCACCGGGCGGTTGGGCGCACCCGTGGCCGCTCGCCGTCGAAGTCGCCGCCGCGTTACCCGAATTCAGCTGGACGCTTGTCGGCGGACTGATGGTGCAGGTGCACGCCGCGCGTATTGGCGTGCGACATCGGCCAACCGAGGACATCGACATCGTGTTGCACGTTGAGACGGACGCAATCAGCTTCGCAGACGCTCGCGAACGACTCGAGAGCCTTGGCTTCGTGCTGCGGAGACCGAATAAACCGAGCGGGTTCATCCACTGCTTCGAGCGTGGTTCCGACATTGTCGATGTGATGGTCGCAGATCACCTGCAGCACCCACCGAAGGCCCTGGGCCATCGAGTGTTTCGTGTGCCCGGCAGCACTGGAGCATTACAGCGCACGGTGAACGTGACCCTTCACATCGATTCGAAACCAGTGCGGTTCAGCCTGCCCTCCGTGATCGCGGCCCTTGGGCTGAAAGGCGCGGCCTACACCGCTGACAACCGGGATGCGGAGCGCCACCTCCGGGACGCGGCGGTCCTCGCCTGCTGCATCGACGATCCCGAGGCCGTCGCTGACCAGGTGCGCGGCAGCGACCGCGGACGCATCCAGAAGCTCTGGCATGAACTCAAAGCACAGCAACATCCGGCCTGGCTGCTGATCGGGAGCACCGAGCAGCGGGAGTATGGGTACAACGCCCTGTCAGATCTGGTCGAGTTGCTGCTGGGTTCCGGCCAGTCGCCGCGCCCATAGGCATTCCTGCGAGCAACGGCCGAGGCCGCGCTGGTGCCGCATCCAACACCAAGCTCTAGCCAGATAGATGCCCCATCTGGCAAGATGCTCCTACGTCTGTTCAGTAGACACACCGTCCACCGAAATTCTGCGAGGAGCGCGACGAGATGCCAGAGACGGCCACTCCCCTGGGACCCAAGCCGGCGGAGTACGACGCCGAGTGGGTGCGCGCGAAGTACGCGATCGAACGCGACAAGCGCCTGCGGCCCGACGCGGTGGACCAGTTCGTCGAGGTCACCGCCGATTTCTCGCATTACGCCGACGACCCGTGGACCGAACGGGTCGAGCGCGACCCGGTGCGCGACCACGTGCAGGTGGCGATCATCGGCGCGGGCCTGGGCAGCATCCTGGCCGCGGCGCGCCTGCAGGAAGCCGGCATCACCGACATCCGGATGATCGACACCGCCGGCGACTTCGGCGGCACCTGGTACTGGAACCGCTACCCGGGCGTGCAGTGCGACGTCGAGTCCTACATCTACCTGCCGCTGCTCGAGGAGCTCAACTACATCCCGAGCGAGCGCTACGCCCACGGCCCGGAGATCCGGGAGCATCTGCAGAACTGCGCCAAGCACTACGGCTTGTACGAGAACGCGCTGCTGCAGACCACCGTCACCGGCATGCAGTGGGACGAGCAGGCCACGCAGTGGCGGATCACCACCGACCGCGACGACGACTTCACCGCCACCATGGTCGCGGTGTCGCCGGGTTCGCTGACCCGCCCGAAACTGCCCGGCATCCCGGGGATCAACGAGTTCCGCGGACACACCTTCCACACCAGCCGCTGGGACTTCGACTACACCGGCGGCGACGAGACCGGTGGGCTCACCAAGGTGGCCGACAAGCGCGTCGGCGTCATCGGCACCGGTTCCACGGGGCTGCAATGCATTCCGTACCTGGGTGAGTACGCCGAGCAGCTGTACGTGTTCCAGCGGACCCCGAGCACGGTCTCCGAGCGCGGCAACCGGCCCACCGATCCGCAGTGGGCGGCCCGCCTCGAACCGGGCTGGCAACGCGAGCGGATGGAGAACTTCACCCGCGTCACCTGCGGTGTCGAGATGGAACTCGATCTCACCGACGACGGCTGGACCCAGAAGGCGCTCGCGCTCTCCGAGCCCGCCGTGGCCCGGGAGACCGCGCGCCTGGGCCGGGAGATGACCCTCGAGGAGATCACCGAGTTCCTGTTTCGCGCCGACTGGGACGCGATGGAGCGGTTGCGCGCGCGCATCGACGCGACGGTGCGCGACCCCAAAACCGCTGAGGCGCTGAAGCCCTGGTACCGGCTCAACTGCAAGCGCCCCGGTTACCACGACCAATACCTGGACACTTTCAACCGGCCGAACGTCACCCTGGTCGACACCGACGGCCGCGGGGTAGAGCGTTTCACCGAGACCGCCGTGGTGGTCGACGGGGTGGAGTACGAACTCGACGCGCTGGTGTTCGCCACCGGATTCGAGGTGGGCACCGAGTTCACCCGTCGACTGGGGTTCGAGATCGTCGGCCGCGACGGCGTGGCGCTGTCCCAGAAGTGGGCCAAGGGCATGCGGACCCTGCACGGCCTGCAGACCCACGGCTTCCCGAACTGCTTCTTCCTGGGCTACACGCAGTCCGGGGTCTCCCCCAACTACACCCACACCGCCGAGGAGCGCGCGCGGCACTTCGCCTATTTGGTACGCACTTTCGTCGACCGCGGCGCATCGACCATCGAGGCCACCGAGGCCGCCGAAGAGCAGTGGCTGGCGGCCATGGAGGCATCCTCGGAGAAGCCCAAGGCCTTCTACGCCGAGTGCACACCGAGCTACCTGAGTTCCGAGGGCGACAAGGAGAATCCGCACGGGATGCTGTCGACCAACTTCGGCGGTAAACCCGTCGAGTTCTTCGACATGCTGGCCCAGTGGCGGGCGTCGGGTCAGCTGGAGGGGGTGACCCTTGCGTGACCGACACCACTGAGGTCACCGAAACCGAGGCCGCCGCACCGAAACTCACGATGCGCGACCGGCATCGCATCATGACCCGCGAGCACATCGAGGCCGCGGCGCTCGAGGCGTTCGCCGAACGCGGCTATGTCGCGGTCACCATCGACGACATCGTGCGGCGCGCCGGCATCGGCCGGGCCACGTTCTACCTGCATTTCGACAGCAAGGCCGCGGTGCTACGCGAGCTGCGCAACACCCGGATGACGGTCTGGGCCCAGGAGGACGCACCGCGCGGCGGCAAGTCGGGCCGCCCGTCCATCCGGGCCTTCTTCGAGAAGGTCGTGGACTTCTACACCTCGGCCCCGGAGCTCTATACCGCCCTGCACCAGGCCCGCGCTGCCGACCCGGAGTTCGCCGAGGCGCACCGCGCCACCATGGAGGCCAACGTCGAGGAGTGGGTCCGCGCCGACGCCATGCCGGGCGCCACCGAGGCGCAGCTGCGGCTGGCCATCGCGATGATGTACACCATGGTCGACTCCTTCATGCATCTGTGGTTGGTCGACGGTTGGCCGCTGGACCGCGAGGCCGCCATCGAGGCGATGACCGACGCCCTGCACGCCACGATGCGCTGAATTCCCGAGAACCCTTGATAGGAGCACGATGTCGGAAAAACGTTATCTGCATCTGAACCTGGTGGCCAACGACATCAACCTGCACCAGGGGGCCTACGGCTTCGAGCAGGCGCACGGCATCGCCCCGCGCAGCACGTTCGAGCGTCTGCTCGAGTACGGCCGCTTCGGCGACGAGGGACTGTTCACCGCGCTGTTCGTCGGGGACATCCCGGGCATGCAGGGGTCGCCGGCCTTCGACGGCGGCCCGGCCGAGCCTATCACCGCGCTGACCGCGATTTCGCAGCACACCAAGCACGTTGGGCTCATCGCGACGGCGTCGACGACGTTCTACGACCCCTACAACCTGGCCCGGCTGCTGGCCTCCCTCGATCAGGCCTCCGACGGGCGCGCCGGCTACAACGCGGTCACCTCGGTGATCGACGACTTCGCGCTGAACTACAACCTGGTGCGGCATCTGGACCGCGAGGAGCGCTATGCGCGGGCCGACGAGTTCCTGCAGGTGCTGCGCGGGCTGTGGGACAACCGCGAACTGCGCCGCGATCCCGACGGCCTGACCCGGTTCTACGCGAAGCCGATCAACCACCGCGGCAACCTGTTCCAGGTCACCGGACCGCTCAACGTCGCGCCCAGCCGGCAGGGCCGGCCGCTGATCGCCCAGGCCGGCGGGTCCGGGGCGGGCATCCGCGTGGCGGCCAAGCACGCCGAGATGGTGTTCACCAACTCCTCGACCCGCGACACCGCCGCGGTCTACCGGGAGACGCTGGACAAGGCACTCGCCGAGGGGGGCCGCGCCCCCGGCTCGGTGCCGGCGATCCCCGGGCTCATCCCCTACCTGGGCCGCACCGCCAAGGAGGCCGAGGAGAAACTGCACGAACTGGACAGCCACGTCAACTGGGCGCCCATCGCCCCCTTCGCGCTGGGTCAGTTCGGCATCCAGATCCCGGTGGGCGACATCAACGACCCGTTCCCCGTCGACCTGCTGCCCCGCCCCGAGGACGTCGAGAAGACCATCAAGAGCACCTTCGGCAACTACGTCGGGCTCTACAACTGGATCCAGGAACGGCCCGGGGTGACCGTCCGCGACGTCGTCGCGCAGGCGGTGGGCCGCGGCGGCGCCACGCACCGCAAGTTCGTCGGCTCTTACGACGACCTGGTCGACGACTTCGCGGCCTGGCATGAAGACGGCAACGTCGGCGGGTTCAACCTGATGTTCTCCGCCGGCGCCCAGTCCATCCAGGAGTTCATCGACGAGGTGGTCCCCCGGCTCATCGACCGCGGGATCTACCGCGGCACCCCACACGATCGCCCGCTGCGCGAACGGTTCTGACCCACTGTGGGCCGGCGGAAATGGCGAACAGAGCCGCTTCGCGTCGGCGCAGGACTGCACACAGGTAGACTCCTCGGATGTTTGTCCGGCGGGCGGTGCGTCGTTGGGCCCAGGTGGGCACATCGGCCCTGGTCCTCGCTGCGATCCCGCTGACCGCTCCGGTGGCCCCGTCGGCCGCCGCCGACGACTGCCCGATCGCCGAGGTGGTGTTTGCTCGCGGCACCGACGAACCAGCCGGCATGGGCCGCGTCGGCGATGCCATGGTCAACTCGCTGCGGCGGCAGACCGGCGGCTTGCCCGTCCGGGCTTACCCGGTGGATTACAAGGCCACCATCACGCAGCGGCACAGCGGGGCGGGCGCCAAGGACGCGATCGACCGCATCAAATCGACGGCGGACTCCTGCCCCGACACCAAGATCGTGTTGGGTGGCTATTCGCAGGGCGCGAGTGTGGTCAACATCGTGGCCGGTTTCGACGGTGTCAATTGGGGCGATCCGCTCCCGCGTGAGTACATGGACCACGTTGCGGCGGTCGCGACATTCGGCAACGTCGCGGGCCGCACGGGTGGGTCGACACCGACCCAGGATTCACCGCTCGCCAGCAAGGCGATCGACTTGTGCCATCCCAGCGACCCGATCTGTCACGACGGCCCGGGCAACTCCTGGAGCGGGCACACCGAGGGCTACATCCCGGTGTACACCGATCGGGCGGCCGCCTTCATCGCGGCGGCGCTGCTGACCCACGGGACGCCCCGGTACGGTTCGCAGTCGCCCTACGCTCCACAGACCGAATACGGTCAAGGGCCCGGCCCGCAGCAGCCCAGGACCGTCCGCCCGGCGCCCCCCACGCTGACTCCGACGGCGCCCGATCCGTACTACAGCGGCGGCTTCATCTAGCACTTCGCCTCTCGACCACCGAGTCCCGATGTCGGGGAAAACCCCCGGTTTCAAACCTCTCCCGCGCGGGGTAAAGGGCAGGCAACGCGGCGCCACGAGGGCGCCGGAACGACAGAGAGCGGTTGCCTTGTGATTCCGTTTATTTGCCCCGGGTGCGGGAAGTTCGACATCGACTCCCCCGAGTGCTCGTCATGCGCTCGCAGTGACCATCTGGCCCGGGACGCCGCATAGTTTGATCCTCCCCGCCCCGGGTACTCCAGCGCGCAGTCAAGCATCCTCGGCTGCGAGCGCTAGGAGACGGCATGAACCGGGACGCCTTCTTATCTCCTGACAGTGACTATCGCCCGATCGTGGGCCTGGACTTGCGCGACTGAGCGGCGACGGCCGTGGCACGCGATCGCGAACGACTGCGACACCTGCGGCCCGGACTGGTCGCGGTCGTCATGGTCGTGGCGTTGGGCCTGCTGCTGTCGCAGTGCCCCGCCAACCGCGACGGCGTACCGGGGCAACTCGCCCAGGCCATGGAGGAGACGGTCGCCGCCGCCCACAGCGGGGCCTTGGCCCTGGATCTACGCATCCGGAATCGGACCACGCCGCAGCTGGTCAGCGTGCAGATCTCGGACGCGCGCGACGAGGTGGCCAAGGCCTATCAGGGCATCGCCGACCTGAAGGCCGATGACGCCGCCGACCTGACCCGGCAGCGCTTCCTGACCGAGTCGATGACCGCCATCATCGATCTGCTCAACACCGCCTCGGCCCAGATTAGAAGCGTCGTCGCCGATCCTCCGTTGCAGCAGCTGCGTGCCGAACTGCTGAGGTCGGCCCAGGCCCTCGAGACCGGCTACCGCTGATGAAGAAGATCTTCGGGGTCGCGCTGGGAATCCTCACCGCCATCGGCGGATTCCTCGACATCGGCGATCTGGTCACCAACGCCGTCGTCGGCTCCCGGTTCGGGCTGGCCCTGGTCTGGGTGGTCGTGGTCGGTGTCATCGGGATCTGCCTGTTCGCGCAGATGGCGGGCCGCGTGGCCGCGGTCAGCGGGCGCGCCACCTTCGAGATCATCCGCGAGCGGCTGGGCCCGCGGACGGCCGCGGCGAATCTGAGCGCCTCGTTCCTGATCAACCTGATGACGCTGACCGCCGAGATCGGCGGTGTCGCGCTGGCCCTGCAGTTGGCCACCGACGTGGGACGGATGATGTGG
>JAEWRC010000088.1 GCA_023460175.1 Actinomycetes bacterium
ACGGGTCGCGCCGACGGCGGTGCGGCAGCGCCAGTTCGGCGGCCACTCGGATGTCCTCCACCTCGACGGCATCGGCGCCCCGCCAGGCCGCGTGGGCCACCGCGGTGCGCGCGACCACCAGGTCCGCGCGCATCCCGTCGACGTCGAAGGCCGCGCACAGCGCCGCGATGCGCCGCAGGTCGTCCTCGGCCAGCGTGATCTGCGGGACCCGCGCCCGCGCGGCGGCGATCCGCCGGGCCACGTCGGTGTCGGCGGCCGCGAACTGCGCCGCGAATCCCTGCGGATCGGCCTCGTAGGCCAGCCGCGCGCGGATGACCTCGGTGCGGACGTCGACGTCGCGGGAGGCCCGCACGTCCACGGTCAGCCCGAAGCGGTCCAGCAGCTGCGGGCGCAGCTCACCCTCCTCGGGGTTCATGGTGCCGATCAGGACGAAACGCGCCTCGTAGGAGTGCGAGACGCCGTCGCGTTCGACATGGACCCGGCCCATCGCCGCGGCGTCGAGCAGTACGTCGACGAGGTGGTCGTGCAGCAGGTTCACCTCATCGACGTAGAGCACGCCGCGATGCGCCCGCGACAGCAACCCCGGCGAGAACGCGTGTTCGCCGTCGCGCAGCACCTTCTGCAGGTCCAGCGATCCCACCACCCGATCCTCGGTCGCCCCGATCGGCAGTTCCACCAACCGGGCGTCGTCGATCTGGGCCAAGATGTCGGCCAACGCGCGCACGGCCGTCGACTTCGCGGTGCCCTTCTCGCCGCGGATCAGCACCCCGCCGATCTCCGGGCGCACCGCGCACAACACGAGCGCCAACCGCAGTTGGTCGTGGCCGACGATGGCGCTGAACGGAAATGAACTGGTGATGTCGCTACCTCGCTTGTTCGACTCGGGCCACACCCACCCGCAGCATCGGCACATGCGGAATGCCGTCCTCGACGAACTCCTCGCCGTCGGGCACGAAGCCATGCCGGGCATAGAGCCCCTGCAGGTAGGTCTGGGCGTTGATCCGGCACGGGTAATCGCCGACCTCGGCGAGCGCGGCCTGCAGCAGCCGGGTGGTGTGGCCCTGCCCGCGGGCCTCGCGCTTGGTGCACACGCGCCCGATCCGGAAGGCCTTCTCCCCGCCCGCGTGTTCCTCGGTCAGTCGCAGATTGCAGATGACGGTGCCCGGTTCGGGCCCCTCGGCCTGTTCCAGCCAGAAGTGCCGCGTCTCGGCAAGCAGGTCACGGCCGTCGAGTTCCGGGTAGGGGCAGGCCTGTTCGACCACGAACACCTCGACCCGGAGCTTGAGCAACTCGTACAGCGTGGGCGCGTCGAGATCCTTGGCCCAGACCCGCCGCGGCACCACCGTCACGACAAGGTCACCGGCTCGGGATCTCTTGCGGTCGAATCGGATTCGAGATTCTCGGATTCGAGATTCAGCGCCTTGGTGCCCCACGCCCAGACCTCGTCGAACAGGGTCGGGTTGTCCGACAGCGGCGTGCCCAGGGACGGGATCATCTCCTTGAGCTTGCTCTGCCACGGGCCGGCGTAGCGGTCGCCGAAGCAGCGCTCCATGACCTCGAGCATCGCCGGCACGGCCGTCGAGGCGCCCGGCGAGGCACCCAGCAGACCGGCGACGCTGCCGTCGGCCGACGAGAGCACCGTGGTGCCGAACTCGAGCGTGCCGCCCTTGCCCTTGGCCGGCTTGATCACCTGGACCCGCTGGCCCGCTACCGACAGGTCCCAGTCGGAATCCACGGCGGTGGGCGCGAAGTCGCGCAGCATGTCGACGCGGTCGGCCTCGGAGAGCCGCAGCTGGCTGAGCAGATAATTCACCAGGCTCATCTGGGTCAGCCCGACGCCCACCATCGAGGCGAGGTTGTTGGGCTTGATCGACAGCGGCAGGTCGGTGAAGTGGCCCTGCTTGAGGAACTTCGGGGACCAACCGGCGAACGGTCCGAACAGCAGCCACTGCCGGCCGTTGATGAAGCGGGTGTCCAGGTGCGGCGCCGACATCGGCGGGGCACCCAGCGGCGGGAAGCCGTAGACCTTGGCCTGGTGTCCGGCCGTGACCGCGGGGTTGCTGGTGCGCAGGAATTGGCCGCCCACCGGGAAGCCGCCGAAGCCCTTGGCCTCGGCGATCCCGGACTTCTGCAGCAGCGGCAGCGCGTCGCCGCCGGCGCCGACGAACACGAAGCGGGTCTCGATCTTGCGGTCGGCGCCGGTGCGACGGTTGCGCACCTTGACCGTCCAGCCGCCGTCGGAGCGCTTGGACAGGTTGCGGACCTCGTGGCCGAACAGCGCGGTGGTGCCGTTGGTGACGCCGTAGCCGATGAGTTGTTTGGACAGCGCACCGAAGTCGATGTCGGTGCCGTCGGTGGCCCAGTTCAGCGCGACCGGGTCGGAGAAGTCGCGGCCGGCGGCCATGTACGGCAGGCGCCGGGCGAACTCGTCGGGAGTGTCGATGAACTCCATGCCCGCGAACAGCGGGTTGTGCACCAGGGCCTCGCGGCGCCGACGCAGATAGTCGATCCGCTCGGCCCCCTGCACGAAGCTCACGTGCGGGATCGGGTTGATGAAGCTGCGCGCGTCGGTGAGCACGCCGTTCTCGATGGCGTGCGCCCAGAACTGGCGCGACACCTGGAACTGCTCGTTGACCGTGACGGCCTTGGTGATGTTGATGGACCCGTCGGGTTGCTCGGGGGTGTAGTTGAGTTCGCACAACGCGGAGTGACCGGTCCCGGCGTTGTTCCAGGGGTCGCTGCTCTCGGCCGCGGCGCCGTCCAACCGCTCGATCAGGGTGATCGACCAGTCCGGCTCCACGAGGCGCAGCAAAGCTCCCAGGGTGGCGCTCATGATGCCGGCGCCCACCAGCACTACGTCGGTTTTGGTTACGTTGGCGTCTGACACCGGATGTTGGTCCTTCGCGCTCGTGTCGTCGGTTGACCGAGGTACTCTGCGCGTCCCGGTCTGCTGTCTTCGATCTCAGGTTAGCCCGCCGCCCGGCCGATTAATCCGGCGAGTCAGGTGATCTGGCAGACAGCTCGCGCGGCTAAGGTGAACGCGTGACGGTATGGGAGGCCGACGTCCTGCCCGGCTACCACCAACACACGTTGGAACTCGGCGCCGATCCCGACGGCGAGGGCGACCTCGTCGCGACCCTGGTCCGCCGTGGGCCGGCCGGCCCGGCACGCCACGCGGTCCTCGGTGTGCACGGCTACACCGACTACTTCTTCAACACCGAGTCCGCGGATCGGTTCGCGGCCCACGGCTTCACCTATTACGCGCTGGACCTGCACAAATGTGGTCGGTCCCGGCGCTGCGGCCAAACCCCGCACTTCACCACCGACCTGGCCCGCTACGACCGAGAACTCGAACGCGCACTGGCGATCATCGCCGCCGAGACCGACGGCGCGCAGGTGTGCGTGTCCGGCCACTCCGCGGGCGGGCTGATCGTCACCCTGTGGCTCGATCGGCTGCGCCGCCGGGACCTGACGGCCGCACTCGGCGTCGGCGGCCTCGTGCTCAACAGCCCCTTCTTCGATCTGCACGGGCCGTCGGTCCTGCGGGCCGCACCCACCTCGGCGGCGCTGCGGGCGCTGGCCCGGCTGCGCAAGAACCGCGTCGTACGCAAACCGACCGAGGGCGGCTACGGCACCACCCTGCACCGCGACCATCACGGCGAGTTCGACTACAACCTCGACTGGAAGCCACTGGGCGGTTTCCCGGTGACGGTCGGCTGGCTCAACGCCGTGCGGCGCGGGCACGCCCGGTTGCACCGCGGGTTGGATGTCGGCGTGCCCAACCTGATCCTGCGGTCGGACCACTCGGTGGCCGAGTCCCGCGACGATCCCGAGGCGATGCAGCGCGGGGACGCGGTCCTCGACGTCCACCAGATCGCCCGGTGGGCGGGCTGTGTGGGCAACCACACCACCGTCGCACCGATCACCGACGCCAAGCACGACGTGTTCCTGTCGCTGCCGGAACCGCGCGCGGCGGCCTACGCCGAACTGGACCGGTGGTTGGACCGCTACCTGGGGAACTGCTCCCCCGACCCATCCGAACAAACCAGACAAGGCTGACGTGGACCACTTCGATCTGACCATCATCGGCACCGGTTCCGGAAACACCATCCTGGACGAACGCTACGAGTCCAAGCGCGTCGCCATCTGCGAACAGGGCACCTTCGGCGGCACCTGCCTCAACGTCGGTTGCATCCCGACCAAGATGTTCGTCTACGCGGCCGAGGTGGCCGCGACGATCCGCGACAGCGCCCGCTTCGGCGTGGACGCCCGGATCGAGGGGGTGCGCTGGCGCGACATCGTCTCGCGGGTGTTCGGTCGCATCGACCCGATCGCCCTCGGCGGCGAGCGCTATCGCCGGTCCTCCCCCAACGTCACGGTCTTCGACGGCCACACCCGGTTCGGGCCCACCCGCCCGGACGGCCGCCACCTGCTGCGCACCGAGTCCGGCGTCGAGTTCACCTCGGATCAGGTGGTGATCGCCGCCGGCGCGCGCGCCGTGATCCCGCCGGCGATCGCCGCCGGCGACTTCGCCTGGCACACCAGCGACTCCATCATGCGGATCCCGGAGCTACCCGAGCACCTGGTGATCATCGGCGGTGGCTTCATCGCCGCCGAGTTCGCGCACGTCTTCTCCGCGTTGGGATCTCGGGTGACGCTGGTGCTGCGCGGGGCCACCATGATGTCGCACTGCGACGACGACATCGGCGAACGGTTCACCGAGCTGGCCGCCCACAAGTGGGAGGTGCTGTTCGGCCGCACGGTCACCGGCGGACGCACCGACGACACGGGCACCACCCTGGAACTCGACGACGGTTCGACGTTGAGCGCCGATGCCGTCCTGGTCGCCACCGGGCGGCGGCCCAACGGCGACCTACTCGATGCGCACCTGGCCGGGGTCGAGGTCACCGAGGCCGGTCAGGTGGTGGTCGACGACCACCAACGCACCACGGCGCGCGGCATTTTCGCCCTCGGCGACGTGTCTTCGGATTATCAGCTCAAACACGTCGCCAACCTGGAGGCCCGGGTGGTGCGGCACAACCTGCTGCAGGACTGGGAGGACGTCGAGGCGCTGGCCGCCGCCGATCACCGCTATGTGCCCTCGGCGGTGTTCACCGATCCGCAGATCGCCTACGTCGGCCTGACCGAGAACGAGGCCCGCGCACTGGATCTCGACATCAAGGTCAAGCTGCAGGACTTCGGTGACGTCGCCTACGGCTGGGCCATGGAGGACACCACCGGGGTGTGCAAGATCATCGTGGCCGCCGACACCGGCCAGATCCTGGGCGCGCACGTGATGGGCCACCAGGCCTCGACGCTGATCCAGCCGCTGATCCAGGCGATGAGCTTCGGCCTCGGCGGCCAAGAGATGGCGCGCGGGCAGTACTGGATCCACCCGGCGCTGCCCGAGGTGATCGAGAACGCGCTGCTGGCGCTGTGCGGCGAGCCCACCTGGCCGTCCCCCAAGCGCCACTGACCTGCGCGACGCACCGAAATCCCCTACTATTTGCGTATGAATGCAGATAGTGAGGATGGTCGGCTCCCCGAGGACCAGGCCGGCCTCATCGTCGAGGTGTTCCGGATGCTCGCCGACCCCACCCGCATTCAGATCCTCTGGGCGCTCACCCGTGGCGAGCGGTCGGTCAACGACCTCTCCGATCACGTCGGCAAGCCCGCGCCGTCGGTATCCCAACACCTGGCCAAGCTGCGCATGGCCCGTCTCGTGCGGACCCGCAGGGAGGGCACCCAGGTGATCTACCGACTCGAGAACGACCACGTGCGCCAGCTCGTGATCGACGCGGTCTTCAACGCCGAGCACGCCGGTCCCGGAATTCCGGGTCATCACCGCCACGACCCCGCGATGCGCGCGATCCCGGGCGATCCGGCCTGAGCGCGCCCCACCTACCGAAAGAGTCGACATGTCCGAGCCACACACCCACGCCGAACCGCACGCCCACACTCACCAGCACGGGCCGGACTCGCACAGCCACGCGCACACCAGCCACGAGCACGAGCACGTGGAGCACGAGCACAGCCACAGCCATGACGGGCAGGTGCACACCCACGGGCACACCCATCAGAGCGACCTGGTCGACGACCACACCCACCAGCACGCCTGAACGGCGGCTCAGCCGTGCGCCGCGCCGATCCAGTGCAATAGGTCGTGCACGGTCGGATCCTCGAGGCGATAGCTGACCTGCCGGCCGATCCGGGTCGAGAACACCCAGCCCTGCTGGCGCAGCACGCGAAGCGCCTGCGACACGGCGTTTTCCGAACGGTTCAACGCGTTGGCCAGATCACCCACGCAGATCCCCGGCGCGCGGTGCAGCCCCAACAGGATCTCGAGGCGGCCGGGATCGGAGAGCAGGTCGAAGCGCTGCGTCCAGCCGGCGATGTCGACATCGGCCAACGCCGAGGTCGCCAGCAGCACCTGCGGCGGCCCCGATTCGTGCTCGTGCTCGTGTTCCTGCTCGTGTTCCATGGTCGTGACCAATCTAATCCAGGAATGCGCGGACCCGGGCCACCTCGGCGACACCCCCGGGGCGCCGGGTGTGACGAGCATCTCCCGACGCCCCGACGGGCCGCCGGTTTGAAGCTGGACGCCGCGGGTAAACACCACCAGCACCAGCTGCCTCGCGTGGCTGGTGGACGCCTGCAAAAACTGGAGAAACAAGCGGATCGGGGTAGGGTCGAACCGATGTGTGGAGCGACCGGTGAGGTCAGACTCGACGGCAGGACACCTGACGTGGCAGCCGTCGCCGCCATGGCCGCCGTAATGGTGCCCCGAGGTCCCGACGGCGCGGGCGTGTGGTCCCAGGGGCGCGTGGCGCTGGGGCACCGCCGCCTGAAGATCATCGACCTCTCCGAGGCCGGCTCCCAGCCGATGATCGATGCCGACCTGGGTCTGGCGATCGCCTGGAACGGCTGCATCTACAACTACGAGCAACTGCGCGACGAGCTGATCTCCGTCGGCTACCGCTTCTTCTCGCACAGCGACACCGAGGTGTTGCTCAAGGCCTACCACCACTGGGGCGACCGCTTCGTCGAGCGTCTGCAGGGCATGTTCGCCTTCGCCATCGTCGAGCGCGACAGCGGTCGCGTGCTGCTCGGCCGCGACCGGCTGGGCATCAAACCGCTCTACGTCACCGAGGACTCCCGGCGGCTGCGGTTCGCGTCCTCGCTGCCCGCCCTGCTGGCCGGCGGTGGCGTCGACACCCGCATCGATCCCGTCGCGCTGCACCACTACCTGAGCTTCCACTCCGTGGTGCCGCCGCCCCTGACCATCCTGCGCGGGGTCAGCAAGGTCCCGCCGGCCACCCTGCTGGCGATCGAACCGGACGGCACCCGCAGCAGCACCACCTACTGGACCCCGGACTTCACCCGCCACGACGACCGCTCCGACTGGACCGAAAAGGACTGGGAGGACGCGGTGTTGGATTCGCTACGCCGCGCCGTGGAGCGCCGCCTGGTCGCGGACGTCCCGGTCGGCTGCCTGCTGTCGGGCGGCGTGGACTCCAGCCTGATCGTCGGCCTGCTGTCCGAGGCCGGGCAGACCGGGCTGCAGACGTTCTCCATCGGTTTCGAATCGGTCGGCGGTGTGGCCGGCGACGAGTTCAAGTGGTCGGACATCATCGCGAAGCGGTTCAACACCGACCACCATCAGATCCGGATCAACACCGAGCGCATGCTGCCCGCCCTCGACGGCGCCATCGGGGCCATGAGCGAACCCATGGTCAGCCATGACTGCGTGGCGTTCTATCTGCTCAGCCAGGAAGTGGCCAAGCACGTCAAGGTGGTGCAGTCCGGGCAGGGCGCCGACGAGGTGTTCGCCGGCTATCACTGGTACCCGCCGATGGCCGCCCCGTCGGCGGCCTCCCTCGACGGGGCGGTGACCAGCTACCGCGGCGCGTTCTTCGATCGCGACCAGGCGGCGATGGACCGGCTGGTGGCCGGCGCGCCCGGCGACATCGTGTCCGCCGACGACCCCAGCGGCCGCTACGTCACCGAGCATTTCGCCCGCGCGGGCGCGCAGACCGGCGTGGACCGGGCGCTGCGGCTGGACACCACCGTGATGCTGGTCGACGACCCGGTCAAGCGGGTCGACAACATGACCATGGCGTGGGGCCTGGAGGGCCGCGTGCCCTTCCTCGATCACGAGCTGGTGGAACTGGCCGCGACCTGTCCCCCGGAACTCAAGACCGCCCACGACGGCAAGGGCGTGCTGAAACAGGCCGCCCGCCAGGTGATTCCGTCCGAGGTCATCGACCGGCCGAAGGGCTACTTCCCGGTGCCGGCGCTGACCCACCTGGAGGGCCCGTACCTGGACATGGTCCGTGACGCCCTCTACGCCCCGGCCGCCAAGGAACGCGGGCTGTTCGCCCAGGACGCCGTGGACCGCCTGCTGGCCGACCCCAACGGCCGGCTGACGCCGCTGCGCGGCAACGAACTGTGGCAGATCGCGCTGCTCGAACTCTGGCTGCAGCGCCACGGCATCAGCGGACCGGCCGCGTGACCATGAACGCCGTCGAGCACACCACGCCCGGCGACCCCGCCCGCGAACCCATCACGCTCGGCCTGCACGACGCCTCCCCGCAGCATCTGGTGGACGCGATGGCCTCCGACGTCGTGCTCGAGCTCGGTTGGGGCCGACTGATCTTCGGCCAGACCTTCGCCGAACCGGAGGTGCTCGCCGACACCCTGGCCCACGAGCGCCCCGGCCGCCGCGACATCTGCATCTACGCCAGGGAATCGCACGTGCTGATCTCCCGGGCGCCCAACGAGCTGTTCATCGATCCCAGCCACACCTACCGCCTGCGGTTCTCCGAACCGCACGCCGAACCCCCGCCCCACCACGGGTTCACCATCCGGGGGCTGCAGGACCCCGCGGAGGCCGACGAGATCAACCGGGTCTTCGTGCGCTGCGGCATGGTGCCCGCCCCCACCGACGTCATCTGGGACAACCACCTCGAGGCCGACGCCGTCGACTACCTCGTGGCGGTGCGCGACGACGGCGCCATCGTCGGTACCGTCACCGGCGTCGACCACCGGCGGCTGTTCGCCGACCCGGAGGACGGTTCGAGCCTGTGGACCCTGGCCGTCGACCCGACCGCGGGTCTGCCCGGCATCGGCGCCGCGCTCACCGCGGAGCTGGCGGCGCTGTTCCGGGCGCGCGGCCGCTCCTACATGGACCTGTCGGTGGCGCACGACAATTCGGCCGCGATCGCGCTGTACGAAAAGCTGGGGTTCGCCCGGGTGCCGGTGCTGGCCGTCAAGCGCAAGAACGCGATCAACGAACCGCTGTTCACCCCCATCCCGGAGACGGTCGACGACCTCAACCCGTACGCCCGCATCATCGCCGATGAGGCGATGCGCCGCGGCATCCGCGTCGAGGTGCTCGACGCCGAGACCGGCGAGATGCTGTTGACCCACGGCGGACGCAGCGTGATCACCCGGGAGTCGCTGTCGGAGTTCACCTCCGCGGTCGCGATGAGCCGCTGCGACGACAAGCGACTCACCCGGCGCATCGTCAGCGAGGCCGGCGTGGTGGTGCCGCGCGGGCGCTTGGCCACCTTCGACGAAGCCGACCACACCTTCCTGGCCGAGGTGGGCGACGTCGTGGTCAAGCCCACCCGCGGCGAGCAGGGCAAGGGCATCACCGTGGGCATCAGCAGCGACGCGGCGCTGGACGCCGCGCTGGCCCGTGCTCGCGAACAGCACCCCGAGGTGCTCATCGAGCAGCGGGCCACCGGCGACGACCTGCGCCTGGTGGTGATCGACGGCAAGGTGGTGGCGGCGGCGCTGCGCAAGCCCGCCGAGATCACCGGCACCGGCACCCACACCGTGGCCGAACTGATCGAGGCCCAGAGCCGCCGGCGCGCGGCAGCCACCGGCGGTGAATCGCGCATCCCCATCGACGCGATCACCAAGGACACCGTCGCCGAGGCCGGTTGGTCGTTCGACGACGTGTTGCCCGAGGGCACCGCCCTGCGGGTGCGGCGGATGGCAAACCTGCACCAGGGCGGGACCATTCACGACGTCACCGATCAGGTCAACCCCGAGCTGTGCCGGGTGGCCGTGACCGCCGCCGCCGCCATCGGCATCCCCGTGACCGGGATCGATCTGTTGGTCCCCGACGTCACCCGCGACGAGTACGTGTTCGTCGAGGCCAACGAGCGTCCCGGGCTGGCCAACCACGAGCCGCAGCCCACCGCCGCGGCCTTCGTGGACTTCCTGTTCCCGGGCCACCCCGGACTCCCCCAGGCCTGGACCGCCGCGACCGTCCCGGAATAGGCGTCCCGGCGCTCACCAGGTGCTGGTGCGCAACACGATCTCGCTGGCCAACTGGGCCGTCGACTCCGCGGCGTTGCGCCGCCCGAGCAGGTCGACCACCCGGAAGTCCCCGAACACGAATTGCTGGCTGGCGACCGCGATCGCCCGCGCGGCCGCGGTGCTCACCAGCGCGGTGGTGTTGATCTCGACCGGCGGGCAGTCGGCATCGCGAACCTGTCCGGACGCATCGGCGGCACACGGGTGACCGCGGTCGACGACGATGAGCGCGGTGAACCGGTCGAGTCGGCGCGCGGCCAGGTCCCACGCCAGATCCGCACCCGCGCGGTCGCCGACCAGGACCGCCCAGGGCACCTCCAGCCAGTCGAGGATGCCGATCACCGAGTCCGGCCGCAACCGCGGATCGGGACCGATCACCACGGTGCGCAGCGAGGCGTTGTGCAACCGCTGGCACACACCCTCGTACGCGGCGGTCGCCTGTTGGGCGGCGCCGAGCAGGACCACGACCGGCCCCGTCTCCGGCCCTGAGACATCGACCGGGATCGGGAAGCCGTCGACAGTCATCGTCGTCGGAGGCATTCGGCCACCGTACAGGGCAGCGTCGGCAACCGGTGCGGGTTTTGTCGGCTTGGTCCCTGCCATCGGCCCGGCCTCAGAGCTCACGGAGCCGCTCGATCTGCAGGCCCATCACGTCCAGAAAAGTCTGCGGCAGTGACGCTTTCGCCGTGACCGCGGTGTTCGGCTCGGCCGTCACGAGGCCGAAGGCGGCCATCGACCCGACGTTGGCGAAGGCCATGTAGACACTGCTCTCCTCGCCGGCCAGGGTCATCGTCTGCTGATAGAACAGCGCGTCGACCCCGTCCTGCTCGTCGGCCGACAGCGGGGTGGTGGTCATCGGGATCCCGGGCGAGGAGTCGTCGAAGAACACCTCGAAGGTGGTGCAGCGGTCCGCCGTCCGCTCGAGCGCCGGCAAATCCAGCGGCCAGGACAGCACCGTCATGGCGATGCGCGCGCCGTCGTAGACGGCGTCGTACTTCGCGGCGCTGCCCGGCCCGCGCTCGGCCGAGTCCGCGATCACCTTGGTCAGCCCGTCCGAGCACCCCGGCGGCATGCTGACCATCGAGGGCGGCGCGTCGGCCCCGTCGGCGCGGCCCGGGTCCTCGACCAGCCGCGAGTACTGCACGCCGGTCGGGAAGTCCGACTCGGTCAGGATGGCCCGGTCCAGCTTCGCGCCGGGCCAGGTGGGGGTCCCGTCGAGCACCGGGGCGCAGGCGGACACCAGCACCGCCGCGAGCGCAGCCGGGATCGCCCTCACGGGAGGGTCAGGATTTCGGCGCCGTCCTCGGTGACCACCAGCGTGTGTTCGAACTGGGCGGTCCACTTGCGGTCCTTGGTGGCCACCGTCCAGCCGTCGTCCCAGATCTCGTAGTCCAGCGAGCCCAGGTTGATCATCGGCTCGATGGTGAACGTCATGCCGGGCTCGATCACGGTCTCCACCGCGGGCTGGTCGTAGTGCAGCACCACCAGGCCGTTGTGGAACGTGGTGCCGATCCCGTGACCGGTGAAGTCCCGAACCACGTTGTAGCCGAACCGGTTTGCGTAGGCCTCGATGACGCGGCCGACGACCGACAGCTGCCGGCCGGGCTTGACGGCCTTGATGGCCCGCATGGTCGCCTCGTGGGTGCGCTCGACCAGCAGGCGGTGTTCCTCGGCGACGTCACCGGCCAAGAAGGTGGCGTTGGTGTCGCCGTGCACACCGTCGCGGTAGGCCGTCACGTCGATGTTGACGATGTCGCCGTCCTCGATGACCGTCGAGTCCGGGATGCCGTGGCAGATGACCTCGTTGAGCGAGGTGCAGCACGACTTGGGGAAGCCCTTGTATCCCAGCGTGGAGGGATAGGCGCCGTGGTCCAGCATGTAGTCGTGGGCGATGCGGTCGAGGTGATCGGTGGTCACCCCGGGGGCGACGGCTTTGCCGGCCTCGGCCAGCGCGGCGGCCGCGATCTTGCCGGCGACCCGCATCTTCTCGATCACCTCGGGCGTCTGCACCCAGGGTTCGCTGCCTTCTTGCACCGTCGACTGCCAGGCGTATTCGGGGCGCGGGATCGACTTGGGCACGGGCAGGGTCGGCGAGACCTCGCCGGCACGGAGGGCAGCGCGAACAGACATACCCAGAGGGTAGTCGGGCCGCGGTCGCGTTGCCGCCGCGAGAGTGACAATCTCCTCCTGCGAGAACGCTGCTAGCGTTAGCGGGTGACCGAGACCCTGCACCTGCTCGACCTGCTCGACTACCGCACCGTGGTGGAAACCGACGAGCGCGTGGTGATGGAGTTGGACAATCGGCCGGATCTGGTCAACGTCCGCGGCGCGCTGCAGGGCGGGCTGATCGCCACCCTGATCGACATCGCCGGCGGTGTGCTCGCCGGCCGCCACGTGGGCGCCGACCAGGACGTCACCACCGCCGACCTCACCATCCACTACCTGGCCCCGGTGGTCCAGGGTCCCGCCCGCGCCGAGGCGACGATCGTGCGCGCCGGGCGGCGGTTGATCGTGACCGGCGTCGACGTCATCGATGTGGCGCGCGAGCGCCTGGCCGCCCGGTCCACGCTGAGCTTCGCGGTGCTCGACAAGCGCTGAGACGTCAGCGCGCCCCGCGCCGCAGGCGCCATCGGGTGCGCGGACCGCGGATGTCCACCGACCCCCACACCACCTTGCCGCTGAGCACCACGTGCGGGCGGCCCTCGCCGGGGGCGTCGGTGCGGTAGTCGTTCGCGCTGCCGACGATGACCTCGACGTCGTCGATGGACGCCGACGCGCCCTCGGGCAGGCGCAGATCCAGCGAGCTGAACTTCAGGTCGAGTTCGATGACCACGATCGGGCCGGCGAACCGCGCGCGGGTCAGGTCCAGGTTGACCGTCCCCATCCGCCGGACCAGCGCCAACCGGGTGGGCACCGCCCATTCGCCGTGCCGCTTCAGCGAGCCCATCACGCCGCGCAACTCGACCCGGTCGGTGGCCGAGGTGACGATCGCGCCGGGACCGGGCAGGTCGTCGACCAGCACGTCGAGTTCGCTGCGCAGCCGCGCCACCGAGACCTGCGCGGAGCGCTCCTCGAATTCCTCGATGTCGATCAGGCCCAGCGCGACGGCGTTGTGCAGGCGGCGCAGGGTGCCGTTGCGATCGGCGTCGGAGATGCGCATCGGGACGGGTTGCTGGTCGATTCCGGTCATGACGGTTGCCAGTTTACGGGCCGCCCCGGTCGGCTCAGGTCAGATAGCCGTCGGGCATGCTGTCGAACATCTGCTTGGTCATCCGCACCGCGTACTCCGAACTGCCGCCGCCGACGATCAGCGCCGCGAACGCCATGTCGCCGCGGTAACCGGCGAACCAGGCGTGCGAACCGCCCTCGAACTCGGCCTCACCGGTCTTGCCGCGCACGTCGCCGTAGCCGCCCAGCTCCTTGGCGGTGCCGTTGGTGACGACCATGCGCATCATCGAGCGCAGCCCTTCGAGTTGCTCGGGCCCCACCGGCGGGCGCTCGCCGATGATCTCGGTCTCGCGGCCCATGATCAGCCGCGGGACCGGCGCGACGCCGGCCGCGACCGTGGCGGCGGCCATGGCCATGCCGAACGGGCTGGCCAGCACCTTGCCCTGACCGAAGCCGTCCTCGGTGCGTTCGGCCAGATCGACCGTCGGCGGCACGGAGCCCGAGACGGTCATGATGCCGTCGATCATGTAGTCCGGGCCGATACCGAACTGCGCGGCGGCGTGGTTGAGCGCGCGCGGCGGCATCCGGCTGGCCAGCTCGGCGAAGGTGGTGTTGCACGAGTTGGCGAAGGCCTTGGACAGCGGGACCGTGCCGAGGTCGAACCGGTTGTAGTTGGGCACGGTGCGGTGCCCGATATCGATGGTGCCCGGGCAGCCCAGCAGGGTGTTCGGGGTCGCCATGTCGCGCTGGATCGCCGCGCCGGCGGTGATGATCTTGAACGTCGACCCGGGCGGGTACATACCCATCGTCGCGGTGGGCCCGTCCCGGTCGGCGGCGGCGTTCTGGGCTACCGCCAGGATGTCGCCGGTGGACGGGCGGATCACCACCATCATCGCCTTGCGGCCCTGGCCGTTGACGGCGTTCTGGGCGGCGTTCTGCACCGCGCGATCCAGCGTGATCGACACCGAGGGGGCCGGTTCGGCGGACACCTCCTCGAGCACGCGGACGTCGACGCCGTTCTGGTTGACGCTGACCACCCGCCAGCCGGCCTCGCCGTCGAGGTCGTCGATCACGGTCTTCTTGATCTCGTTGACGATCGCCGGGGCGAAGGTCGGGTCGGTGGGCAGCAGGTCGGCCAGCGGCGTCACCACCACGCCCGGCAGGCGCGCGATCGCGGGCGCGATGCGGTCGTGGTCGTCGCGGCTCAGGGTCACCAGCTGCATGGGGGTGCCCAGCGCGCTGGCGCGCTCGGCCAGCCGCTGGGGCTCCAGGGTGTCGTCGAACGGGCGCAGCGCCTCGACGACGGCGCGCGCGGTGGGCATCAGGTCGATGCCGGCCTCCCGGGCGTCGATCGCGTAGCGGTACTTGTTGCCCGGGACCAGGACGTCGGTGCCGCCGACCTCGTTGACCGAGGCCCGGCGCGGCGGATCGGCGCGCAATTCGAGGGTTTGGTTCTCCCCCAGCCGCGGATGCAAACCCGTTGCGGTCCAACGGACTTCCCACGTTCCCTCGTTGCGGACCAGGTGCAGTTCGCCGTCGTAGGTCCAGGTGCGGTTCTTGGGCAGGTGCCAGGTGTAGCGGTAGTTCACCGCGCCGGTGTCCTCGGTGAAGCGCGACCCGAGCACCTGCGCGTCCAGGCCGCTGGCCTGCAGACCCGCGAAGGCCGCGTTGAGCGCGGTGCGCGCCTCCTCGGGGCGGTCGGCCAGCTCGGCCGCGCCGCTGGTGTCGCCGGTAGCCAGCTTGGCGAAGAACGCCTCGGCGGCGGGTGTGGGGCCGTCGGGGCGCGGCGTGCAGGACGGCAGCGCGACGACGAGCAGCGCGGCCGCGACGACGGCCACCACCCGTGTGGCTGTTGATCTAATTGTGACCATTGGGACTGATGTTAGAGCGGGGACGCCCCTTCCCCGGGTAGCGACACCGGCTTCAGTCGAGCAGCACCGTCGCGAACGTCCCGACCTGCTCGAAGCCCACTCGCTCGTAGGCCGCGCGCGCCACGGTGTTGAAGCTGTTGACGTACAGGCTCGCGATCCGGCCGCCGGCCACCACCGCGGCGCCCAGCGTCGCGGTCCCCGCCGACCCCAGGCCGTGGCCGCGTCGATCGGGATGCACCCAGACGCCCTGGATCTGGCCGACACTCGGCGACTGCGAGCCGACCTCGGCCTTGAAGACCACCTCGCCGTGTTCGAAGCGCGCCCAGGCGCGGCCCGCGGCGATCAGGCTCGCGATGCGCCGCCGATAGCCCCGGCCGCCGTCGCCGACGCGGGGGTCGATGCCGACCTCGCCGATGAACATGTCGATGGCGGCCACCAGATACGCGTCGAGCTCGTCGATGCGCACGCGCCGCACCGCGGGATCGATCGGCGTGCTCGGTTCGGTGCGCAGGGCCATCAGGGGCTGCTGCTCGCGCACATCGCGCGCCGGTCCCCACGCCCCGTCGAGGCGCTGCCACATCGGCAGCACCAACTCCGCGGGGCCCACCAGCGACGAGCAGCGCCGCGCCGAACTCATCGCCTTCTCGGCGAACGCGTGCATGTCGTCGGGACTGCCGCGCAACGGGATCAGATTGGCGCCGGCGAAACACAGCGACTCCTCGGCGTGGCGCCGGGTCCACAGTTCGCCGCCGATCGCGGTGGGGTCCACCCCGTAGTCGGCGACCCGGGCGGCCACCATGCAGGAGGCCACGGGGTCGGCGTCGAGCACCCGGCGCACGGCCGCGGCGTCACGAACCACCGACACCTGTCGTTCGTCGACCAGGCGAAAGAGCGGCGGAGCCGACATTGGCACTCTTCCTACGACTGCGGCCCTCCGACAGGCCGCACCGCTATCAGCTTACGGTGACCACCGGCGGACCGCTGGGACTTCCCGTCTCCCCGCCTTCTGTGGCGAGGTCGGCCAGCCGCAGCGCCTCCTCGATCAGGGTCTCCACGATCAGGGCCTCGGGCACGGTCTTGATCACCTCGCCCTTGACGAAGATCTGCCCCTTGCCGTTGCCCGATGCGACGCCGAGGTCCGCCTCCCGCGCCTCGCCCGGACCGTTGACGACACAACCCATCACGGCCACCCGCAGCGGCACGTCCATGCCCTCGAGCCCCGCGGTGACCTCGTTGGCCAGCGTGTAGACGTCCACCTGGGCGCGGCCGCACGACGGGCAGGAGACGATCTCGAGCCCGCGGGGGCGCAGGTTGAGCGACTCGAGGATCTGGTTGCCGACCTTGATCTCTTCCACCGGCGGCGCCGACAGCGAGACCCGGATGGTGTCGCCGATGCCCCGGGACAGCAGCGCACCGAAGGCGACCGCCGACTTGATGGTCCCCTGGAACGCCGGGCCGGCCTCGGTGACACCCAGGTGCAGGGGGTAGTCGCACTGCGCGGCGAGCTGTTCGTAGGCCTCGACCATGACGACGGGGTCGTTGTGCTTCACGCTGATCTTGATGTCGCCGAAGCCGTGCTCCTCGAACAGCGAGGCCTCCCACAGCGCCGATTCGACGAGCGCCTCCGGCGTGGCCTTGCCGTACTTCTCCATGAAGCGCTTGTCCAGCGAGCCCGCGTTGACGCCGATGCGGATCGGGATGCCCGCGGCGCCGGCGGCCTTGGCCACCTCGCCGACCCGGCCGTCGAACTCCTTGATGTTGCCCGGGTTCACCCGCACCGCCGCGCAACCGGCGTCGATCGCGGCGAAGATGTACTTGGGCTGGAAGTGGATGTCGGCGATCACCGGGATCTTCGACTTCTGGGCGATCGCGGGCAGTGCGTCGGCGTCCTCCTGCCGGGGGCAGGCCACCCGGACGATGTCGCAACCCGACGCCGTCAGCTCGGCGATCTGCTGCAGCGTGCTGTTGATGTCGTGCGTGGGGGTGGTGCACATCGATTGCACCGAGATCGGATGCTCGCTGCCCACCCCGACGTCGCGGACCATGAGCTGGCGGGTCTTGCGTCGGGGGGTCAGGACGGGCGCGGGCGGCGCCGGCATCCCCAGACCGATGGACATGAGCTGTCCCCTTCTTTGACTAGAACAGGGTGATCGGGTTGATGACGTCGGCGGTGACGGTCAGCAGCATGTACCCGGACACCACTATCAAGACTACGTAGGTGGCCGGCATGAGCTTGAGGTAGTTGACCGGACCTGCGGCGACCTTGCCGCGGGCCTTGCGAATCATGTCGCGGATCTTCTCGTAGGTGGCCACGGCGATGTGCCCACCGTCGAACGGCAGCAGCGGCACCAGATTGATGACGCCCAGCACGAAGTTGAGTTGCGCCAGGAAGAACCAGAACGCCATCCAGACGCCGTGCTGGACGGTCTCACCGCCGATCCGGGAGGCCCCGACGACGCTGATCGGGGTGTCCTGGTCGCGTTCGGCCCCGCCGATGGCCTCGACCAGCGCGCCCACCTTGGTGGGGATGTTGAGCAGTGCCTTGCCCAGGTGCACCGCGAGTTCCCCGGTGAACGCGAACGTGCCGGGCACCGCGGTCAGCGCGTTGTACTGCGTGAACGGGTCGGGCTCGAGCGCGCTGACGCCGATCGCCCCGACGGTGCTGGGTTCCTGCGCCTCGGCGCTGGTGTAGCGCTGCGTGGGGGTCACGTCGACGATGGTCTCGACGGTCTGGCCGTCGCGGTTGAGCACGATGGGCACCGGGCCGTCGAGGCCGCGGATCACCTCGGCCATGTCGGCGAAGGTGGCGACCTCGGTGCCGTCGACCGTCAGCACCTCGTCGCCGGCCTGCAACCCGGCCAACGCCGCGGGCCCCGGTCCGGAGCACTCCCCCATCTCCTGCGGGCTGATCTGCGGTGCGACACAGATGGTTTGGCCCACGACGGCGGTGGTGGGCTGGCTCAGGTTGGGCAGTCCCCAGACGAGCGCGATGACGTAGATGATCACCAGGCCCAGCGCGAAGTTCATGCCGGGGCCGGCGAACAGCACCGCGACCCGCTTCCAGACCTTCTGCTTGTACATCGCATAGCGCTCGTCGGCCGGCGCGATCTCGTCGACGGCGGTCATCCCGGCGATGTCGCAGAAGCCGCCCAACGGGATGGCCTTGACGCCGTACTCGGTCTCCCCCAACTTGTTCGGCCGTTTGGTGGACCACAGCGTCGGGCCGAAGCCGACGAAGTAGCGCCGCACCTTCATCCCGGTCGCGCGCGCCACCCACATGTGGCCACATTCGTGCAGCGCCACCGAGACCAGAATGGCCAGGGCGAACAGCACAACGCCGATCGCGTACATCATCGTGCGGGCAGAACCTCCTGTGAGAGCGAAACTTGGGCGCGCTCCCGGGCCCAGCGCTGCGCATCGAGTACGTCGTCAACGGTAGCGGGTGCGGCCGCCCATTGGTCCGAGGCGTGCAGCACGTCACTGACGGTTCGCACGATCGCGGCGAAGCCGGCGCGCCCGGCCAGGAACGCCTCGGCGGCCTCCTCGTTGGCGGCGTTGTACACCGCGGTCATGCACCCACCGGCCTTGCCGGCGTGGCGCGCCAGGTCGACCGCGGGGAACACGCTGTTGTCCAGCGGCTCGAATTCCCAGGTCGACGCGGTGGAGAAGTCGCAGGCCGCAGCCGATCCGGCGACCCGGTCGGGCCAGCCCAGCGCCAGCGAGATGGGCAGCTTCATATCGGGCGGGCTGGCCTGGGCGATGGTCGAACCGTCGGTGAACGTGACCATGGAGTGCACGATCGACTGCGGATGCACCACCACGTCGATGTCGTCGTAGTCGATGCCGAACAGCAGGTGGGTCTCGATGAGTTCGAGGCCCTTGTTGACCAGCGTCGCGGAGTTCAGCGTGTTCATCGGCCCCATGGACCAGGTGGGGTGCGCGCCGGCCTGCTCGGGCGTCACCGATTCCAGATCGGCGGCGGCCCACCCGCGAAACGGCCCGCCGGAGGCGGTCAGCACCAGCTTCGCGACCTCCTGCGCGCTGCCCGAGCGCAGGCACTGGGCCAGCGCGGAGTGCTCGGAGTCGACGGGGACGATCTGGCCGGGCGCGGCCGCGGCGAGCACCAGCGGGCCGCCGGCCACCAGCGACTCCTTGTTGGCCAGCGCCAGCCGGGCCCCGCTCTCGAGCGCGGCCAGCGTCGGCGCCAGACCGAGGGCGCCCACCAGGGCGTTGAGGACGACGTCGACGCCGACGGTCGCGGCGGTGTCCTCGACGATGCGGGTGGCCGCCGCCGGTCCCGCGAAGCGCACGTCGCCGAGCCGATCGGCGGCGGCCTCGTGGGCCACCGCGATGTTCGTCACACCGGTCTGCGCGCGCTGGGCCGCCAGCAGGTCGGTGTTGCCACCCCCGGCGGCCAGCCCGACGACCTCGAATCGGTCCGGGTTGGCGGCGATCACCTCCAACGCCTGGGTGCCGATCGACCCGGTGCTGCCGAGGATCAGGACCTTGAGGCGCTCATCTGTCACGGATCCATTGTGCCGCCTGCGCCGACGAGAAGCCGCATCGGCAATTTCCTACCAGGTGTTGGAAAATCCGACACTTTGTAGGAAACTTCACCCATGAGCACCTTTCGAGACTGGATTACCGGACTGACCTCCGCACCGGAGCTCACCCCCGCCGAGGACTACGGGTTCTTCGGCCCGGACTCGGTGACCTGGCGGGTCTGGAGCTATCCGACCTCGCTGACCATCGGCTTCCAGCGCGCCGTCGTCGTCGAGGAACTCGACCCGGCCCTGGTGGCCGCCGTCGACAAGACCCACGAGATCTACAACCGGCCGCGCACCCGCTACGACCGCACCCTGCGGTATTTCGCCATGGTCGCGTTCGACGACAGCGCGTCGACGGCGAAGGCCGCCGACGTCCTGGTCAAGATCCACTCCAAGGCCGTGGGCACCGATCCGGTCACCGGCGCCCGCTACGACGCCAACGACCCGGACTCGCAGCTGTGGATCCACCTGACCGCCTGGCACTCCATCCTCAAGGCGTACGAGACCTACGGCCCGGGCCCGCTGTCGGAGGCCGACGAGCTCCGCTACTGGGCCGACTGCGCGGTGGCCGCCGAGCTGCAGACCTGCGACCCCGCCGACGTCCCGCGGACCCGCGCGGGTGTGCAGGCCTACTTCGAGCGCATGCGGCCGCAGCTGATCGGCTCCGACATCGCCAGGCAGGCCATGAACCATCTGCTGCGCGCGGAGGTGATGCTGCCGGAGATGCCGCTGGTGCTGCGGCCGGCGACCTGGGTCATCACCGCGTTCCTGCGGCGCGGCACGCTGGCGACCATGCCGCGGTGGATGCGCGAGATGTCCGGCCTGCCAACCTCCCGGCTGCTCGACGCCGCGGCCCGACTCCCGCTGCGGGCCGGCTTCGCCGCCGTCTCCCTCAACACCCGGCTGCAGTTGGTCCTGCTGCAGTTGCTGTCCCCCACCACCGTGCCGGTCGCGGCCCGGGTGTTGCGGCGGATACCCGCCCTCGACCCGGTGACCACCACCCCGCGCGCCGCCCAGGCCCGCCTCGGCTTCCAGAATCCCCGGGAGGCCCATCGCGAGCTGCGGGCCAAGCAGCACCAACGGGTGTTCGGCGCCGGTCAGGCCCCCAGCGACGAGGGGAACATCGAGTCGCAGACGATCCTGGGCACCGTCGGTTGAGCACCGGGCGCGCCGGCGACCGGGCGCGGGCCGAGCACCTCGGCCCGCAGCGGCGCCGTCCGCAGGTGTTGGACGCCGCCCTCCAGATCGCCGCCGAGCGGGGGCTCGGCGAGGTCACGATGGGCAATATCGCCGCCCGGCTGGGCGTCAGCCGTCCGGTGGTCTACGACTGCTACCCGGGCCGCGGCGAGCTGCTGGCGGCCCTGCTCGCGCGCGAGTCGGAGGTCGCGCTGAGCCGGCTCACCGCGATCCTGCCGCCGCTGAAGACCGGGTCGATCGAGGAGATGTTCGTCCAGGGCTTCCGCTCGCTGCTCGGCGATGTCCGCGAACGCCCCGCCTCGTGGCGGATCATCTTTCTCAACGACCCGGATCCGGTGCTGGCCGAGGCCATCTCGCGGGGCCGTCGACAGCTGACCACCCACACCGCCACGGTGATGCGACCGCTGTTCGAACGCTGGGGCGTCGACGACATCGACCGCGTGCTGCCGGTGCTGACCAAGCTGTTCCTCGGGATGTGCGACTCCGCGGCGCGCACCATGCTCGACCCGAGATCCGACTGGGAACCCGAGGAGTTGGCCGACATCGTCGGCCGGGCGGCCTATCGCGCGATGCGCGCCGTATGACGCACCGCCTGCTCTGGTTGCGCCGCGACCTGCGGCTGGCCGACCATCCGGCGCTGCTGGCGGCCGCCGCCGACGACGCCGCGGTACTGGCCTGTTACGTCCTGGAGCCGCGGCTCGCCGCGACCGCGGGTCCGCGGCGGCTGCAGTTCCTGTCTGACTCGCTGCGCGAACTACGCGAGCGCCTCGGCGGCCGGCTGCTGGTCACCCGCGGTCGCGCGGAGAGCCGGATTCCCGTGCTGGCCAAGGCGATCGGCGCGGAGTCGGTGCACGTCTCGGCGGACTACACCCCGTTCAGCCGGCGCCGCGACGAGGCGGTCCGCGACGCGCTCGGCGACATCGAGCTGCAGGCCACCGGCTCGCCGTATCTGGTGGCGCCCGGGCGGGTGACCAAGTCCGACGACACCGCCTACCAGGTGTTCACGCCCTACTACCGGCGCTGGCTCGACCACGGGTGGCGCGCGCCGGCCCGTTCGGACGCCGACTCCGCGCGCTGGATCGACCCGGCCGACGTCGGCGAGAAGAACCACGACATACCCGATCCCGGAGTGGACCTCGAGCTGCCCGCCGGGGAGCAGGCCGCCCGCCGCCGGTGGGCGCGCTTCGTCGAGGACCACCTGGCCGACTACGCCGAGCAGCGCGACCGCCCGGACCTCGAGGCGACCAGCCGGATGTCGGCGCATCTGCACTTCGGCACCATCCACCCGCGCACGCTGGCCGCCGACCTGGCCGGCCCGGAGCCGGGGCCGCAGGCCTATCTCCGCGAGCTGGCGTTCCGCGATTTCTACGCCGCCGTGCTGACCGCGTGGCCGCGCAGCGCCTGGTGGAACTTCAACTCGGCGTTCGACGCCATCGAGGTGGACCGCGACGCCGCGGCCGAACGGGCCTTCGACGCCTGGCGCGCCGGCCGCACCGGTTTTCCGCTCGTCGACGCCGGGATGCGGCAGTTGCGCGAGACCGGCTTCATGCACAACCGGGTCCGCATGCTCACCGCCTCGTTCCTGGTCAAGGACCTGCATCTGCCGTGGCAGTGGGGCGCGCGCTGGTTCCTCGAGCAGCTGGTCGACGGCGACGTGGCCAGCAATCAGCACGGCTGGCAGTGGGCCGCCGGTAGCGGGACCGACGCCTCGCCGTACTTCCGCGTGTTCAATCCCGACACCCAGCGCAAGAAGTTCGATCCGACCGGGGACTACGTCCGGCGCTGGGTGCCCGAACTGGGTACCGAGGCCTATCCGGAGCCCATCGTCGACCACGGCGAGGAGCGCCAGGAAGCGTTGCGCCGCTACGGGGCGATCGGTTGATCCCGTCGCAGACCCGGTATGCCAGAATGACTGCCATGGTCAGCACTGAAGTGGAGCGCTACGACGACGTCGACCCCGCCGACGTGCCGTCGGCCAAGTGGGGTTGGAGCCGGATCAACTACCGCAACTGGCACATCGCCGGTTTCGTGATGGTGATCTTCCTGCTCGGGACGCTGCGCGGCGCGCACCCCGGCAACGTCGAGAACATCTTCGTGATCGCCTTCGCGCTGGCGGTGCTGGTGATCACCGTGCGCGACATGATCGGCCGCAAGCGCGGCTGGCTGCGCTGACTCGCCTGCTTCGCTAACCGCCGTCGGCGGCCAACTGGCCGCACGCCGCGGCGATCTCGCGTCCGCGGGTATCCCGGACGGTGCACGACACCCCGGCCGCCCGGACCCGTCGGACGAACTCCCGCTCCACCGGTTTCGGGCTGGCGTCCCACTGGCTGCCCGGCGTCGGGTTGAGCGGGATCAGGTTCACGTGCACCAGCGGGCCGAACGCCGCGCGCAGCTTCTTGCCCAGTAGATCGGCGCGCCAGGGCTGATCGTTGACGTCGCGGATCAGCGCGTACTCCACCGAGACCCGCCGGCCGGTGACGTCGGCGTAGTACCGCGCGGCGTCCAGCGTCTCGGCGATCGCCCAGCGGTTGTTGACCGGCACCAGCGTGTCGCGCAGTTCGTCGTCGGGGGCGTGCAGCGACAGCGCCAGCGTCACCCCGAGTCGCTCGTCGGCCAGCCGCCGGATGGCCGGCGCAAGCCCGACCGTCGAGACCGTCACCGAGCGCGCCGAGATGCCGAATCCGTGCGGCGGGGCGTCGATGATCTGACGCACCGCGGCCAGCACGCGGTTGTAGTTGGCCAGCGGCTCCCCCATGCCCATGAACACGATGTTCGACAGCCGCCCGTCGAACTCGTCGCGCATGGTCGCCGCGGCCCGGCGCACCTGCTCGACGATCTCCGCGGTGGACAGATTGCGGGTCAGCCCGCCCTGGCCGGTGGCGCAGAACGGGCAGGCCATCCCGCAGCCGGCCTGTGAGGAGATACACACGGTGTTGCGCTCCGGATAGCGCATCAGCACCGACTCGAAGGTGGTGCCGTCGACGGCGCGCCACAGCGTCTTGCGGGTCTCCCCCGCGTCGCACCCGATCTCGCGCAGCGCGCTCAGCAGGTCCGGGAACAGTGCCTCGCCCACCTGCTCGCGCAGCGCCGCGGGCAGGTCGGTCATCAGCCGCGGCTCGCCCACCAGCCGGCCGTAGTACTGGTTGGCCAGCTGTTTGGCGCGGAACGCGGGCAGTCCGAGGTCCGCGACCGCCGCGGCGCGGGCCGGTCCGTCGAGGTCGGCGAAATGCCGCGGGGGCTTGGCACGGCGCGGCGCCTCGAAGACCAGTTCCTGCTTCATCCCTGCCAGTATCCCGGATGGGACCTCAACGGCACGAATCTCAGGCCAACAGCGACAGCACGATCCAGGTGGCCACCGCCGACGGCAGGATCGAGTCGATGCGGTCCATGATGCCGCCGTGGCCGGGCAGCAACGTGCCCATGTCCTTGATGCCCAGGTCCCGTTTCACCTGGGACTCCACCAGATCCCCGAGGGTGCCGGTGATGACGAGCATGATGCCCAGCGGGATGCCGACCCAGGCCGGCTTGTCGGCCAGCACGGCGACGGCGAACACGGCGACGGCGGTGCCGCACACCAGCGACCCGGCGAAGCCCTCCCAGGACTTCTTGGGGCTGATCGCCGGGACCATGGTGTGCTTGCCGAACAGCACCCCGGCGGTGTAGCCCCCGATGTCGGAGAACACCACGGGCAGCAGCAGGCAGAACACCCGGGCCCAGCCGTCGTCGGGATAGATCAGCAGCACGCCGAACGCGCCGCACAGCGGGATCCAGGCGGCCAGGAAGACGGTGACCGCGACGTCGCGCAGATAGTTCTGCGGGGCGGTCTTGAAACCTTGGGACAGCAGCCGCCAGACCAGGCACACCAGGACCGTGCCGCCGAAGGCGCCCAACGCGCCGGCCGCCCCGAACGGCCAGGTCAGCCAGATCATGGCCTGCCCACCGACCAGCAGGGGCAGCACCGGGATGGAATAGCCCCCGTCGCGCAGCCGGCGGACCACCTCGTGGGTGGCGATCGC
>JAEWRC010000089.1 GCA_023460175.1 Actinomycetes bacterium
CCCTTCGACATCGCACCTCCCCCGCCGGCTCCCGAGGCCGTCCCGGTGGACTTCGTCGCCCCGCCCGTCGAGGAGGGCGTCGTCGAGCAGGCTTCGCTCGAGGCCCCGGCCCCGGTCGTGGACCCCGCCGACTGGACGCACGCCGACCCGAACGCGGCCCCCGGACCGCAGAAGTGGTCGCTCAACGTGCCGCAGGCCCCGGTCGACCCGGCCCTGCCGCCGGCCCCCGCACCCGCCCCGGCGGCCGATCCGATGGCACCGCTGGCCAACGTCGACATCCCGGCCCCGGCCTTCGATGCGGCCAACCAGCTGGCGTCCGGCGAGATGCCAACCATCGCGGCCGAGGCCATCCCGCACCTGCCGAGCCCGGACAACCTCCCGCCCGGCGCCTCGATGGTGTCGCCGACGCCGAACAACCAGCCGAACCTGACCTACCTGCGCGAGCTGTGGCACGCGGTGCAGACGCAGGAGATCAACGGCAACGACATGCTGCTGGCACTGGCGCAGCGCCCGCTGACCTCGCAGCCGCCGGCGCAGGCTCCGATCACCCCGAACACGCCGACGGGTCCCGTGGCTCCGGTTGATGCCCCGGTTCCCGCGCCGGCTCCGGTGGACGCGCCCGCACCGGCTCCGGTGGCGCCGCCGGCCTGAGCCTCGGCTTCAACTTCGACCAAAATGCACTCAGGGTCGTGAATCCCCACGGGGTCACGACCCTGAGTGCATTTTCGGCGCGGTGCGCTCAGGTTCGGCGCGGTGTGCTCAGGCGCAGTTGACCCATTCGTCGGTGCCGTCGGCGAAGAACTGGTGCTTCCAGACCGGCAACCGCTCCTTGATGGTGTCCACCAGCAGCGCACACACCTCGAAGGCGGCTCGGCGGTGGTCGGCGGCCACCGCGGCCACCAGGGCGGCGTCGCCGAGTTCCAGCGGCCCCACCCGGTGACTGGCGGCGATCGCGCGCACGCCCCGGGCCTGCGCGGCCACCTCGGCCAGCACCTCGGCCATCGTCTGTTCGGCCAGCGGATGCGCGGAGTACTCCAGGCGCAGGACCTGCTTGCCGCCGTCGTGGTTGCGCACCACCCCGGCGAAGCCGACCACTGCGCCGGCGGCCTCGTGGGCCACCAGCGCCTCGTGCTCGGACAGCAGGATGGGTGCCTCGGTCAGCGCGGCGCGCAGCACGGCGGTCATCGCGGATGGTCCTTCCCGGCGAGTTGTTCCAGGGCGTGCGGCACGACGTCGGTGAGTACCCCGAGGCCGTCGCGCACGCCGCCGGGCGAGCCGGGCAGGTTCACGATCAGCGTCCGCCCGGCGACCCCGCACACGCCCCGGGACAGCACCGCGGTGGGCACCTTCGGGAGTCCCGCGCGGCGGATCGCGTCGGCCAGGCCGGGGATCTCGAAGTCGAGCACGGCCGCGGTCTGCGCCGGTGTCTCGTCGGTCGGTGAGATGCCGGTGCCGCCGGAGGTGATCACCAGATCCACACCATCGGCGACCGCGATCCGTAGCGCGCGGCCCACCGGGTCCCCGTCGGGTACGACGACGATCTCGGGCTCGGAAAATCCTTGTTCGACAAACCATTCGGCGATCAAGGGGCCGCTGCGGTCGTCGTAGACGCCGGCGGCGGCGCGGGTGGAGGCGATGAGGATTCGGCCGGTGCGGGTCACCTACGCCATTCTCCCGTACGGCCGCCGGCCTTGGTGAGCAGCTTGATGTCGTCGATGCGCGCCGCCGGGTCCACGGCCTTGATCATGTCGTAGACCGTCAGCGCCGCGACGCTCACCGCGGTCAGCGCCTCCATCTCGACGCCCGTGCGGTCCGTGGTACGCACCGTGGCGGTCACCGTCACCGCCGCGTCGGCCGCCTCGAACTCGATGTCGACGCCGGTGAGCGCCAGGTGGTGACACAGCGGGATCAGATCGCTGGTGCGCTTGGCCGCCAGGATGCCCGCGACCCGGGCGGTGGCCAGCGCGTCGCCCTTGGGCAGCCCGCCGGCCGAGATCAGCCCGACGACCTCGGCGGTGGTGTGCAGGACACCCGAGGCGACGGCGGTGCGCTTGGTGACGTCCTTGTCGCTGACGTCGACCATGTGGGCGGCTCCCCGCTCATCGAGGTGCGAGAGCGGCTGGGAACCGGGGCCCCGGACCATCGCTATCTGTTGATGACGGTGACCGGATGCACGTACGGCAGCTCCTCAGCGGGCACCGGGAACGTGATCTCGCCGAACGGGGACAGCGCCCCGGTGCGGTCGGTCGCCAGCTCGGACACGGCATGGTCGTCGGGGTCGGTGGTCGGCCAGCCGGGATCGACGTAGCGGCCCTTGCTGGTCTTCGCGATGTCAGCCACGAGTGTCATTGTGACAGGTCATGGAATCTTCGTGCGTTGTGGTGGCTGCTTTACCCTGGTCACGATGACCGATCACACCCCAGGCGTGCCGTTGGGCGTCTGGCTGGCCGACTCGCCCGACGAGCGGCTGATCCGGCTGCTGGAGCTGCGGCCGGACCTCGCCCAGCCGCCGCCGGGCAGCATTTCGGCGCTCGCGGCACGCGCGCAGGCGCGGCAATCGGTCAAGGCCGCCACCGATGACCTGGACTTTCTGCATCTGGCCGTGCTCGACGCGCTACTGGTGCTGCAGGCCGACAGCGCGCCGGTTCCGGTCAGCAAGCTCGTCGCGCTCATCGGCGACCGGGCCCCGCAGGACGCCGTCCAGGTGGCCCTGGACGACTTGCGTGACCGGGCGCTGGCGTGGGGCGAGGCCGGCGCGGTCCGGGTGGTCACCGAGGCCACGGCGGGCCTGCCCTGGTATCCCGGCCAGGTGGTGTTGGAGGGTGCGACGGCCGATCCCGCCGAGCTCACCGCGCTGCTCGAGACGCTCGACGGGCCCCAGCGTGACCTGCTGGACCGGCTGCTGGAGGGTTCGCCGGTAGGCCGCACCCGCGACGCCGCGCCCGGGACACCCGCGGATCGGCCGGTGCAGCGCCTGCTCGCCGCCGGCCTGCTGCGCCAGGTCGACCACGAGACGGTGATCCTGCCCCGCCAGGTCGGCCAGCTGCTGCGCGGCGAGGAGCCCGCGCCCGCGGAGTTCACCGCACCCCAACCCGTCGTCGCCGCCAAACCGGTGACCAAGAAGGCCGTCGACGCGGCCGGGGCGGGCGCCATCATCGATCTGCTGCGCGAGTTCGAGGTGGTGATCGAGACACTGGGCGCCACCCCGGTTCCCGAGCTGCGCAGCGGCGGGCTCGGCATCCGCGAGATGAAGCGGCTGGCCAAGCAGACCGGCATCGGCGAGAGCCGACTGGCGCTGATCCTCGAGATTGCGTCCGGGGCCGGGCTCATCGCCAACGGCATGCCCGACCCCGAACCCGAGGACGGCCCGGACGGTCCGTTCTGGGCGCCGACGGTGGCCGCCGACCGCTTCGTCGAAGCCCCGGCCGCCGAGCGGTGGCACCTGCTCGCGAGCACGTGGCAGGATCTGCCGGCCCGGCCCAGCCTGATCGGGCACCGCGGGCCCGACGGCAAACCCTTTGCGGCGCTCTCGGATTCGCTGTACTCGACCGCAGCCCCGCTGGATCGACGGCTGTTGCTGAGCACGCTGGCCGAGTTCGACACCGGCACATCGGTGGACGCCGCGGAGGCATCGCGGGCGATGATCTGGCGGCGGCCCCGGTGGTCGGCCCGGCTGCAACCCGACCCCGTCGCGCAGCTGCTCGAGGAGGCGCACGCGGTCGGATTGCTGGGGCGCGGCGCCATCACCTCCCCGGCGCGTGCCCTGCTCTCCGGCGATCCGGAGGCCGCGATCGCAGCCATGGCCAAGGCGCTGCCCGCCCCCATCGACCACTTCCTGGTGCAGGCCGACCTGACCGTGGTGGTGCCCGGACCGCTGGACCGCGATCTCGCCGAGGAACTGTCGGCCGTCGCCGACGTCGAGTCCGCCGGCGCGGCCATGGTGTACCGGGTCGGCGAGGCCTCGATCCGCCGCGCGCTGGACACCGGCCGCACCCCCGGTCAGCTGCACGCGTTCTTCGCCAAACACTCCAAGACGCCGGTGCCGCAGGGGCTGTCCTATCTGATCGACGACGTCGCGCGTCGGCACGGCCAGCTGCGGGTGGGCATCGCGGCGTCGTTCGTGCGCTGCGAGGACCCGACGCTGCTGGCCCAGGCCGTGGCCGCCCCCGCCGTCGTCAAGCTGGACCTGCGCCTGCTGGCGCCCACCGTGGCGGTCTCGCAGGCCCCGATCGCCGACGTGCTGGCCGCGCTGCGCTCCTCGGGCCTGGCACCGGCCGCCGAGGACTCCACCGGCACCATCGTGGACCTGCGCACCCGCAGCGGCCGGATCCCGGTGCCGCAGTACCGGCGGCTCTACCGGCCGGCGCTGAACCTGCCCAACCGCGACACCCTCGCGGCCATCGTCTCGGTCCTGCGCAAGGTGCACGACGGCGCGGCCGGCAGCGGCCGGCTGGACCCGTCGCGGGCGGTCGCCCTGCTGCAACAGGCCGCGCTGCACCAGACCACGGTGCTCCTCGGCTACACCGATGCCGCGGGGGTCTCCACCCAGCGGGTGGTGTCGCCCATCCACGTGCGCGGCGGGCAGCTCAGCGCGTTCGACACCGCTGCCGGGCGGGTGCGCGAGTTCGCCGTCCACCGAGTGACCTCGGTCATGTCGGCGGAGTCGGGATAATGCAGATATGACCGACGGACCCCTGATCGTGCAGTCCGACAAGACTGTGTTGCTCGAGGTGGACCACGAGCAGGCCAACGACGCACGCGCAGCAATCGCGCCCTTCGCCGAACTCGAACGCGCCCCCGAGCACATCCACACCTATCGCATCACCCCGCTGGCGTTGTGGAACGCCCGCGCGGCCGGCCACGACGCCGAGCAGGTGGTCGACGCGCTGGTGACCTTCTCCCGCTACGCCGTGCCGCAGCCGCTGCTGGTCGACATCGTCGACACCATGGCCCGCTACGGGCGGCTGCAGCTGATCAAGAGCCCGGTGCACGGGCTGACGCTGGTGAGCCTGGACCGCGCGGTGCTCGAGGAGGTGCTGCGCAACAAGAAGATCGCCCCGATGTTGGGCGCCCGCATCGACGACGACACCGTGGTGGTGCACCCCAGTGAGCGCGGTCGCGTCAAGCAGATGCTGCTCAAGATCGGTTGGCCCGCAGAGGATCTGGCGGGTTACGTCAACGGCGAGGCGCATTCCATCGCGCTGGACCAGGACGGCTGGGAGCTGCGCGACTATCAGGAGATGGCCGCCGAATCGTTCTGGGCCGGCGGCTCGGGCGTGGTGGTGCTGCCCTGCGGTGCCGGCAAGACGCTGGTCGGTGCGGCCGCGATGGCCAAGGCCGGGGCGACCACCCTGATCCTGGTCACCAACACCGTGGCCGGTCGGCAGTGGAAGCGCGAACTGATCGCCCGCACGTCGCTGACCGAGGAGGAGATCGGCGAGTACTCCGGGGAACGCAAGGAGGTCCGGCCGGTCACCATCGCGACCTACCAGGTGATCACCCGTCGCACCAAGGGTGAGTACAAGCATCTCGAGCTGTTCGACAGCCGGGACTGGGGCCTGATCATCTACGACGAGGTGCACCTGCTGCCGGCGCCGGTGTTCCGGATGACCGCCGACCTGCAGTCGCGGCGCCGACTGGGGCTCACGGCCACCCTGATCCGGGAGGACGGACGCGAGGGCGACGTGTTCAGCCTGATCGGCCCGAAGCGTTACGACGCGCCGTGGAAAGACATCGAGGCCCAGGGCTGGATCGCGCCGGCCGAGTGCATCGAGGTCCGGGTGACCCTCACCGACAACGAGCGGATGCTCTACGCCACGGCCGAGCCCGAGGAGCGCTACAAGCTGTGCTCCACGGCGCACTCGAAGATCGCGGTGGTGAAGTCGATCCTGGATCGCCACCCCAAGGAGCCGACCCTGGTCATCGGCGCCTACCTGGATCAGCTCGAGGAACTCGGCGCGGAACTGGACGCCCCGGTCATCCAGGGCTCCACCAAGACCGCCGAGCGCGAGGCGCTGTTCGACGCGTTCCGCACCGGGGAGATCCGCACGCTGGTGGTGTCCAAGGTGGCGAACTTCTCCATCGACCTGCCGGAAGCCGCAGTGGCCGTGCAGGTTTCGGGCACCTTTGGCTCACGACAGGAGGAGGCCCAGCGCCTCGGCCGGTTGCTGCGGCCCAAGGCCGACGGCGGCGGCGCCATCTTCTACTCGGTGGTGGCCCGCGACAGCCTCGACGCCGAGTACGCCGCGCACCGGCAGCGGTTCCTGGCCGAACAGGGCTACGGCTACCTGATCCAGGACGCCGATGACCTGCTCGGCCCGGCGATCTGAGCTATAGCTTCGCCACCGCGGTCTCCAGGTCGGCGACGATGATCTTGCGCATCCCGTACATCGCGGTGGTCGCGGCCGTGGCGATCTCGCGGTCCGGGTGTTCGATGAGCTCGTAGAGGCGGTCGGGGACGATCTGCCAGCTCAGCCCGTAGCGGTCCTTGAGCCAGCCGCATTGCGACTCCTCTCCGCCGTCGACCAGGCGTGACCAGTAGTGGTCGACCTCGGCCTGGTCGGCGCAGCGCACCTCGAAGGACACCGCCTCGGTGAACTGGAAGATGGGGCCGCCGTTGATGCCCAGGAAGCGATTGCCGTCCAGCACGAAGGTGCCGTAGAGCAGATCGCCGGGCTCGCCGGGTCCCGCTTCGGTGGCTCGTCCGAGGGTTTCGACCGACGAGTTCGGGAAGATCGAGGTGTAGAACTCGGCGGCTTCTTCGAGGTTGTTGTCGAACCAGAGGCAGGGGGTGATTTTCAGCATGCCCATACCGACCGGCGCGGCCCCGAAAACTCATCGCCCGACGGCGCGACGGTGCGCGTCCCCGGCCGACACACCGTTGTGCCCGCCGGGTCTGCGCACGTTCGCGCGAGGGTTTAGAGCGAAAGGATGGTCGCCGAGGCGGTACCGGGCGCGCCGTACACCTGAGCCAGGCCGACGCGGGGCTGCCCCGGTACCTGGCGATCGCCGGCCTCGCCGCGCAGCTGACGCACGAGTTCGTGCATCTGCCGCAGACCGGAGGCGCCGATCGGCTCACCGTTGGCGATCAGACCGCCGTCGGTGTTCACCGGGATGGAGCCGCCGATCTCGGTGGCGCCGTCGGCCAGCAGCTTCTCCTGCTCCCCGTCCTTGCACAGGCCGGTCTCGGCCATGTGGATGACCTCGGCACCGGCGTCGGTGTCCTGCAACTGCGCGATGTCGACGTCCTCGGGGCCGATGCCCGCGATCTCGTAGGCGGCCTTGGCGGCGTACACCGTGGGCGCGGGATCGGAATCCAGCGGAGCCGACGTCGCGTGCACCTCGTAGGCGCCGAAGGTGCGGGTGCGGATCTCGCTGGCGCGCACGTACACCGGCTTGTCGGTGAACTTGTGCGCGATGTCGCCGCGGCACATGATCACCGCGGCGGCCCCCTCGTCGGGCGCGCAGAACATGTACTGCGTCAGCGGGTAGTTCAGGGCCGGCGAGTTGAGGATCTCCTCGACCGAAATGGGCTTGCGCCGGAACGCATTCGGGTTCAGCTCGCCGTTGCGGAAGTTCTTGTTGGCCACCCGCGCCAGCGTCTCCTGGCTGATGTTGTGGTCATGGAGGTACTTGTTGGCCTTCATGCCGAAGAACTTGGTGGTGACGAACTGGCCGTTCTCCGCGTACCACTGCGGCAGGGCCAGCTTGGCCGGGTCGTCGGTGAACGCCCCGCGCGGATGCTTGTCCAGGCCGACGGCCACGCCGATGTCGTACTTGCCCAGCCGGATGGTGTCCGCGGTCTGCTGAATGGCGCTCGCCGAGGTGGCGCAGGCATTGAAGACGTTGGTGAAGGTGATGCCGGTCAGGCCGACCAGGCGGGTCACCGAGTCGGGGTTGGACACCTCGTAGCTGCCGCCGAAGCCGAACTGGATGTCTTTCCACTCCACGCCGGCGTCGGCGAGCGCCAGCCTGATGGCCTCGGCGCCCATCTGCACGGCGGGCTTGTCGAACCGGCCGAACGGGTGCAGGCCGACCCCGATGATGGCGACGTCATTACTCATCGAAGTGCTCCTCAGACCGGCTGGAACGCGAACGTGACGACTTCATTGCCGTCGGCGTCGGTGGTGAACGGGATCATGGTGAGCTCGACCTCTTGGCCGAACTTCAGCTTGGCGGGGTCGTTCTCGGTGAGTCGACCCTCCACGCGGATCACATCGCCCAACTGGACCAGGCCCACACCGAACGGTACGAAGTCCTTGCCCGTCGGGCCGGCGTAGGGGGCGCCGGGCGGGAAGCCCTGCGTGGTCCAGGCGACCACGGTGCCGCGGCGCGGCAGCAGCGTCTCGGACATCTCCGCGCTGCTGCACTTCGGGCAGTGATCCTGCACCGGGAACACGGTGGCCGAGCAGTTGCCGCACTGGCTTCCGATCAGCTGCGGGTTCTCGTCAGGCCAGGTCGAAATCTCGGGCGCGAGCGCTTTCTGCATGAACCAGATCCTCCGCAATCGTGACCAATAGTGCGCTTTCGGAATCGTACAATACGGTTGACGAAAAGCGGAAAGCCCATTCTCCTAAGCGCGACCGGGCGCAAACCACGTGGATCCGACGGCGTGTCGGCCGGGGACGCGCACGGTCGCGCTAGAGGGGCGCTCGCGCTAAAGGGAGGGCACGGTCGCGCTAGAGGGGCTAAGGGGAGGGCGTCAGGTGAGGGCGGGGATGACTTCGCGTTCGAAGAGTTCCACGCCGGAGCGATCGTAGGCCGCCTCGGGGAAGTAGCAGATCACGTACTCGCAGCCGAGGTCGCGCAGCTGGCCCAGCGCGTCGATGAGTTGCTCGGGCGTGCCGCTGCCGGACTGCGGACCCTTCATCGAATTGATCATCGCGTCGGCGGCCGCCTCGCCGGTGAGGCCGCTGATCCGGGCGTGCACGCGCGCCATCCGCTCCTTGACCTCGGTCTCCGACGAGCCCAAGAACGCGTTGATGTTGGCCGAGCGGACGATGGCGTCGAAGTCGGTGCCGACGTCGGCGCAGTGGTCGGCCAGGATCTGCGACTTGCGCTCGAACCCCTCGGGTTCGGAGGTGAAGTTCGTGTACTGGGCGTACTTCGCGGCGATGCGCAGCGTGACCTTCTCCCCGCCACCGGCGATCCACAGCGGAATCCCGTTGTCCTGCAGCGGCTTCGGCTCCACGATGGCGCCGTCGACCTGATAGTGCTTGCCGTCGAGGCTGACGACACCGTCGCGCCAGGCGCCGCGCATGATCTGGACGCCCTCGTCGAGGCGGGCCAGCCGCTCGCCGGCGGACGGGAACCCGTAGCCGTAGGCGCGCCACTCGTGTTCGTACCAGCCGCCGCCGATCCCCATCTGGACCCGCCCGCCGGAGATGATGTCCGTGGTCGCGGCGACCTTCGCCAGGTACGCCGGGTTGCGATAGCTCATGGCGGTACACATCTGCCCGAGCTTGATCCGCGAGGTGCTCGCCGCGTACGCCGCCATCAGCGACCACGCCTCGTGTGTGGCCTCCGCGGTCGGTGTCGGGACGGTGTGGAAGTGGTCATAGACCCACAGCGAGTCCCACGCCGGGGTGTTGTCGGCGTACTGCGCAAGCTCGCGCATCACCGCCCACTGCTCCGCGGGATCAATACCCACCAGATCGAGTCGCCAGCCCTGCGGGATGAACAATCCGAAGCGCATGGAGCATGACCGTACCCCTCTGCGCCGAACCTCGAAACCTCGACACGACAGACCTACGCTGAGGTGATGGCTCTCACCAAAGAAGAACGCGAACAGTTCCTGTCGGAGCCGCACGTCGCCGCCTTGTCGGTGGCCGCCGGCGATCAGCGCGGGCCGTTGACGGTCCCCGTCTGGTACCAGTACCGCCCCGGCGCCGAGCCGTGGGTGTTGACCGGCGCCGGCTCCCGAAAACACCGGCTGATCGAGGCCACCGGGCACTTCTCGCTGATGGTCGATCGCGTCGAGCCCACGGTCCGCTACGTGGCCGTCGACGGGCCCGTCAGCCGCATCGAGCCGGGAACCGACGAACTGCTCGTCGAGGTGACCGAGCGCTATCTACCGCCGGAGGCCGTGGCGCCCTACCTCGAGATGGCCCGCCGCGAACACGGGGACTCCGTGGTGATCTGGATGCGCCCGCAGCACTGGCTCTCTGCCGATCTGGGCGGCCTCTGACGGCGAAGACGCCCCCGACCGTCGGCCGGGGGCGTCTTGCGGTTGGTGCTACTTGGTCAGCGACGCCGGCGGGTTGAAGCGCTCGCCGTAACGCTCGGCCAGTTGCTTGGCGCGGGCGACGAAGGCGTCCTTGCCGACGCCGAGCTCGCCCTGGTAGCCGACGATGAACTGCGCGCTACCACCGGTGTACGGCGGGAAGCCGATGCCCATGATGGAGCCGATGTTGGCGTCGGCGGTCGAGGTCAGCACGCCCTCGTCGAGGCACTTCTGGGTCTCGAGGGCCTCGGCGAACAGCATCCGGTCGATCATGTCCTGCAGCGGGATATCCGAGCTGCCGGAGTTGAAGGTCTCCTTCAGCCCGGGCCACAGGCCGACGCGCTTGCCGTCGACGTAGGAGTAGAAGCCCGCACCCTTGAGCCGTGACGGACGACCGATCTCGATCATCTTGTTGACGACGGCCTCGGCCGGGTGCGCCTCGTGGGTGCCGCCGGCAGCCTCGGTCGCCTTGCGGGTCTCGGTGGCGATCTTCTGCATGAGCTCGAGGTTGAGCTCGTCGGACAGCTGCAGCGGCGCGGCCGGGTAGCCGGCCTGGCCGCCGGCCTGCTCGATGCTGGCGGCGTCGACGCCCTCGCCGAGCATCGCCAGCGCCTCGTTGACGAAGGTGCCGATGACGCGGCTGGTGAAGAAGCCGCGGCTGTCGTTGACGACGATCGGGGTCTTCTTGATGGCCAGGGTGTAGTCGAACACCCGGGCCAGCGCCTCGTCGGAAGTCTTCTCGCCCTTGATGATCTCGACCAGCGGCATCTTGTCGACGGGGGAGAAGAAGTGGATCCCGATGAAGTCCTCCTGGCGCTTGACGCCGGTGGCCAGACCCGTGATCGGCAGCGTGGAGGTGTTCGAACCCAGCAGCGCATTCGGCTCGACGATGTCCTCGATCTCCTGGAACACCTTGTGCTTGAGTTCCTGGTTCTCGAAGACCGCCTCGATGACGAAGTCGACACCCTTGAGGTCCGCAGCATCGGCGGTCGGGGTGATCTTGGCCAGCAGCGCCGCCGACTTCTCCTCGGTGGTCTTGCCACGCTTGAGTGCCTTGGCCTCCAGCCCCTCCGAGTAGGCCTTGCCCTTCTGGGCCGCCTCGAGCGAAACATCCTTGAGCACAACGTCATAGCCGGCCTTGGCCGACACGTAGGCGATACCCGCGCCCATCATGCCCGCGCCGAGCACGCCGATCTTCTTGATGTCCTGCTTGGCGATGCCGTCGGGGCGCGACGCGCCGCCGTTGATCGCCTGCAGGTCCAGGAAGAACGCCTGGATCATGTTCTTGGCGGTCTGCCCGGTCACCAACGAGGTGAAGTAGCGGCTCTCGATGCGGCTGGCGGTGTCGAAGTCGACCTGGGCGCCCTCGACCGCGGCGTTGAGGATGGCGCGCGGTGCCGGCATCGGCGAACCCTTGAGCTGCTTCTTGAGCAGCGCCGGGAACGACGGCAGGATCGCCGCGAGCGCCGGGGTGGCGGGGGTGCCGCCGGGCATCTTGTAGCCCTTGGCATCCCAGGGCTGGGTGTGGGCCTCGGGGTTGGCCTTGATCCAGGCCTTGGCGGCGGGAACCAACTCGTCGACCGAGCCGAAGAGTTCGTCGACCAGGCCGATCTCCTTGGCCTTGCCCGGGTTGAACCGGGTGCCCTGGCTCAGGATCTCGGTGAACGCCTTCTGGATGCCGAACAGCCGGACGCTGCGGGCCACGCCGCCACCGCCGGGCAGCAGGCCCAGGGTGACCTCGGGCAGGCCGATCACCGAACCGCGCACGTCGGCGGCGATGCGGTGATGACAGGCCAGCGCGATCTCCAGACCGCCGCCGAGGGCCGCGCCGTTGATCGCCGCAACCACCGGAACCCCAAGGGTTTCCAGCTGGCGCAGGTCGGCCTTGATGAACTCGACCTCGGCGAACGACGCTTCCGCGTCGTCGGGGCCCACGGTCATCATGCCCTTGAGGTCGCCGCCGGCGAAGAAGGTCTTCTTCGCGCTGGTGATGACCACACCGGTGATCGAATCTTTTTCGGCCACAAGGCGTTGCACGGTGTTGTGCATCGATTCCTTGTAGTGCTCGTTCATCACGTTGGCCGATCCGGTCGGATCATCCAACGTCAACACGACGATGCCGTCGGCATCCTTGTCCCACGCAATAGTGTTCTCAGCCATTGGTTTTCAGCCCTCTCAGACGCGCTCGATGATGGTGGCCACACCCATACCGCCGCCGACACACAGCGTGATCAGCGCACGCCGAGCGCCGCGACGCTCGAGCTCGTCGACCATGGTTCCGGTGATCATGGCGCCGGTGGCGCCCAGCGGGTGACCCATCGCGATGGCGCCACCGTTGACGTTGAGCTTCTCGTCCGGGATGTTCAGATCCTTCTGGAACTTCAACACCACCGACGCGAACGCCTCGTTGAGCTCGAACAGATCGATGTCATCGACGGTCAGGCCCGCGCGATCCAACACCTTCTGGGTCGCCGGGGTCGGACCGGTCAACATGATCACCGGATCGGCACCACTGGTCGCGGTGGCCACGACCCGCGCCCGCGGGGTCAGCCCCTGCGACGCGCCGGCCTTCTCACTGCCGATGAGCACCAGCGCGGCACCGTCGACGATGCCCGAGGAGTTGCCCCCGGTGTGGACGTGATTGATCTTCTCGACGTAGTGGTACTTCTGCAGCGCCACATCGTCGAAGCCACCCATCGCGCCGACGGTGTCGAAGGCGGGCTTGAGCTTGCCCAGGCTCTCCACGGTGGAACCGGGGCGCATGTGCTCGTCCTGGTCCAGCACGATCAGACCGTTCTGATCACGCACCGGGACCACCGACTTGGCGAAGTAGCCACTCGACCACGCTGCGGCGGCACGCTGCTGCGAACGCGCGGCGTAGGCGTCGACGTCCTCACGCGAGAAGCCCTCGATGGTGGCGATCAGGTCTGCGCCGATGCCCTGCGGGACGAAGCCCACGGTGTAGTTGGTGTCCGGGTCGCTGGCCCAGGCGCCGCCGTCGGAGCCCATCGGCACGCGACTCATCGACTCCACACCACCGGCGTAGACCAGGTCGTCCCAGCCCGAGCGCACCTTCTGGGCGGCCATGTTGACCGCTTCCAGACCCGAGGCGCAGAACCGGTTGAGCTGCACACCGCCGGTGGTCTCGGGCATGCCCGAGGCCAGCACCGCCGTGCGCGCGAGCACCGCACCCTGATCCCCCACCGGCGACACCACGCCGAGGATGACATCGCTGATCAGCGTCTCGTCCAGATCCGGATAGCGCGAGCGCATCTCGTCGATCAGGCCGGTGACCAGGCTGATGGGCTTGATTTCGTTGAGTGCCCCGCCCCGCTGCTTGCCGCGCGGTGTGCGAATGGCCTCGTAGATGAAGGCTTCTTCGGACATGTAGTTGCTCCAGGTCCTGTTCAGGTTGGGTTCTGTGGGTCACCGAGACCGGCGGCCCGCAGCGGAGGGTAGTCCCCTGACAAGCCAGCCTAGCAGTCCTCCCAACCGCTTGGTTGGGAGCTGGGTTACTACGGCAACTCGCTGAGCAACCGCCGCGCGGCCGAGGTCAGTTCGTGGTCGTCGCCGAGCGCCGCCTCGCTGTCCCGCACCAGGGACTCGGCGTGCACCCGAGCCGCATCGAACCGCAGACCCCGCAGGAAGCGTTGAGCCAGGTCGTAGCGGCAGCGTAGGGCGGCCGCCGAGGCCGGGCCGTCCGCCCGCAGGGCCTGTCCCAGGGCCCGCTTGGCCTCGATGACACCGGCCAACAGGCCGTCGGCCCCGTCCGGTTCCCACCGGGCGCGCTGTTCGGCGCGGGTCCGTTCCGCCGCGACGGTCAGCGGATGGCGCTCCCCCAGCGCACGGGTGAGGTCGTCGACGAGCACCTCCCATTCCGAGAGCCGGTCGAGCGGGTCGCCGCCGTCCTCGGCGCTCCACAACGCGCTGGTCTGCCGCGCGGCCAGGGTGTTCTGGTGGTCGTGGCCGAAGGTTGCGGCCAACAGCGGGATCAGCGCGGTGATCTCGGCGAGCGCCGCGGCCCCGTCGCTGGCCTCCCCCAGGCACATCGCGGCGGTGAAGCGGCCCGTCAGCGTGTCCGGGTGATCCTCCCCCAGGACGCGCCGTTGCGCCTCGACCACCGCGGCGGATTCGTCGCGGGCCCCGATCCGGTCGCCGAGTTCGCGGCGCAGCACGGCCACTTGGTTGCGAGCGGCCAGCGTGGTGGGGTGCTCGGCGCCGAGGACCCGTTGTTCGTCGGCGTAGAGTTCGAGCCAGCCGACGAGTCGCCGCGCAGGCGACGGCTCGGTGCCGTCGGGATAGGAGGCGACGATGTGACGGGCGCCCAGGGTGCCGAGATCGTCGTCCCCCAGGACCGCGGCCGCGGTGGGCATCAGCGCGCGCAGCTGTTCGACCCCGCCCGCGACGTCGCCGGCGTGAAACCTCCAGGTGGCCGCGGCGACCGCCGTCATCACGGTGTCCGGGTGCGCCGCGCCGAGTTCGCTGCTACGCGCCGTGTGCAGTTCCTCCGCGGCGCGCATCGCCGTCTCGGGGTCGCGCGCCGCGAGATACCGCGCCTCGAGGTCGTCGATGCTGGTGTCCGTCATGCAGCCCCCTGAAACGATGCCGGCTCTTGGCATTGGACATTAACGGCTGACCGCGGCGCCGGTGTGCGGCAATTCCCACGACGGCGCTCGTCTAGCCTCGACGGATATGACGGTGCAGCGACTCCAGCCGTACGCGGTGACCATCTTCGCGGAGATGTCGGCGCTGGCCGCGCGCGTCGGTGCGGTCAACCTCGGTCAGGGCTTCCCCGACGAGGACGGCCCCGCGGCGATGCTCGAGGCCGCCCAACGCGCGATCAGCGACGGCGTCAACCAATACCCGCCCGGCGCGGGCATTCCCGAACTGCGGCAGGCGATCGCCGCGCAACGCAAGCGCCACTTCGACATCGACTACGACCCCGACACCGAGGTCCTGGTGACCGTCGGGGCCACCGAGGCCATCGCCGCGGCGATCATCGGCCTGGTGGAACCCGGCTCCGAGGTGGCGATGATCGAGCCGTTCTACGACTCGTACGCGCCGGTCGTCGCGATGGCCGGCTGCCACCGGGTGACCGCGCCGTTGGTGCCCGACGGCCGCGGTTTCGCTCTCGACGTGGATGCGCTGCGGCGCACCGTCGGTCCGCGCACCCGGGCGCTGATCCTCAACACGCCGCACAATCCAACCGGCACGGTGTTCAGCGACGCCGAACTGTCGGCGGTGGCGGAGATCGCCGTCGACAACGACCTGCTGGTGATCACCGATGAGGTCTACGAGCATCTGGTGTTCGACGGCAGCCGGCACCGGCCGCTGGCCGCCTACCCCGGCATGGCCGAGCGCACCATCACCATCTCCAGCGCCGCCAAGATGTTCAACTGCACCGGCTGGAAGATCGGATGGGCTTGTGGCCCGGCACATTTGATCGCCGGTCTGCGCGCAGCCAAGCAATACCTCAGCTATGTGGGCGGCGCGCCGTTCCAACCCGCGGTCGCGCTCGCGTTGAACACCGAGGACCGCTGGGTCACCGCGCTACGGGATTCGCTGCAGGTGCGCCGCGACAAGCTCAGCGCCGCGCTGACCGAGCTCGGTTTCGAGGTGCACCCGAGCTCCGGGACGTACTTCCTGTGCGCGGATCCGCGGCCGCTGGGTTACCACGACAGCGCCGAGTTCTGCCAGCAGCTGCCGCATCAGGTCGGGGTGGCCGCCATTCCGCTCTCGGCGTTCTGCGATCCGGACGGACCGCACTTCGCCGACTGGAATCACCTGGTGCGCTTCGCCTTTTGCAAACGCGAGGACACCCTCGACGAGGGCATCCGCCGGCTGCGCAGACTACAGGGCCGCGACAACCCGCCAGAGATCCTCTAACGCCGCCCGGTCATCGCGCTGCAGCGTCGCGACCACGATCTCGGTGGCCCCGGCGTCGCGGTAGGCCGCGAGTCGCCGTTGCACGGTGTCGGCCGAACCGATCACAGCCAACTCCGCGGCCGACGACAGTCCCTCCCGGGCGACCACCTTTTGGTACGACGGGATGCCGTCGTAGAGCGCCAGGGTGGCCGCGGCGAGGTCGGCAGCGTCCTGCGCCCGGTCGGTCACGGCCACCGGCACCCCGGCCAGCACCCGCGGCGCGGGCCGACCCGCCTGCGCGGCGGCCTCGGCGACGGTGGGCACGATGAACTCCGCGATGGTGCGCGGGCCGGCCAGGTACGGCAGCGTCCCGTCGGCGAGTTCGCCGGTGACCCGCAACGCCTTTGGTCCCATGGCGGCCACGTAGAGGGGGATCGGCGCACCGCCGGCGACGCGCACCGGCCAGCGCGGCGACGCCGTGAGGTGTCGACCGCGGAAGTCCACCTCGCCGTCGTCGAGAATCGCGCGCAGCACCGTGAGATGTTCCCGGAGCCGGTCCACCGTGTTGACCGGCGAGATGCCGAACGCCTCTCGTTCGAGCTCGTGCGCCCCCAGCCCGAGGCCCAGGCTGAAGCGCCCGTGGCTGGCCGCCTGGGCGGTCTGGGCCGCCGAGGCCAGGACCAGCGGGTGGCGGGGGTTGATCGGCACCACCGAGGTGCCCACCCCCAGCCCCGGCACCGCCGCGCCGATCAGCGCGGCCAGCGTGATCGCGTCGACGTCGAACTGCTGCGCCAGCCACACCTGACGCACCCCGAGCTCGTGGGCGCGCTGCGCCTGCTCGACGATGTCGTCGACGACGTTGACGGCGGTGGGACTGGGCGAGAGCACGACTCCGGCGGGCATGTCAGCAGCAACACCGCCGCGGCGCGCAGAACTTCCCTGAAATCACCGTGAACAGAAATCTGGTCAGCCCCAGTTGCGGGTCACCCGGCTGCGCAGGCGGTCGATCGCGGCGTTGAGCACGATGCGCTTGGCCCGCTTGACCAGGAAGCCCGGGATGGGCGCCGATGGGTCCACGATGATGTCGAACCGCACCCGGGTCAGATCGCCCTCCCGGGTCAGGTTGTATTCAGCGTGCTGGCCCTGCTGCTGGAAGGTCTGCCGGGCGTCCCACACCATCCAGTTCTCGCCCCAGCGGTACTCGAGCAGTTCCTTGTCGGTGACGCCGAGCAGCCGGACCGTCGTCTTCACGTGGTGGGGCCGGCCGTCGGGATAGCGGTCGAGCACCTCCGCGCTGCGGTGCAGCGTGGACCACGACGGCAGCGCGTCGATGTCGGCGAGCGTGTCCAGGATCGCCTTGGGCGAGGCGTCGAACATCACTTCGCGGGAGGCCCGTACAGCCATACCTTCGACGGTAGTAACCGTGGCGCGCTTGCGCACCAAAAACTTCGCTGCGGCGGGTCCTCAGCCGCCCTTCTTGACCTTGAGCACCTGCTTGCGCAGGCCATCGGTCGCGGTCTCCATGCCGCCCTTGAGCGTGCGCTTGAGCAGGAAGCCGGGGATGGGCACCGACGGGTCCACTTTCATGTCGAACCGGACCCGGGTCTTGTCGCCCTCGGGGGTCAACGTGTAGGACGCGTCCTGGGACTTGAGTTGCCCGGCCGAGACCAAGGTCCAGCTGACACTCGTGTCAGTCCAGGTGTATTCGATGACCTGATCGTCGGTCAGTCCCGCGGCCTTGATGGTCATCTTCGCCTGCCGCGGCCTGCCGTCGTCGTAGGTCTCGAGGATCTGGGCCTTCTGATACTGCGGCGACCAGGACGGCGTCGACTCGACGTCGGCGATGACGTCGAGGATCTCCTTCGGCGTTGCTTCGATGACGACTTCACGCGAATCGTTGACGGCCATGGTCAGAAACCTTAACCAGCGGTGCGCGGAAGCGGACGGCTTTGCCCGGCGGGGTGATCTGCTCATCGTCGGTGACGACGTCGTCGCCGACGCGGTGGTACAGCCGGATCGCGGCGCGCACCAGGTGCAGTTCGCCGTGGGCGTCGCGGTCGACCACGATGCGCTTCTTGCGGAACACCCTCGGGCTGGTCGCCCGGAACGACACCGGACAGCCGGACACCGCCGGCCGCAGACCGGCGCGCTGAAGTTCGAAGATCTGCACCGAGTCGTCGAACCGCCGCCCCAGGTCGGCCTCGGCGAATTCTGCGGTGTAACAGATGGTGAACAGCCAGCTGCCGTCGGCGCGTTCCTGGCCACCCACGATCATCCGGTCGTCGCCGATAGTTGCCATGTCGCCTCCTCGCCGGGTGTCTTCCCAGCGTGGCGGCATGCACGGCCGCGGTCATGCGTAGCGGACTACTCGATGCGCTACCCGGAGAGCCCGTGCTCCCGCATGACCTTGTCGAATTCGACGGCCATCTTCTCGGCGAAGGCGTTGACCGCCTTCAAGGGGCGCAGCATCACGGTGAACTCGTCGATGAGGCCGTCGGCGCGGGTGTGCAGGAAATCGCAGCCGTTGATCTCCAGCTCGCCCACCTTCGCGGTGAACATCAGCGCATGGTCCCCGTCCTGGCCAGGCTCCAGCGGGGCGCCGATCTCGCGGTCGTAGCGCAGGTCCTCGAACACGTTGGAGACCGCCTGCAGGATCACCGCGAGTTGCTCGCGACCGTGGTAGGGCTTGTGCGCGATCGGGCTGCGAAACACCACGTCCTCGGCGCACAGGGCGGGCAGGGCTGCGAAGTTGCCGGCCTCGACGGCCGCGCGGAAAGCGTGCATGGCACTCACGGTAACGCCAGTGCCATGCACGCTCGCCGGGGTTTAGAGGTGCGGGGCTTCCTTGATGGGGCTGTCGGGGGTGCCGACGGTCTGACAGAAGGTCTCCACCGCGACGCGGGTGCCGGTCAGCTCGATGTTGGACGGTTCGTTCTTGCCCTCGTCCGTGAGCATCTTGGTGATGTTCTCGTTCTGCGTCTTCTCGTCCGCGGCGGTGAAGTCGCTGCACTTGGTGTCGCCGCCCTGGTTCATCACGGCAGACGAGCAGCCGGTCGCCACCGCCGCGGCAGCAAAGCCGGCAATCATCAGGGTCATCACGCGGTTCATCACGCCTCCAAAGGTGTAGTTATCGGCAGGTTTGTTGCCCGATTACGGCCCCGTCAAACCTTTACCCGCACCGGGTGATGATGTCGTCGGCAAAACGCTCGATGCCTTCGCGGTAGCGCCCGTCGCGCCACGGCGCGCACATCACCCCCGTGATGCCGATGTCCTCGGCGCGCCGGTACAGGTCCACCGACGGCGGATCGCTGAGCGAGACGACGACTTCGAACGGTTCATCGGCGCGGTCGTAGCGTCGGCGGAACTCCTTGAGCCGGCCGACGATCGCCACCGCGTCGTCCCAGCTGTAGTACGTGCCCACCCAGCCGTCGCAGTCCCGGGCGGCGCGCTTGAGGGCGAGGTCGGATTCGCCGCCGCACAGGATGGGCACCGGGGCGGGCGGATGCGGTTCGATCATGATCTCGGGGATCGCGTAGTGCTCGCCCTGCCAGGACACCCAGCCGCCCTGCCACAACGCGCGCAGAGCGTGGATCATCTCGGTGGTGCGCGGCCCGCGATTGTCGAAGTCCTGGCCGAGAAGCTCGAATTCCTCACGCATCCAACCGGTTCCGATCGCCAGCGACACCCTGCCGTCGGACAGGGCGGCGGCGGTGGCGACCTGCTTGGCGACCTCGAGCAGCGGCCGGGCGCCGACGATGTACACCGCGTTGGAGAACCGCAGCCGGGTGGTGACCGCCGCCAGCGCGCCGATGGTCACCCACGAATCGGGCCACTCTGTCTCCGGCGGCCACGGCGGCTTGTCCCCGGTCAGCGGGTACGGCGTCCGCAGTTCGCGCGGGTAGATCAGGTGATCGGAGGTGAAGACGCCGGTGAAGCCGTTCTTATCGAGCAGGGAGGCGATGGTGGTCAGATCGCGGGTGGGGAGGAAGGCCGTGCCGGACCAGAATTGCATGCGCCCACTGTGACAGATGCCACCTGGATCGCCGCGCACCCGGGCCGCCGTTTTTCCCGGCCGCCCAGAGTTGGGTTGTTCGCGGGCCTACTCGGCCGATGCGTATAACACCGCAACTCTCGGCGGTCAGAACCCGGTCGAAACCAATGCTTCGACCTTTTCCACTGGTTCCTCCATCAAATGACTGATGATGGTCGCCTTCACGCCGGTGACGATAGCCGTACCCGCCCGGGACGAAAGCTTGTACACACCGGGCGTTTCCTCCTCGACCGCGACCGCTGGATTGAATCCCGCTGCGTACAGTGCGGCACCAAGATTTTTGGCCCCGACGGCCGTCCGGGCGACCGATGCCCACGTCCAGATCAGATAGATCTCTGCCAGCGCGAAGGTGGAGAACCGAGCCGTGTCGTAATGTTGGCTTCCCCGATCATCGGTCTCATCAAGCGACCACCAATCGCCTTGGTGGTAGAGAGTGAAACTTCCCTCCCTTGACTTGAAGACGACACGGTCGTTAGCGCGGTCTTCGATTACAGAAGCGTTCGGTATGCACGATAATCCGGACCACCTGATCCAATTCGCCGCAAGCCTAGAGTAGTCGCTCATCCCCTGAGTTCCTTCGGATGAGGATTCACGGCACGGTTCGCGCCATTCGCTCGATCTCATCCAACGTTTTAGACATCAAATGACTAAAAATTGTGGCATTGACGATCGACAGGATCGCACACCCACTGTTTGAACAGACCTCGTATCCCCGCTCCAATCTGGTTACTTCGACATCGGGTGAAAACCCTTGCTTAGCAAGATCGGTTCCCAGCACCCCAGACGCGAGGCGCGAATCCGCCGTCGTAGCCCAATCCCATGACAGATACTTCTCGACCAACTCAAAGCTCGAGAACAGGGCGGCACCGCTCCGTCGCTCATTGCGCTCATCGACAGTGTCCACGACCCACCAAGAACCGTCCCAGCGAAGATGCACAGAGTAGTCGCTCGAATCAAAGAGGGCGTCGCAGTCAACGCACTCAGTCGAGGCCGATACGCGCTCTCCGCCGATACTCGGCCCCCATTTTCGCCAATTTTCCGTCAACCGTGAAAAGTCTGGCATCTATTCAACCCTCCGCAGGTAGCCCCACCTTATCAATTCTTCAACAGAGCCATTCTTGCCGAAATCATCAAGGATTCTGTACTGCGTTCCACCTCCCGGTTGGTGGAACCACGGTGCAGCTTGGGATTGCTCGATACGCCAGCCTGGCGGGAGGCCGACGGCGTCATTCACCATGTACCGAAAATAGGGTTTGGTGGCGCTACCAGGGGGCAGCGCCAGCTCCGCGAAGCGAGTTCCGTCGGGTGCCACATATGAGCCCCCTGGATACCCGAAACGGCCGAGCTCGGTGCCCGGTGCTAGTTGCACGTCATCGATGACGGTGCCCGGCACGGCGTAGGGCTTGCTGGCCAATGAATCGTCAGGGTAGAGGAGGCTGCCGTCGGGGTTGGTGAACTGCGGTCCGGGCGGTGTGGGGTCATACCCATCGAACAACGGCGAGTCGGATGGAAGCGCCGGGGGTGAGCCTGCCTGGATCGGGTCCGGCGCTTGGCCACTAGCCGTGGGCGGGTTTTCTCCGACGTTGAGGTCTGGCCTGTGGTGCGCATCTGGGCCGTGATGGGCACTGCCAGTGGGGACGTCGTCGACGTGGCGGGCAGCGCCCGTGATGGCGTCGATTCCCCGTTCTAGGGCTTCGGTGAGAGGTTTGGCGCCGGGCAGGGGTACGGAGCCGACGACATCGAGGACGGCGCCGGCCTGCTCGGCGCCCGAATGCTCACCCCAGTTGGTGAACACGTCGATGTCGTGCGCGACGTCGGGCACCATGCCGAACGTGGCCTTGCTGATCTCCTCGCTGATGTTGGCGTTTGCGTCGACGAACTGACTGGCGATACTGGGCGGCGCCGGGAATGCCTGCACCTCAGCGTTATCCGGCAAGCCCGGGATACCGATGGGCCGCCCGCCGACCTCAGTGCGCGCCCCGTTGAGCTCGACGAGCAGGTCGCGTTGTGCGGTGAAATCGCGGCGGGCATCAAAGACCGCCTCGCTCAGACCATCGAGGACATCGCGACTGTGACCACCGCCGGGGCCGTGCACGACGTTGTCGGCGGCAGCGGCATCGAACTCGGCCTGCGCAGCCGCCAACCGCTGTCCGGCGGCCTCGACCCGGGCGGCCTGTTGATCGACCACCGACGGATCGGCGGCGACAATGGGGCCCTCCAATGGCGAACGGGTGTAGCCGCCCTCGCCGTCGGCGGCGCCGTCACCTTTACCCGCCGCCTTCATCTGGTCCTTGAACCGCTCCACCACCCCCGGCGCCGGTGCCACCGGCGCACCAGCGACCCCGCTGAGCGCCTCGTCGAGGCCCTTGGGCTGCTCCGGGTCCACCTCAACACCCGGGTCAGCCTCAGGACCCTCGGCCTCGGCGTCAGCGGCTCCTGGAAGCAGCATGTCTTCCCACGATTGCGGCGCACCGCCCTCCAGGCCGGTCTCCTCACCCGGGCCGGGATCGGACTCCGTGGACGTCGTGTCGGTGGGGACCTTGTTGTCCACCAGTTGCACGGTGGGATCGCTTGGCGACTGTGCCGGCATCGGCGCTTCGGGGAAGCTGACCTCGGAGAAGGACGCCACCGCAGCGGTGATCGTGGTCGCCGCCTCAGCGTCGACGCGGGCCAAACCGGCTGCAGCAGAGCGGATCTCGACGGCAAGTCGTTGCGCCTCGGCGAGCTTCGCAGCATAGTCGGCGTCGGTGAACTCCTGCCGACTACTCAGCGATAGGTCCTCGGCGACGTCGAATCCCGCGTCCTCGGCGCGCGCGATCGCCGCCAGCGCCGAGGACTTGGCCGCATCGATGTCCGCGGTCGCGGTTGTGGCCGCGCTCGCCGCCGCCGCAAGGTCGTCAGCGAGCCTGACCACGAGCAGCTTGTCCGACAATGCACGCTGCCCGACCGCCTCAGCAGTTGCGCCGTCGAAGTCAGTCCCGCCAGGTGCCAACGCACCCCGGTACAGCACATCGAAGGACTGCTCCCAGGACTCCGCGGTCGATGCCCACTGCCGGGCCGCCTGCCTCAGATGCGCGGTGGCCCAGGATTCAATCTGTGACCGAGTCGGCAACGCGACGGCAGTACTGGGCATCTACAGGATGACGCCGGGATAGGTCGCGGCGATCGCGGCAACCGAGGAGTGCTCCTGCTCACCGAAAGCCCTCGCCGCCGTGTCGACCTTCGCCCCGGTGTTCGACGCACGGGCCGCCAACCGCACCGCCATCGCGTCCACCGCGGCCTGCACCGACGACACCGCCGCCACACTGGCCTGACAAGCAGGCCCCAAGCCGGCCCGACCGACATCACCGGCCAATTCGAGCGCCATTGCATCGTGCTGCATTGTCAGCGAGTACAGGCCACCCAGCTGCGCCTCGAAATTTGCCACCCACAAAGTCTAAAACCGGCGAACCACCCCCACACTTCACCAATTTGCGGGCGAACTAGATCGCCAGAGTTGGGTTATTCGCGGGCCTACTCGGCCGATGCGTATAACACCGCAACTTTCGGCGAGTTGGAAGTTGTGGTGGCCAGGGCCGGGATCGAACCGGCGACCTTCCGCTTTTCAGGCGGACGCTCGTACCAACTGAGCTACCTGGCCCGGAAGGCACCGGTATCAACCAAAATGCCTCGCTGGCGACCCTGACGGGACTCGAACCCGCGACCTCCGCCGTGACAGGGCGGCGCGCTAACCAACTGCGCCACAGGGCCTTGCTGTACTGCTACTCCTCGCTTCCACGTATAGAAGTACCCCCTACGGGATTCGAACCCGCGCTACCGCCTTGAAAGGGCGGCGTCCTAGGCCGCTAGACGAAGGGGGCCAGAGCCGAATCTCTCCGGGGTACTCACAACGCTTCCGCTGGGAGCTTCGATAGCTTAGGGCACGTCGCCCGCAATCCCAAAACGGGGCCGGTGAACACCCCTTTTGGCCCCTCGAGAACCTGGTCCGAAAGCGGCGCCGCAGCCTCAGTTATCCTGATGGCTCGCACGGCCCCTATAGCTCAGTTGGTAGAGCTACGGACTTTTAATCCGCAGGTCGCAGGTTCGAGCCCTGCTGGGGGCACCAAGCATTGGCTTCCGCGGCTCTGGCCGGATTCTCAGTCCCCACTGGAGCCGCCCGAGCAGCGGGGCGCCCCTCCCGCGCCGAGGGTGGAGCTGTTGTACCGGTTCCGCGAGTAGGCCCGCGAACAAGTCAACTTTGGGCGCGGGCGTTGCGGCCGACCGAAGCCGCTGCCCAGCCCAGCGCCGCAATCTCAGGCGGCCTTGTCGTCGTTGTCGCGCTCGGGCGCCTCGTCCGCGCTCGCCGGCCCCTTCTGCTCGCGCTCGTCGGGCTCGGCGCCCTTGGCTGCGTCGTCGGCCTTGGGATCCTTCTTGGCGTCCTCGCGGGCGTCCTCGCGGGCGTCCTCGCGGGCCTCCTTCTTGAGGAACTTCTTCACCGCGCTGCGCAGCTCCTTCTTCACCTTCTTGACGTCGAGCTTGGCGTCGGCTTGGACGGCAGCCTCGGAGTCGACCTCCTCGGCCGGGCCGACGGCAGCCAACTCCTCGGCGGGCTGTTCGGATGGCTCCTCGGACAGCGCCTGCTCGTCAACCTCCACCTCCACCTCGGCCTTGACGCGCTCGGCCAATACCGGCTCCGGCCGCGGCTTCGGCTCCTCCTTCTGGACAACGACATCCACGACGACATCCGCGACGACCTCGGCCGGAGCGGGCTCCTCGACGAGCGGCGCCACCGTCGGCGCCGCCGACTTGCCGAACACGTTGTCGATGCCCTCCCCGACCGCGACGACGAGATCCTCACCGACCTCGAGCCAGTTGTTGAAGGGATTGAAGGGCAAGAGGGACAACGGAGTTGGCTTGTCGGGGTCGCCGCTCCAGTCGTAGCCCAGGTCGATCAGCACCTTGGCCACCGGCTCGAGCAGGTCGACGAACGGTTTCACGATGGCCGTGGTGCCGGTCGATTCGGCCAGGCTCAGGATCAGGTTGGCCAGCGGCAGTGACTTGGCCGGGATCATGATGTATTTGTTCGGGCTGCTGGGGTCGTTGCCGCCGTAGCGGATGTTGTCCGGATCGGCCAGCGCCGCAGCCAATTCCGCGTCGGTGTAGCCGTAGGGCATGGTCCCGTCGGGGTCGCCGCCGTTGGGCGCCAGGTAGTAGCCGTGCACGTTGTCGAAGGCCGCGATGGCGTTCAGCATGGCCAGCGGGTTACCCCAGTACCGGGGCGCGTAGACCACCGGGTCGTATTCGAATCCGATGTTGGTGATCGGGATCCCGCTGTCGGTGATCATCGGCGGGCCGAAGGTCGCGTCCAGCAGCAACTCGCCGAGGATCGAGATGGGCCGCAGCCGTTGCCACAGCCCGCCGTCGGGGTTGGCGATGTTGCCGATCATCACGACCTGGAGGCGTTCCTTGATCGCCGGGTCGAGCGCGGCGAGGTTGCGCAGTTCATTGGACACCACCGCGCCGCCCTGCGAGTAGCCGAAGATGACCAGGTCCTCATCGGAATCGGCGGCCCACTGCTCGATCACCTCGGCGTTCAGCGCGCTGACGCCCTCGGCCACCGAGACGTTCCACTTCTCGCAGCGCCCGGGCTCGCACCAGCCGGGAAAAGGCATGGGCCAGAACGACGCCGGGTAGTTGATGCCGATCAGGTCGGCGTCGGAACAACCGTTCGCCACGCCGTTGTCGAAGCACCGCGTGTTCGTGAGGTACCGGTTGACGGCGTTCTGCATGTAACCGGGCACCACGTTCGCGTCGGGGTCGCCGGTCCCCGGGACGATCAACGCGGTGGCCGCCAACGCGACGAACGACGTGAGCGTGCCGGCCACCGCGACGGCCACGACCCCCACCAGCGCAAGTATCAGGACGAAGATCGAGCGAACGGCTCGTCGCATTTGGGAACCCCCCAGGCTGCGTCAATGAATGAATTCGCCAGACGGGCAACCACACCCGACACCGGGCGAATATTGCACACTGCGGTAGCCCCTGTACCGAAAATGCGCAACGACGCCGCTCAGTGCAACGCCACGACCGGCGCGGGGTCGGGAGCGCCCGCGCTGCGCTGGGTGGAGGCGCCCAGTACGAAGGCGACCACCCCGACAACCGCGGCGATCAACAGCACCGCGATCAACAGGATCAGCCGGCCGCTGCGCCTCGGCCGGGGCGCGACGACGAGCGGCACCGGTTCGGTCGGCGGGTTCCACAACTGCGACGCGGGCTGCCCCGGCAGCGGGACGATCGGAATGGGGCCGGTGGCGGGGTCGCCGTAGACGTTGGCCAGTTCGGCGCGCATCACGTCGGCGCTGGCGAAGCGCTGGGAGGCGTCCCGCGCCATTGCGCGGTCGACGACGGCCGCGAGTTGCGGCGGGAGGTCGGGGCGCAGCGCCGACACCGGTGGCGGCGGATTCTCGGTGATGGCGTGGGCGAGGGCGACCAGGTTCTCCTCGGGGAAGGCCCGGCGCCCGGTCAGGGCTTCCCACCCGACCACCCCCACGGCGTAAAGGTCGTCGGTGACCGTCGCCGGGTTGCCCGCGAGGCGCTCAGGGCTCATGTAGGCCATCGTCCCCATGATCTGACCGGTGTCGGTGCGGTGGGTGTCGGGGCCCTTGGCCAGGCCGAAGTCGGCGACCTGCGCGGTGCCGTCGGCGGTGAACAGGATGTTCGCGGGCTTGATGTCGCGGTGCATCACGCCCGCGGCGTGCGCGGTCGACAGCGCCGCCAGCACCTCGTCGAGCACCTTGCGCACGTGGTCCGGCGCCATCGGCCCCTGCGCGATCAAGTCGCCGAGGCTGCTGCCGGGCAGGCGTTCCATCACGATGAACGGGGTGCCGTGGTGTTCGCCGCTGCCGTACACGGCGACGATGTTGGGATGCCGCAGCGCGGCCGCCGAATGCCCCTCGGCCCAGAACCGGCGCAGGTAGTCGGGATGGGTGTCGTAGCCCGGGTAGAGCAGTTTGATCGCCACCGACTGCCCGGTCTGGGTGTCCCAGCCCTCCCGCACCTCGGCCATCCCGCCGCGACCGAGCGTCCCCCGCAACTCGTAGCGGCCACCGAGCAGTTCGGGGGCGATGAACATGGGTTCTACCGTAATCGGCAAAGGCCTACTCATAGCCGAGACGTCCGCGTCAGTGTTCAGCGCCCGTCGTGATAGCGGTGCCGGCGCTCCCAGCTCCGACAGGCGGCCTCGATGCCCTTGAGCACCAACACCGCATACGCGATAGCCAGTGGAGTTCCGATCAGCCACGCCATGGTCATGTCATCACCCTGTCGATCCGACGCCGTCCATCAGATGCGTCGTTCCATCAGATCACGCAGCGGCGCCTCCGCTCGGCCAACGCGCCGGGGCAGGTCAGACCTCGGGCCAAGTCAGACCTCGGGGCAGCCGATGCAGGGGATTCGGTGGCTACCGGGTATACGTCGGTCGTATCTTGAGTCACGGCAAGATCCCCGGCGGTCGAGTAAATTTGACCACGCCCGTTGTCAATGTGTGTCGAATGTAGGAGTGATGTGACGTCCGGTCAACGCCAGCGCCGCTGGACCGGTGTTCCCCTTGAGGATCGCCAGCTCAAACGGCGCGACGAACTGCTCGCCGCGGGCATCGCACTGCTCGGCGGCGAGGGTCGCCCCACGGTGACGGTGCGCGCGGTCTGCCGCGGGGCCGGCCTGACCGAGCGCTATTTCTACGAGAGCTTCACCGACCGCGACGAATTCGTCCGCGCGGTGTACGCCGAAGTTTGCCAGCAGGCGATGACGGCGCTGATGTCGGCGACCACACCGCGCGAAGCGGTGGAACGATTCGTTGCCCTGATGGTCGATGATCCGGTCCGCGGCCGGGCCCTGCTGCTGGCCCCGGAGGCCGAACCGGCACTGGCCAATTCCGGCTCGGAATGGATGCCCAACTTCATCGAACTGCTCCAGCGCAAGCTGACCGCCGTCACCGACCCCGCGATCCAGGCCATGACCGCGACCAGCCTGATCGGTGGTCTCACCGCTCTTTTCGTCGCGTACCTGAACGGCCGACTGCCCACCACCCGCGAGCAATTCATCGACTACTGCGTGGCCATGCTGCTGGACCGCAGCGGGGCAGCAGCCCGTACCGGGAATCACGGTTGACAGGCCGTCGAGAAACTTGATGTCACCGGAGTACACAGATATATTGACTGCAACCACGAGATACAGATAACTGGGAGGTGTCGTGTCGCAAGACCTGACCGACCTACAGCTTCTGCATGAGCTCGAGCCCGTAGTCGAGCAGCAGATCAACCGTCACATGAAGATGACGAAGGATTGGAACCCGCACGACTACGTCCCCTGGTCCGACGGCAAGAACTTCTATGCCCTGGGCGGTCAGGACTGGGATCCGGAAGAGTCCAAGCTCTCGGAGGTGGCGCGCACCGCGATGGTGCAGAACCTGCTCACCGAGGACAACCTGCCGTCGTATCACCGCGAGATCGCGATGAACTTCTCGATGGACGGCCCGTGGGGCTTCTGGGTCAACCGCTGGACCGCCGAGGAGAACCGGCACGGCATCGCCCTGCGCGACTACCTGCTGGCCACCCGCGCCATCGACCCCGTCGAACTCGAGATCACCCGCATGGAGCAGGTCACCCGCGGCTTCTCGCCGGGCCAGAACCAGCAGGGCGACCTGTTCGCCGAGAGCCTGTTCGACTCGGTCATGTACGTGTCGTTCCAGGAACTGGCCACCCGCGTCTCGCACCGCAACACCGGTAAGGCTTGCGCGGACCCCGTCGCCGACCAGCTGCTGCAGCGGGTGTCGGCCGACGAGAACCTGCACATGATCTTCTACCGCGACGTCAGCGCCGCCGGCCTGGACATCGCCCCCAACCAGGCCATGACCTCGCTGCACCGCGTGCTGACCAACTTCCGGATGCCCGGCTACACCGTGCCCGACTTCCGCCGCAAGGCCGTCATCATCGCCGTCGGCGGGGTTTACGACCCCCGCATCCACCTCGACGACGTGGTGATGCCGGTGCTGAAGAAGTGGCGCATCTTCGAGCGCGAGGACTTCACCGGCGAGGGCGCCCGGCTGCGCGACGAACTCGGTGTGCTGATCCAGGAACTCGAGGACACCTGCGAGAAGTTCGAGGTGGCCAAGCAACGCCGCCTGGAGCGCGAACGCAAGGTGGCCGAGAAGAAGGCCGCGAAGAAGGCGCTGGCATCAGCGGCCTCCTGACCGACCGCCGCACCGCGGAACACGAACCGGACCGATCTGCTCTGCAGATCGGTCCGTTCGCGCTGCCCAGTCCCGTCGTCCTGGCGCCGATGGCCGGTGTGACAAATGTCGCATTCCGCACGCTGTGCCGCGAACTCGAGCTCGCCCGGGTAGGCACCGTCAGCGGGCTGTACGTGTGCGAGATGGTGACCGCCCGCGCGCTCGTGGAGCGCCACCCGGTGACCATGCACATGACGACGTTCGCTCCCGAGGAGTCGCCGCGTTCGCTGCAGCTGTACACGGTGGACCCGGACACCACCTACGCGGCCGCCAAGATGATTGCTGACGAGGGTCTGGCCGACCACATCGACATGAACTTCGGCTGCCCGGTCCCGAAGGTCACCAAGCGCGGCGGCGGGGCCGCGCTGCCCTACAAGCGCCGCCTGTTCGGCCAGATCGTCGCGGCCGCCGTGCGCGCCACCGAGGGCACCGACATCCCGGTGACGGTGAAGTTCCGGGTCGGCATCGACGACGAGCACCTCACCTTCCTCGACGCGGGCCGGCTCGCCGAACTGGAGGGGGCGGCGGCGGTGGCGCTGCACGCGCGCACCGCGGCCCAGCGCTATTCGGGCGCGGCCGACTGGGATCGGATCGCACAGCTCAAACAGCACGTGCGGACCATCCCGGTGCTGGGCAACGGCGACATCTTCGACGCCAGCGACGCCCTGACGATGATGGCGAGCACGGGCTGCGACGGCGTGGTGATCGGCCGGGGTTGCCTGGGCCGCCCCTGGCTGTTCGCCGAGCTGTCCGCGGCCTTCACCGGCCGCCCCGCGCCGACCCCGCCCAACCTCGGCGAGGTCGCCAACATCGTCCGCCGGCACGGCGAGCTGTTGGCCGCCCACGTCGGCGAGGACAAGGGCATGCGGGACATCCGCAAGCACGTCGGCTGGTATTTGCACGGCTTCCCGGTCGGCTCGGATCTGCGCCGGGCGCTGGCGTTGGTCAAGACCCTCGCCGAACTCGACGAGTTGCTGGGCCACCTCGACGCCGACGCCCCGTTCCCGCCCGTCGGCAGCGGGCCGCGCGGGCGGCAGGGCTCGCCCGCGTCGGTGTCGCTGCCCGAGGGCTGGCTGGCCGATCCGGACGACTGCACGGTGCCCGAGGGCGCCGACGCTATGCACTCCGGTGGCTGAATCGAGACCCTCTCGACACCACCGCTCTCAGGATCTCTCAGTAACATGTGTGAACCTGTTCGGGTCCACCGCCAGTAGCGCGGCACCCGCCTGGACTGCTAGAGAAATACATGCACCCGCGTTCGTCAGCGTCGACCAGTGCGGGCGAGGCGGCACGCGCGTGCGCTGAGCAAGACCTCACGAGAGTCGGAGACCGGATACGAACATGAGTGACGGCGAGAACGCCACTCCTGGTCGCCGTGCGCCCGAACCTCACGGTGACAACCAGTGGCTTACCCGAACTCCGCGGCCAGAGCCAGACGCCGCGCCGTGGGAGCGCACCGCAGACCCGGAATCGGCACCGCGTAGCGGCCGGGCCGGCAACCCGGTCGACGGCATCTCCGTCGCGGACCTGATCGCCCGCGTCACCGGCGACGTGCCCCCCACCCTGCAGCCCGGCGCTCAGGAGGACCCCGAGCCGGCCGCCGAGACCGACGAGACCGAGTCCGACGAGACCGGGGTGGCCACCGAGGCCGAGATGGCCGAGGCGGTCGAGCACGATCCGCCGACCGTGCCGGTGCTCTCGGCCTACGCCGGGGAGATGCCCGACCTCGACGACAGCGACGACGAGTCCGCCACCACCGTGATGGCGGCGATCACCGAGTCGCCACCGGGACGAGTCCGACCGGCCCACATCGGCCACCGCATCGCCACCCCCACCGCACCGCACGACGCCCCCTCGCGCCGCCGCAAGACGATCCGGTTCGCCGGTCGTTCTGTGGCGGCGTTGCTCGCGGTGCTGGCGCTGGTGCTGACCGGCGGCGCGTGGCAGTGGACCACCAGCAAGAACAACCGGATGAACAACATCGCGGCGCTGGATTTGAACTCCCGCGACATCCTCGACCCCAACGCGCAGTTCGGCGACGAGAACTTCCTCATCGTCGGGGTGGACAGCCGGTACGGGCAGAACAGCGACATGGGTGCCGGCGACACCGCCGACGCCGACGGCGCCCGCTCGGACAGCATCATCCTGGTCAACATCCCCGCCAACCGGGAACGCGTTGTGGCGGTGTCGTTCCCGCGCGACCTGGCGATCACCCCGATCAAATGCGACGTCTGGGACGCCTCCACCGGTGACTACGGCCCGATCTACGACGAGGTCTCGGGCAGCTACGGTCCAGAAGAGGTCTACACCGAGACCAAGCTGAACTCGGCCTACGCGTTCGGCGGGCCCAAGTGCCTGGTCAAGGCCATCCAGAAGATGTCCGGCCTGTCGATCAACCGGTTCATGGCGGTCGACTTCGCCGGCTTCGCGAAAATGGTCGACGCGCTCGGCGGAGTCGAGGTGTGTACCACCACGCCGCTGGAGGACTACGAACTGGGCATGGTGCTGCCGACCGCCGGCCGACAGCTGGTCGACGGCACCACCGCGCTGAACTACGTGCGCGCCCGGCAGGTCACCACCGAGGTCAACGGGGACTACGGCCGCATCAAGCGCCAGCAGCTGTTCCTGTCGTCGCTGCTGCGGTCACTGATCTCCAAGGAGACCTTCTTCTCGCTGAGCAAGCTCAACAACGTCGTGAACATGTTCATCAACGACAGCTCGGTCGACAACGTCAGCACCAAGGACCTCGTCGAGCTCGGGCAGTCGCTGCAGGGGGTCTCCGCCGGCCGGATCACGTTCGTCACCGTGCCCACCACCGGTTACGCCGACGAGTGGGGCAACGAGCAGCCGCGCACCTCCGACATCCGGGCGCTCTTCGACGCCATCATCGACGATGACCCGCTGCCCGGGGAAAACGACCAGAACGCGACCGTCGCCCCGATGACCAACAGCTCCGCCCAGTTCCCGGAGCCCTCGACGACCGGCACCAGCACCGAGGCCCTGCCGGAGAGCACCGGCACCGAAGATCCGACCACCACAACCGAAGTCGTGCACGCGGTGACCACCGAGCCGGATGAGATCGACGTGCACGTGGCCAACTCCACCAGCGTCGCGGGGCTCGGCTCGGCGGCCAGCACCGAGTTGCAGCTGCACGGCTTCAACGTGGACACCCCCGACGACTACCTCGAGGCGCTGCCGGCAACCACGGTGATGTACTCGCCGGGCAACGAGCACGCCGCGGCCACCGTCGCCGCCACGCTCGGCGAGCCCCGGATCGAGCGGGTCACCGGCCTGGGCCAGGAGGTCCAGGTGGTGCTCGGACCCGATTACGCGACGGTCTCGCCGCCCCCGCCCAGCGGTTCCCCGATGACGGTGACCGTGGCGCACGTGGACAAGAGCACCCCGACCTATCTGCCCGAGGATCTGACCATCACCAACGGCGCCGACATCAGCTGCGACTAGCGCGGGGGCGGGGCATTCACCAGCCGTTCACCACCTCATTTGTGCCCTTTGCGGTGTCAAACCTCTAGGCTTGACACATGCGTACCGCGTACCAGGACCAACTCGAGGACCTCACCAACCAGCTCGGCGCGATGTGCGAGCTGGCCGGGGCCGCGATGGAGCGCGCAACCCAGGCATTGCTGCAGGCCGACCTGGTGCTGGCCGAGCAGGTCATCAGCGATCAGGACGTCCTGGGCGAACACAGTGCGCGCACCGAGGAGGCGGCCTTCGTGCTGCTGGCCCTGCAGGCACCGGTGGCCCGCGACCTGCGCTCGGTGGTCTCGGCGATCCAGATGGTGGCCGACATCGACCGGATGGGCGCGCTGGCCGTGCACGTCGCCAAGATCGCCCGGCGCCGCCATCCCGTGCACGCGCTGCCCGAGGAAGTCAACGGCTACTTCTCCGAAATGGGCCGCGTCGCTGTCGAATTGGGCCGCACCGCCCAAGAGGTCCTGCTCACCGGTGACATCGACAAGGCCGCCCGGATCCGCGCCGAGGACGACGCGATGGACGACCTGCACCGGCACCTGTTCAACGTGCTGATGGACCGCGAGTGGAAGCATGGCGTGGCCTCGGCGGTCGACGTCGCGCTGCTCAGCCGGTTCTACGAACGCTTCGCCGATCACGCGGTGGAGATCGGCCGGCGCGTCATCTTCATGGCCACCGGCGAACTTCCCGAGTACGAGGAGCTCCCGCCCGAAACGTGGCGCGAGTAGCTTGCGCCGAGAAGCTGAATCTTAGGGTGTGATGGTGCGGACCTCCTACCGTGAACAACTCGTTGCCCTCGCCGCGAAGATCGCCGAGATCTGCGGGCTGGCGACCGTCGCCATGGAGACCGCGACCCGGGCGCTGCTGCGCGCCGACGCGGTGCTCGCCGAGCGCGTGATCAGCGAACATGATGAGATCGTCAACGCCTGCATCGCCGCCGAGGAGGCCGCGTTCGTGCTGCTGGTCCGCCATCAGCCCGTCGCCGGTGACCTGCGCACGGTCGTCACTTCGATCCAGAACGTCTTCGACATCGAGCGGATGGGCGTGCTGGCCAAACACGTGGCCCGCGTCACGGTTCGCCGCCACCCCGAGGTGGCCGTCCCTTCCGAGGTTGCCGAGGACTTTGCCGAAATGGGCAGGGTGGCAGTCCAATTGGGCAAAGCCACCCAGCAGGCGCTGTTGATGCGGGACGTCGAGACCGCCACGTCGATCGACGACGAGGACGACGCCATGGACGCCCTGCACGCGCACCTGTTCGTCGTGGTGATGGGCCGCGAATGGCAGCACGGCGTGCCCGCGGCCATCGACGTGACGATGCTGGGCCGGTTTTACGAGCGGTTCGCCGACCACGCGGTCGAGATCTGCCGACGGGTCAACTTCCAGGTGCTGGGCGAGCCCGTCCCAACCGACGAGGCTCGCACCTAGCACCGCGGGCAGACGCGCGTTGCGGACATGCGGACACCGTTGCGACGGCGCGTGTCGAGCGGGTTACAGCTTTGCTCGATTACTGCCCCGGCGTGCCCGGCGCAACCGATTCTCCGCGAAATGCGGTAGCTGTTCATCTTGTGTTCATCCGATGTCCCCCGACTCGTCGCGTGTCTTTTCTACGTTTTGCCCGTACCGAAAGACATCCTCGCTCTGAAGTGATCGGAGAAAAATGCGCAACTGGCGTTCAGCGGCCGCACTCACCGCGTCGGCGTCCCTGCTTCTCGTGGGCTGCGGCGGCGGTGACGGCGACAGCGCGGCGGGCGGCTCGGAGGACGGCGGCCTGTCAGGCACCATCCTCATCGACGGGTCCAGCACCGTTGCTCCGCTCTCGGAGACCATCGCCGAGCTGTTCCAGCAGGAGAACTCCGCGGTGCGGGTCACCGTCGGCACCTCCGGCACCGGCGGCGGCTTCCAGAAGTTCTGCAACGGCGAGACCGACATGAACGACGCCTCGCGCGCCATCAAGGAGTCCGAGATCGAGGCCTGCGAGGCCAGCGGCATCGCCTACGACAGCATCACCGTCGCCAACGACGCGATCTCGCTGATCGTCAACCCGGCCAACCCGGTGCAGTGCGTCACCCTCGAGCAGGCCCAGCAGATCTGGAACGCCGGCTCGACGGTCAACACCTGGGGCGACATCACCGGCCTCGAGCTACCCGACGAGTGGAAGTCCAACCCGATCAACCTGTTCGGTCCCGGCACCGACTCGGGCACCTTCGACTTCTTCACCGAGGCCGTCAACGGCGAAGAGGGCGTCATCCGCGAGAACTACACCGACATCGGCGAGGACGACAACGCCGCAGTGACCGGCATCTCCGGTGATCCGAACGCCATGGGCTTCATCCCCTACTCGTTCACCCAGGAAGTCGGCGACCAGGTCAAGCCGCTCGAGGTGGACAGCGGCACCGGTTGCACCGCGGGCACCCTCGAGACCGTCCAGGAGGGGAGCTACACCCCGCTGGGTCGCGAGCTGTTCGTCTACGCCAGCGACAAGGCCCTGCAGCGTCCCGAGGTGCTGGAGTTCATGAAGTTCTACATCGACAACTCCGATGTCGCCGCCGAGGCCGCCACCTACATTCCGCTCACCGATGAGCAGAAGGCCGACGCGCACGCCAAGATCGACGAACTCGCCGGCGCGTAGCGAGATCACCCGAATATGCCCGTAAAGGACGAGACCGCCAGCGCACCGGGGACGCCCCCGGTGTCGCTGGCGGCCTCCAGCCCCCGGTACGCGGAGAAGGTCATCAAGGCCGCCTTCGCCCTCTGCGCGGCGCTGTCGGTCGCCATCACCACCGCGATCGTCCTCGCCCTACTCTTCCCGACAATCGGCTTCTTCCAACACGTCTCGATCGTCGAGTTCTTCACCGGCACGTCCTGGCGGCCCGCCTTCGCCGACCCGTCGTTCGGGGTGCTGCCGATCGTCATCGGGACCCTGACCGTCGTGTTCTGGGCGCTGCTCGTGGGTATCCCGCTGGGCCTGCTCGCGGCGATCTATCTGTCCGAGTACGCACCGCTGCGGGTCCGCCGGATCGTCAAGCCCATCCTCGAGGTCCTCGAGGGCATCCCGACGGTCGCGATCGGCATGTTCGGCCTGCTGTTCATGCGGCCGTTCCTCGAAGACATCTTCCCGTTCCTGAAATGGCAGGCCTTCTCGGTCGGCGTCGCGGGAATCATGGTCGGCATCATGATCATCCCGCTGATCACCTCGGTGTCGGATGACGCGATGCGCTCGGTGCCCAACGGTCTGCGCGAGGGCGCATACGGCCTGGGAGCCAACAAGATGCAGGTGTCGCTGCGGGTGGTCTTCCCGGGCGCGATCTCGGGCGTCATCGCGGCCATCGTGCTGGCCACCTCGCGCGCCATCGGCGAGACCATGGTGGTGCTGATCGTGGCCGGTCAGACGCCGCGCTTCGGCTTCACCTTCACCGGTTCGGTGCAGACCATGACGGCGTTCATCGGCTCGACCGCCACCGGCGACATCGCCACCGGCACCATCGTCTACGAGTCCATCTTCGCCGTCGGCGCGCTGCTGTTCGTCATGACGCTGTGCATGAACATGTTCGCCATCCGCATGGTGCGGCGCTTCCGGGAGGTCTACGACTAAATGCCTGCTGAAAAGCTCCGTACCGAGCGGGCCAGGCTGGCCTCGGCCGGCGCGCGCGCCGTCGTCGAGAGTTCGCTGAAGAGCAAGTCTCCGATCGGCAAGGTCACCAATCAGCTGTTCCTCGCGGTGATGCTGCTGGCGATCGCGATCGCGGTGACCGCGCTGGTCGGCATGATCCTGTGGGCCCTGATCAAGGGCTGGCCGCGGCTGGACCTGAACCTGTTCACCAACGCCCCGTCGACGATCAACCGGGACACGGCCGGCTTCCGGCCGGCGATCCTGGGCACCATCTACCTGATCGCCGGCGTCATCATCCTGATCGTGCCCATCGGTGTCGCCTCGGCGGTTTACCTCGAGGAGTACGCGGACAAGACGAAGTGGTACAACCGCTTCATCGAGCTGAACATCCAGAACCTGGCCGGCGTGCCGTCGATCGTCTTCGGCATCCTCGGCATGGCCTTCATCGTGCGCGGCCCACTGAGCATGGGCTTCGTCGCCGCCGCCGGGTCGATCACGCTGGCGATGCTGGTGCTGCCCACGGTCATCATCACCGCCCGAGAGGCCATCCGGGCCGTGCCGTCGTCCATCCGCGACGCGTCGCTGGGCCTGGGCGCCACCGAATGGCAGACCATCAGCAAGCAGGTCCTGCCGATCGCCATTCCCGGCATCCTCACCGGCGTCATCCTGGCCGTGGCCCGCGCCATCGGCGAGGCCGCCCCCCTGCTGCTGGTCGGGGCGACCACGTTCATCACCTTCAACCCCAGCTTTTTCGAGGGCGGTTACACCGCCATGCCGGTGTTGATCTACAACTACATCCAGCGGCCTCAGGAAGAGTTCCATATTCTTGCGGCAGCAGGCGTGATCGTGATGTTGGCAGTGTTGCTGGCAATGAACTCCTTTGCGATCTGGCTGCGCAATCACTACGAGCGGAAGTTCTGACATGACCCAGGGACCAATCGCGCCCGCGAGCGGAAGCAAGCAGATGACCGACAGAACCCAGGCCGACGCTCGCGAGGCCGGTGCCATTCCGCTGGACAAGCCGACCGGGCGGGACAGCCGCGGTGGCGGTGGCCGGTTGGTGTTCACCGTCAAGGACATGGACGTCTGGTACGGCTCGCACAACGCGGTCCGCAACGTCAACCTCGAAATCGTCGAGAACGACATCACCGCGCTGATCGGCCCGTCGGGCTGCGGTAAGAGCACGGTGCTGCGCTGCTTCAACCGGATGAACGACCTCGTGCCCTCGGCCCGGGTCGACGGCGACGTGCGCTACCACGGCATCGATCTGTACGGCAAGGACGTCGATCCCATCGAGGTCCGGCGCCGCATCGGCATGGTGTTCCAGAAGCCCAACCCGTTCCCCAAGTCCATCTACGACAACATCGCCTACGGCCCCCGGGTGAACGGCATGAAGGGCAACATGGACGACATCGTCGAGGAGGCGCTGACCGCCGCGGCGCTGTGGGACGAGGTCAAGGACAAGCTGAAGGACAGCGCGCTGGCCATGTCGGGCGGTCAGCAGCAGCGGCTGTGCATCGCGCGCACCATCGCCACGCGTCCCGAGGTGATCCTGATGGACGAGCCGTGCTCGGCGCTCGACCCGATCGCCACCTCGAAGATCGAGGAACTGATGCGCGAGATCGCCTCGCAGTACACGATCTTGATCGTCACCCACAACATGCAGCAGGCCGCTCGCGTGTCCGACAAGACCGCGTTCTTCACCGCCGAGGTGGACGACAAGGGTGTCCGGCACGGTCTGCTCGTCGAGTACGACGACACCGAGAAGATCTTCTCCAACCCGTCGGACCGACGCACCGAGGATTACATCTCCGGTCGCTTCGGCTGAGACCCGCACACGAATCAGCCCGCCCCGTCGGGGCGGGCTGATTTGTTTTCCGGGCGGGGTCCTCAGCCGTAGGCGGTGTCCACGCTGAACACCTCGAAGCCCAACCGCTCGTAGGTCTTCACCGCGGCGGTGTTGTCGGCCTCGACGTAGAGCAGCACCGTCGGTTCCGACGAGTCCGCCAGCCGCTCGGCGAGATGGTGCAGGCCGACCAGCGTGAGCGTGGCCCCCAGCCCCCGCCCCTGGGCGGCCGGGTCCACCCCGACCACGTAGACCTCGCCGAGGCCGGGGCCGTGCACCTTGGTCCAGTGGAATCCGAGCAGCCGGTCGGTGGTCTCGTCGAACGCGAGGAACAGGCCCTCCGGGTCGAACCAGGCCTCCGCGCGGAGCTCGGCGATGTCGGCCTCGGTCAAACCGCCCTGTTCGGGATGCCAGTCGAAGGCCGCGTTGTTGACCCGCAGCAGCTCGGCGTCGTCGGCGGGACCGGAATAGGTGGTCAGGCGCGCCCCGTCGGCCGCGCGCACCGGCGGCAGATCGCGCAGCGATCGGCGCATCTGCAGCAGTTCGCGCGCCACCGACAGCCCCAGCGCGCGCACCGTCGCGCGGGCCGGCTCGAGGTCGCCGTGCGCCCAGATCCGGGCGCCGTCGCCGCCCTCGGTCAGGCCCAGCCGCGCCATCGCCGAGCCCAGCCCGCGCAGCCGCGCCTGCGGATGCACGACGAGTTCGGCCATCGCCGGCGCGTCCTCGGTGGCCGGGGCGAGGTTGAGGTACCCGAGGACCCGCTCACCGTCGAGGGCCAACAGGTGCCGGGTGCGGTCGGCGCCCAGTTCGCGCAGCACCTGATCGCCCACCGGGGCCACGCCGTCGACGGCCTCGGCCGCCTCGATCACTTCCCGGATCTGCTGTTGGAGGGCACCGGAAAGGCCGGTCTGCCAATCGATCTGGGTCACTGCATGTCCGCCAGGGAATCGGGTACCAGGGGTGTGGCGAGGTCGTCCTCCTCGTCGCCGACCTCGTCGGGGTCGGGCGCGGCGTTGCGCCCCCGGGCGGGACGCACCGCCTTGTAGCCGACGTTGCGGACGGTGCCGATCAGCGACTCGTGCTCGGCACCGAGCTTGGCCCGCAGCCGCCGGACGTGCACGTCGACCGTGCGGGTGCCGCCGAAGAAGTCATAACCCCAGACCTCCTGCAGCAACTGGGCGCGGGTGAACACCCGGCCCGCATGCTGCGCCAGGTACTTGAGCAACTCGAACTCCTTGTACGTCAGGTCCAGCGGGCGACCACGCAGACGGGCGGTGTAGGTCCCCTCATCGATGACCAGTTCGCCGAGGCTGACCTTGCCGGCGCTTTCCTGCAGCGCCGCGCCGCCGCGCCGGCTCACCACCAGGCGCAGTCGCGCGTCGATCTCGGCCGGGCCGGTGCCCGGCAGCAGGATCTCATCGATCCCCCATTCGAGGTTGACCGCGACCAGTCCGCCCTCGTTGACCACGGCGACCACCGGCACCGCGGTGCCCGTGCTGCCCAGCAGCCGACACAACCCGCGGGCGGCGACCAGGTCGGTGCGCGCGTCGACGAGCGCGACGTCGGCCGACCCCGCCTCCAACAGTGAGGACACCTCGGTGGGCGCCGCACGCACCTGGTGCGCCAGCAGCGACAGCGCGGGCAGGACGGATTCCGGACGTGGGTCGACGGTGAGAAGCAGCAGATCCACTAGGTCCTCCAGTCACCGGGGGATCACTCCCCAGATTCATGGCCGACACATCGTCGTTACCGACCGAATTGGTCTAACGATAGCCTGCCACCTGCTGATCCTCCGGGTTGCGCAACAATGACCGCGTGCGGAAACTGCTGACCGGAATCGGTGCGACAGTGCTGACCGTCCTGCTGGCGGCCGTCGGCGTCGACTTCGGGGCGGCCATCGCGGCCGAATACCGGCTGTCCCGCGCGGTCCGCAGCGCGGCCCACCTCAGCTGGGATCCGTCGGTGGCGATCCTCGGATTTCCGTTCATCCCCCAGGCCATGCGGCACCACTACGACGAGATCGAGATCAAGGCCACCGACGTGGCCCATCCGCATGTCGAGCGGGCGGCGCTGGAGGCCACCATGCACTCCATCGGGATCGCCGAGGCGTCGTGGCTGATCCGGCCGGACGCGCAATTGCCGATCGGGAAGCTGGAGAGCCGGATCATCATCGACTCGGCGCACCTGGGCCGGTTCATGGACCTCAAGGACCTGATGGTCGAGGCCCCGACCGTCGAGACCAACGACGCCACCGGCGGCACCACCGAATCGGGCATCTCGGGCAGTCAGGGACTGGTGTTCACCGCCACGCCCACCGCCTCCGACTTTCCCGAGAAGGTCAGCGTCGCCGTCGACCTCTCCCTCGTCGGCCCCGACCGCACCACCTTGGTGTTCACCCCCACCGGCGTGCTGACCGGGCCCGGGACCGCCGATCAGGAGGTGCCGGAGGACAAGCAGGCCGCGGTGCTCGACGAGTTCCGCGCCACCCTGCCCGATCAGCGGCTGCCGTTCGGGGTGGCGCCCACCAGCCAGGGCGCCCGCGGCTCCGACGTCATCATCGAGGGCATCACCGAGGACGTGACCATCACGCTGGCGGAGTTCACCGAGCGATGAGCGCCGCGAGCCGACGCAGCGCTGCTGGGGCCCCCGCTTGCAGGGGCGGAACGAGCAGGGCGGAGGAGCGAGCGCATGAGCACGGCCGGCCTGATCATCGTCGTCATCATCGCCGTGCTGGGCCTCGGCCTCCTGGTCGCGCGGCTGCTCACGCTGCGTTCGGGCCTGCGGCGCGGGGCCGCCGAGGCCGCCGACGTCGACACCACCGGGCTGGGCCTGTCGACGTCCGGGCCGACGGTGCTGCACTTCACCGCGGCCTGGTGCGGGCCGTGCGCGGCGGTGCGGCGCGTCGTCGAGACGGTCTGCGCCGACCTGCCCCAGGTGGCGCACGTCGAGATCGACCTGGACGCCAATCCGGATGCGGCGCGGCGCCTCTCGGTGCTCTCGCTGCCGACCACGATCATCTTCGACGCCGACGGGCGTCCGCGCCACCGCACCACCGGGGTCCCCACCGCCGGTGACCTGCGGTCGGCTCTGGAACCACTATTGGCCTGACTCCGCAGTGATTGGGTAAGCTGTCGTGCGTGCCAGCCCGTCTCGAGCCGACGCTCACCAAGCGCCGCACAGTGGATCTGTGCCGCCTTGCGGGTTGTTGCTGTTGTTGTAGCCGCTGATCAGCTGCGCGTTTGTCCGCGTTGCGCCGGCGAGCAGCCTGGCGCTTGCCGGCCCCAGCCCGTCCGTACATCAACAGGAGCATGTCCATGTCAATCCCGGTGCCGAAGCCGACCACCAGCGACGATTTCGTCGCCGCTCGGGGTCTGCGCGCGACCGTCCCGTCCGTCCGTCCAACCCCCTGAACCAACCCGTTCCACTTTCGAAAGGACCACTTCATGGCCCGTTCCGACGTCCTGGTCGCCACCGACTGGGCTGAGCAGAATCTCGACGCGCCGAACACGGTGTTCGTCGAGGTCGACGAGGACACCAGCGCCTACGACACCGGCCACATCCCCGGCGCCGTGCGGCTGGACTGGAAGGACGACCTGCAGGATCCGATCCGTCGCGACTTCGTCGATGCGGCCGGGTTCTCCAAGCTGCTCTCCGAGCGCGGCATCGGCAACGACGACACCGTGATCCTCTACGGCGGCAACAACAACTGGTTCGCCGCCTACGCCTACTGGTACTTCAAGCTCTACGGCCACGAGAACGTCAAGCTGCTCGACGGCGGGCGCAAGAAGTGGGAACTGGACGGCCGCGCGCTGGTGACCGACAAGGTCCAGCGTCCGCAGACCAGCTACACCGCCAAGGACCCGGACCTGTCCATCCGTGCGTTCCGCGACGAGGTCATCGCCGCGATCGGCACCAAGAACCTGGTCGACGTCCGCTCCCCCGACGAGTTCTCCGGCAAGATCCTGGCTCCCGCGCACCTGCCGCAGGAGCAGAGCCAGCGCCCCGGTCACGTCCCGGGCGCCATCAACGTTCCGTGGAGCAAGGCCGCCAACGAAGACGGCACCTTCAAGTCCGACGAGGAACTCGCCAAGCTCTACGGCGACGCCGGCCTCGACGGCGCGAAGGAGACCATCGCCTACTGCCGGATCGGGGAGCGTTCCTCGCACACCTGGTTCGTGCTGCAGGAACTCCTCGGACACAAGAACGTCAAGAACTATGACGGCAGTTGGTGCGAATACGGCTCCCTGGTGGGGGCCCCGATCGAGTTGGGAAGTTGATATGTGCTCAGCGCCTACCCAGGGCCAGGCCCTGCCCGCGAACGTTGACGTCGAGAAGGAGACCGTGATCACCGGCCGGGTGGTCGACGGTTCCGGCCAGCCGGTCGGCGGCGCCTTCGTGCGCCTGCTGGACTCCTCCGACGAGTTCACCGCCGAGGTGGTGGCGTCGGCGACCGGTGACTTCCGGTTCTTCGCCGCGCCGGGCTCGTGGCGGCTGCGCGCGCTGTCGAAGGTCGGCAACGGCGACGCCGTGGTGGCCCCGACCGGCGCCGGTATCCACGAGGTCGCCGTCAAGGTCGCCTGACCCGACCTACCCCTTCCTGCCCTCCGTTTTCCGCGAGCGTGCGTCCGCACGAGGCGACACGCCTGAAAAAGTGAGATTTCCCGCACGCTCGCGGGGGGCACCCGGGGCAAATCGGCTTCTACGACGAACTAGACTCATGCCCGTGGTGTTGTTCTTCGAACTCATGCTCGTCGCGGCCGTCGTGGTCATCACGTGGTTCGCGATCTACACGCTGTACCGTCTGATCAACGACGAGTCCTGACCTGCCGATGACCGGCAGCGACGAGGTGCCCGGCGTGGACCCCGGCTCGGGTGACCGCGCAGTGACGGCCGCCGCCGAGCGGGCTCAGGAGACGGCGGCGCGCAACGTGCCGACTTTCGATGACCTTCCGTTGCCGGCCGACACGGCAAACCTCCGCGAGGGCGCCGACCTCGACGACGCGCTGCTGGCCCTGCTGCCGCTCGTCGGCGTGTGGCGCGGCGGCGGCGAGGGCCGCGACGGCGACGGTGACTACCGCTTCGGTCAGCAGATCATCGTCTCCCACGACGGTGGCGACTACCTCAACTGGGAGGCCCGCTCCTGGCGGCTGGACGACGACGGCGAATACGCCTCGAACTCCTTACGCGAGACCGGGTTCTGGCGCTTCGTCAACGACCCGA
>JAEWRC010000090.1 GCA_023460175.1 Actinomycetes bacterium
TGGGTGCGGTGGGGGGGGGGGGGGGGGGGGGGTGGGGGCTCGGGCGGGGGGGGGGGGGGCGGTTCCACGGTGTCGGACACCACCGGAATCGTGAAACTGGTGGGTGGGCTGGGTTCGGTGCTCGTCGACTGGGTGGTCAGCGTGTAGGCGACGCCACCGAAGGCGACCAGCGCGATCGCGGCGGCCCCGCCGATCGCGAACTGCGGCACCCGGTACCAGGGTCGCTTCGGGGCCTCGATCTCCCCGGTCGACGGGGTGTACTCGATCTGCGGCCGGGCCCCGGTCTCGTCGATGGCGTACGGGTTGGACGCGGCGTACGGATTGTCCCCGGTGTAGTGGTCGGGGCCGGTGTAGGGCACGGGGTCGGCGACGGCGTCGTCGTCCTGCGACCAGGCCAGCGCGCGGAACGTGGAGGACTGCGAGGGATCGGGCGCGACGACGGGCAGCCCGGCGCCGGCGGTGGCGGCGTCGCCGATCGCGGTGCCGATTCCGGTGGGTGCCTCGGCATCCGGGCGTGCGGCGGTCAGCGCGGCGCCGACCGCGGCGTCCAGGTCGGGACGCGGGGTGGTCACCACCTCGGCCCGGCTCAGCTCGGAAAGCCGCTGCGTGACAAGCGGAATGCTGGCACCGCCGCCGACGGTGGCGACCGCGGTGATGTTGGACCACACCAGCCGGTGCCGGTCGAGCAACTCGTCCAGCGCGGTCAGCACGCCGCTGACCGGTTCGGCGATGGCGGCTTCCAATTCGGTTCGGGTGAGCCTGATCTCGGAGCTGAACCCGGGCAGGTCGACCGGCAGGGGCGTGGCGGTCTCGGCCGACAGCCTTTCCTTGGCGCGTCGGCATTCGTCGCGCAGCCGGACCAGTGAGCCCACCGCGGCGGTCGCCGACGGGTCGGCCTCCCCGCGCTGGGAGATGCCGGCCAGCACCGTGGTCAGCAACGCCTGATCGATCTGGTCGCCGGAGAAGTCCGGGTGGCGCAGGGTTTCGCCGATCGGCTGGAATCCGTTCTCGGCGTCGGCCAACGTGATGCTGGTGCCGCTGGCGCCGAAGTCCAGCAACGCGACGATGCCGTTGCCGGTCAGACCGGGATTGGTCTGCAGCGCCGTCAGCGCCGTGGTCGCATCCGCGACCACGCGCGGGGCGACGCCGTTCGGGGACAACACCGGGTGCTCGCGCAGTGCGGCGCTGAACGCCCGCACGGTCCCCGAGGGCCAGTACGACGGCACCGCGATGACCAGGTCGGCGGCCGGAGTGTCCAGCATCGATGCGAGCGCCGCGATCAGCAACCGGTCGGCGCTGTGGCTCGACCCGTCCGGGGCCACCAGCGGCACCGGATCCCCGACACGTTCGACGAAGCCCCGGAGCACCTGCCCCGGCTCGTTGAGATTCGGATTCTCCGACGGCAGACCCACTTCCGGCGGGCGGTGCGGGTACAGCGTCAGTACGGCGCGGCGCGTCAGCGGTGAAGCTCCAACACGCGCCACGACCAGGTTGGTCGTCCCGATGGACAACCCTGAGGGCTCCGTCACTACCTCTACCTTGCGTCCTACAGGGGCTGCGGCCAGTGCTCCACCCTAGACCCCGCGCACACCCGGTCGGGCCAGCGACTCGGTCACGAAGCTATGACGACGCCATCCGGGTGGTCCACGCCAACGGCAGTTTTCCCATGGTGGCAAACCCGGCCGGGGCCGCGCACACCGCCGCAACGGCGTTCACAGCCTGCATCGCGGTGGCGATGCTCGCCGAGCGCACGTGCTCGGACATGGGGACGTCGCGGGTGAAGCTGGCCAGGGTCATCAGGTGGGCCTGCAGCGACGGTGTGCCCTCGAGGGTGATGGTCCAGCCGTGCCGGGGTGTCGGCCAGTGTGCGGGCTGCGGTTCGCCGACCGTCCACAGCGTTTCCACCTCGATGCGGGTGCGTCCGGCCGAGCGGCCCGTCCACCGCCAGCGCTGCCCGGCCACGGTGCCGGCGCGCAGCGTTCGCCCGCACACGTCCCGGTCGGCGGTCGCGGTGAGCAACTCGAGGTCGGTGCTCACCTCGTCCAGGTGGGCGCCCAGCGCCTCGCCGAGCAGCCAAACCTGTTGCTGGAAAAGGTCACTGGTATAGCGCAGGCTCTCGGTCTCGGCCGATACCTCGGCGGGGTCGGCGCCGAACCGCATCTGATCGAAGGTGATGTCCACGCTGTCGTACACCGACCAGTCCGCGCGTTCCTGCACGGTGACGTGTTCGACCTCGCGGCACATCCCGGCCATGGCCAGCGGCAGCACCGCACCGAGGTTGCCGGGGTTCAGCCCTGTGCCGTGCAGCGTCGCGCGACCGCCCTCGCAGGCCGCCCGCAGTCGGTCCCGGTCGACGGCATCCATGCGTTCGGGGTGGAATGCGAAAGCGGTGGTGACGACGTTGATTCCGGCGCGCAGGATGGCGCACACGTCGTCGACCGAGGGGGTGCGGGGTGTGTAGAGCACGCAGTCGATGCCGGCGAGCGGGCCGACGTCGGTGCGCGCGGCGATCCCGACGGCCTCGCGGTCGACGAGGAGACCGGCGTCCACGCCGTTCTTGTCCTCGGAGTAGACCTTGACGCCGGCGAGTTCGAGGTCGGGGTGATCCAGGATGCCGCGCAGCGCCTCGCGGCCGACGGCGCCGGTGGCCCACTGCAGGACCCGGTAGGTCACCGGGTCAGACCACGGTGAGCGGGAGCGACTTTCGCTCCTCGAAGACGAAGGTCGCACCGCCACTGAACTTGGCGACCTCCACCTCCGAGGCCAGCTTGTGCGCGGTGTCGCCGACGCTGAATTCCAGCGTCCAGTCGGTGTCGGTGCCCGTGACGTGCACGTCGATGTGCGGGTCGATCGCGGTGGCGATGGCCTGCAGCGGCCGGGTTTCCCCCGGTGTGCACAGCGCGATCCAGGTGCCGTCGTCGTGGGCGACGCTGCGGTGCACGTGCATGCGGCCGCCCTCGAACTCGGCGTCGACGTAGCCGTTCGGGTTGACCAGCGGGTGCAGTTCGAGCGTGCGCAGCACCCCGTCGATGCCGTCGGGCAGCTTGAGCGCCTTGTGGATTCGCTCCGCGGCCAGTCCCGCGAGGCCGATCAGCTGCTTGGTGCAGATGTCGCGGGCCTGCGACTCGTCGGTGGCGCGGCCCTTGACCGCCAGCACGAAGGACAGGTTGAGCAGCTGCATCTGCAGGCACACCTCGTCGGCCAGCCGGACGAGAGCCGACTTGGAGTACGCAGCAAAGTCGAAGTCGCTGACCAGGGGGCCGGAGTAGTCGGACTGCCCCTCGTCGTCGGGATCGATGGGCGCCAATTCCCAACTGGCGGCGCGGGTCTTCTCGATGATCGCCAGCGGCGGCAGACCCGACACCTCGGGGTAGGACTCGTCGATGATCACCGTCCACGCGCAGTGCGGTTCGCGATCGGCGGGGGTGCGCGGCGGCCGGTGGATGGGCCGGATCTGGGTGCGGGGGTTGGTGGCCACCGCGGTGGCGTCGAACGTCGGGTCCTCGATGTCGTGGCACATGCCGCGGACGTACTCGTCGCCCATGGGCTCGACGTCCAGCAGTGCGCCGCAGTGGTCGAGGTAGAACTCGCCGTGCCAGCGATCGTGCAGGATGTAGCGGAAGTCCATGAACTGCGGCGGGGCGCCGATGTCGAGTTGCATGCCCTTGAAGATGGTGGGCACGTCGTCGCCCTCGAAGTTCAGCGCGCGCTGCATGCGCTTGGTGTAGATCGGGCTGGCCCCGGCCCACTCCTCGATGGCGATCTGCAGCATTTCTTCCCGGCCGAAATTACTGATGCACCAGGCCATTCCGGACCGGTCGATCATCTGGCCGATGAGTAGCAGTTCGGGCAGCAGCGTCGCGAGTTCGGCGCGCGACAAAGATTCGAAGCGACTGGGGGCTGTAGTCACGCTTCCAACATAGAGTCGTCAATGTTATAAAGTCAACAATGACATCTGTAACCCCGACCCGCCGCACCACCGCGCCCCGCAAGCGCGGCGACGAGACGCGCGCGAAGATCATCGACGAGACCGTGCGGTGCATCGTCGAGGAGGGGTTCCCCGCCGCCACCGCCAAGCACGTCGCCGAACGCGCGGGCGTGACCTGGGGTGTGATCCAGTACCACTTCGGCGACCGCAACGGACTACTCATGGCCGTCGTCGACGACGGCGTGGCCCGCCTGGTCGAAAGTCTCTCCACCGCCGAGGTCGGCGGTCTGCCGCTGATGCAGCGGATCGAAACCGTCGTCGACATCGCCTGGCAGTGCTACAGCAGCCCGACGTCAAGAGCCGCGTTCGAGATCCTGCAGGCCACCCGCGGTGGCTTGGGCGGCGCGTCCCGGCAACACCTGCTCGACATGAACGACGCCGTCAGCGCACTGGGCCGGCTGATCTCCGAGGATCCCGCCGATCATCAAGTGGCCGAGGTGATCTGGGCTGCGCTGCGGGGCATGGTACTGGCTGACATGATCGTCGGTGTGCCCGTCGACTGGCAGCGTGAGCGCGCCACGCTGATCGACATGGCCGCACGCTACCTACAGCCGTAATCAGCGATCGGTGGCCGGTGTCGGACTCGGCGCGAGTTTGGACACCAGCGCGTTCGTGATCACCCCGACCACGATCATCGCGATGCCCACCGCATCCGGCAGCGCGTCGGTCACCCAGCCGAAGATTCCGGCGATGAGGACGAACATCGGCGCCCAATCGAACAGCGTGATCATCGACGGCGCGGGCTCCGCCTCGCCTCTTCCGGCAGCGTCCTTGGCCGATGCGTAGTCCGGATAGAACTCGGTGAAGGACACCGCGAAGAAGATGGCCGCCAACTGCAGCACCCAGCCGGTCCAGAAGTCGTCGGGATTGTGCAGGACGAGCACGCCGACCGTGCCGATGATCGTCGAGAACGTGAAGGCCGCGGCCCACACCGCGGAGATGACGTAGTTGATCCTGAGGAACACCGGCGTACCCCAATACTCCTCGGGCGCCTGCTCCTTCGCGTACGGGAGGGTGAACGGTTTTCGCACGATCAGTGTGGCGATGACGAACAACGCCAGGCACAGGTTCGTCAGCTCGCCGGCCCACATCTCCATCCAACGGATCGCCCCGTCGGAGGCGAACAATCCGACGACGGCCAGGACCGCGAAGAACAACGCGCCGAAGGCTTCCAATGCGTGGATCGAGATGCCGCGCCGCTTGCCGAGCCACATGGTGAGCAGCGTCAGGCCCAGCGCGGAGCAGACCGCCTCCTCGAAACGCCCGGGCGAGGACAGCACAGACATCAGGATCCAGGGCGCGATGCCCGACAGCGGGGAGCGCAGGTATCCATCGAGGAACCGGATCATGATCAGCAGAATATGCCTATCCGGAGCAAAGTTCGGGGCAGTTCGACGGGTTGTGTTGCAATGGTGGCCATGAGCGATCTCGAGGACATCAAGCAGGTCAAGTACCGGTACCTGCGGGCGCTGGACACCAAGAAGTGGGGCGAGTTCGCCGCGACGCTGACCGAGGACATCGTCGGCGACTACGGATCCTCGCTCGGCGAGAAACACCACTTCACCGATCGCGACTCGCTCGTGGCCTTCATGCGTAATGCGCTGCCCGCCAATGTGATCAGCGAACACCGCGTCACCCATCCCGAGATCACCATCGACGGCGACGAGGCCACCGGGACGTGGTACCTCCAGGACCGGGTGATCGTCGCCGACTTCGACTTCATGCTGATCGGCGCGGCGTTCTACCAGGACCGGTACCGCCGGACGCCCGATGGGTGGAAGATCTGCGCCACCGGTTACGACCGCACCTACGAGGCCACGATGTCGTTGAAGGGGTTGGACTTCAAGCTGACGCCCGGTGCAGCGCTGGGATAAGTGGCCAGGGAGTGTCCCCTCCCCAACGAGACGACGAGTGTCGGACACGATTGCGCTGACACATTTTTGGGTGACGGGATACCTGTCCGCGGCGCCGCGGACAGGTCCTAATGTGCTACTGCTTCGTCACCGCGATCACCGCACCGGGTCGCAGCCAGCGCATGATCTGCACCAAAGTCCCGTCGTCGATCCCGACGCAGCCAGCCGTCGGGCCGCCGTCGGTGGTGTGCACGAAGAACGCGCCGCCCTTACCCGGGATCCGCTCCTTGTTCACGCCCATGACGACGGCGTGCTTGTACTGCGGGATATGCAAGTTCTCGGTGCCGCTGCTCAGATTGGTGTTGAACGCGCACTGGTCCTTCTTGCAGACCTGCATCGTGTTGTATGTCGGGCTCTTCATGTCCCCGTCCCACCAGTGATCCCGAGTGACCTGGACATACTGGAGTCCGCCGCCGGGATTGGGATCGGTGCCGAAAGCGAAGTCCAGGCTGTAAACCCCCATCGGGGTCATCATCGATCCGTCGAAGTGATCCTTCGACATGCCCTTGGACCCGATCTTCGCGGGAACGCCTGCGGACACCGGTTGCCACCCGCCGGCACCGCGCTGCCATACATCCAACTTCGCATCCGAACCGCCGACGCCGGTCACCGCCAGTACCTGCGTTGCATTCCCGACGCTCTGCGCAAACCACGGCGTGTAGTCGGCGATACTGGTCGGCGCCGTTAGGAGGGCCAGACAAGCAGCAGTCGTCAGCACACTCAATAGTCGGCGCACAGGATCATGCTTGCCGAGGCACGTCACCGTTGGGAAACGGATCGGCGTCCACTGCATACCGGGTGGTCGTGCTTGTGCCGTTTGCGTGCGCCTTCTGGGCAGGGCCTGCTCGCGAATCACTGAATAGCCAGTCTGAGAATCGGCGTTACGATCACGGAATGTCGAATCCGCCGTACGGAGGCATGCCGCCAGCTCAAGCACCCTGGCCACCACAAGGCCCGCCACCTGCGCGGCAACCCTCTCGACTGCCGCTCATTCTGACTGCGGCTCTCGCCGTGATCGCCATCATCGTCGGGATCGCATCGTGGTTCCGACCTGCACCTGAACCCGAGGCGCAGGCAGCTGAACAACAGTTCAGTGAGCAGGAGGTTGCGGATGCGAAGGAGGCGATGTGCGAGGCCTGGGACACCGTTTTGTATGCGATACAGACCCCTGCATCAAAGTCCAGCTCAGACGAGACCGTCACTTTCATTCTTGGAACTGAAATCAAACTCGCGTTCCATGCCGCGGGGGATTTCCTGCAATCCGAACTAGAAAGAAATCCAGCAACATCAGCCTCGTTGGCTGACGCCGCGCATGACTTAGCCTTTGCGTATCACCGCGCTACACTAAAACAGCTTGCTGATGCTTCCGACCCGGAAGTCGACAGGATAAAGGCTGATATTCGCTCAGCAGAAGCGGTCGTCCGGCAGGAGTGTGCATGATCGCTTCGGGCCAGCTAAGCGTTTGGGAACGAATTATTATCGGTCCACATCTGCCCAGTGAGGCGTCAGTGGTGACAGCATCGACTTCGGCACAAAACCGGGGTAGCGTTGTTACCCTATTTCAAGATTATCAAAGTCGGCTGCTCACAACCAGGACCGACACCTTGGCTTCTGTAAGGGGGTTAACCGCCGACGCGACGCAAACCTCCGTTCACAAAGCGGAGCAGAACGCCGCTGGGGTAGTGCACCGCAACGAAATCAAGCAGTCCTCCTATAAATCTGCTACCCAAGCATTGGGCAATCTTCGTTCTGAGCTTCTCACGATCGGAACTGAGGCCGACAGCGAGATCAATTCTATTATTCGATCCAAAAAGCCGATGCCGCAAAAAGTCACCGAAGTTCTGGATGCCATCGAAAAGCATTCTTCCTACGCGGCCCACCGGGCCAGCGCTCATGGCAAGGCAATGCTTGAGGCAGTCGGGAAAGTTCTTACCTCACAGGGCGATTCTCGATCTCCGGAAGAATTCGCGGCGGCAAACGGGATTGATCTAAAGGGGCCTCATAAAGCGAACTCGGAAGAAGTTCGTGCTTACGTCGAGAAAACACTCAAAGATCCGTCAACGGATGTGCAGAAATACCAAGCCGACAGCGCGTTAGACAAAGCGAGCCCAACACATTCAACCGTTCAATCCTCATCAGAGGAACTGAACCAGCTAAGCACCGACGCACCCGTTGATGCTCCATCGCAGATGTCCAACGTGGATGGCCAGACACCCTTATTCGCTCAGGGAACCGACCAAGCGTATGTCGACGCACCCCACCGCATGCCCGGTTCATCTGACTTTCCCGCCGGTCCCTCAACCCCCACCCCCACCACCATCAGCAACATCACCCCCGGAATCCCCGACAGCGCGGTACCCACCACCACCGCCGTCCCCACCACCTCGGCCTCGCTGGCGCCGTCCGCCCCGGCGTTTTCCGTTCCTGACCTGGGCCCCCAGCAGCTGGCCGACAGCTTCACCCGCGGCATCGAGGTCGGCGCACCGATGTCGCAGGGCACCGGAGCGCTGACCCAGAACGTCATGGACACCGCGTTTCGACCCTCGACCGGGACCCCGGACTTCGCCATGCCCAGCGGCGGAACCGACTTCTCCCCGGCGACCACACCCAGTTCCGGGTTCGCCGTGGCCGAGGCCGCCCAACACTCCGGGGCCTCCACCGGATACGCCGCGCACAGCACCATGGCGCCGGCGCCCACCATGTACGGCGCCCCCATCGCCCCGATGACCACCATGGCCCCAGCCGCCCCCGTGATGTCCCCCGGTCCGCTGCCGGCCTACGGCGCCGATCTTCGCCCCGCCGCCATGGCCGCCCCTGTCGTCCCCTCCGCACCCCCGCCACCCTTGGCCTCGGCCCCCGCATCGGCCCCGACGTCGGCGGCGAGCGCCAACGCGCTGCACCAACAAGGCCCCGTCGTCCGCCAGACACCCGGCCCGACCACCCCCGCCACGCCGCCGGTGGGACTCACCGAAACCGCCGCGGCGGCAGCCACTTCCGGCGCTGTTACCGGAGCCCTCTCGGCCGATGCCGCCACGCGGTCCCGCCTGCAGAACCTGCTGGAAGCCGTCGCGCGCCAGGAACCCAAACTGCGCTGGGCCATCGGCGAACGCGATGACGGCAGCACGATCCTGGTCACCGACCTGGCCGGCGGCTGGATCCCGCCGCACGTCGAAATCCCCACCGGCGTCGAGCTTCTCACCCCGACACTGCGACGCAACAGCCTCGAGTCCATGCTGGCCGATGCCGCTCTCATCGAGACCTGGAGTCCCGGCCAGTTCCTTCCTGACGCCAAAGACGTTCCGCCGACGCCGATGTCGCTGCGGGCGCGCGATCTGCCTGACGTGGACGACATCAACTGGGAACTGACGCAGGCCACCAACTGGCGCGACGGGCTCCCCCGGTTGGCCCACACCCTGGCCAAGGCCGGGGTGGCCGGGACCGGCGTCCTCGACACCGAGGCCGACCTGCTGCGCGAACACCTGGCCGCCACCGCTGCTGCCGTGCTCAAGGCCTACCCCGAGGCCGACCCCGACACCGTCGGGAACTGGCAGTTGCTGGCCGCCCTCGACGCGCTGATCGCGCACCGCCCCACCACCTTGAACTATCACTTCGCGTGGTTCCAGGCGTTGCACATGGCACCGAGGGGGCCCGCCGGTGGCTGACGAGATCGACTTCGACAGCGACGCGTACCTGCGGGCCTACGGCGTCCCGCCGCCGCCCGGCATCCCCTCGGACATGATCGGGCCGGCCGCCGTCTGGACCGAGCAACTCCTGGTGACCCTGCAGACCGCCGCCAACGCCGACGATCCGTTTGACATCGCCGCCGGTGAGGCCGGCTACGCGGAACGACAGGCGTTGGCCCAGGGGGCTCTGACCGGCTTTCCCGAGAACGAGGCGCAGGGTCAGGCGCAGTTCCAAGAGGTCAACAAGATGGCCGAGCAGATCCCGCAGATGGCCAGCGGGATCGCCGGCGGCATCGCCGGTGCGCTGGGTGGGGCGCTCAAGCCGCTGACCGAGTTGCCGCAGCAGTTGGCCCAGTCGATGCAGGGCCTCATGCAGCAGGGCATGGGTGCGCTGGAGAACGGCGGCGATGATCTGGGCCTCGAGGCCTTCGAGGCCTCCGCCCTGAGCGACGAGTTCGGCGGCGGCGCAGGGGGTCTCGACCCCGAAGGCGCGGGCGGTGGTGGCGGCGGCGGTTTCGGCGGTACCGTGCCGATGTCCACCCTCGGCCCGGCCGCGACGCCGACCGGTGCCACCGCACCCACGTCGGGCAGGGCCACCATGATGTCGGTCGCGCCGGCGGTGCCCGCCTCGGTGCCCAGCCACATGGGCGGCATGGGCGGATACCCGATGATGCCGCCGGGAGCGATGGCTCGGGGCGGCGCCGGCGCCGACAACGACGACAAGTCCGCCACCAAGAAGGTCTCGGTGCCCTCGGTCAAGAACGGCGCCCCCGTCCAGGGTCGGGTGTCGGCCCCGCCGACCGCGCCGACCGTATCCAAGCAGGTCGAAGGCAAGACCGTCGCGACTCGGCGCATCGTCGTCCCGAACGACAAGAAGGCTGCGAAATCCGACGACGACCCCGGCCGCTGAGCAAACACCATTAGCCTGGGCCAGATGAACCTGCCCTGGCAACGCGCGCAAGGACTCCAGCGGATCACTCAGGGGATGGGGACCTTGGACCGTGAGGTCTTCGACGCCATCGCCGACTCCCCGACGCCGCTGCTCGACACGGTGATGCCGCCGCTGACCCGCGCGGCCGATCACTCCAAGCTGTGGTTCGCCATCGCTGCCGTGCTGGCGGCCTCGGGCCGGCCCACCGCCCAGCGCGGCGCGGCCCGCGGCGTCGCCACCCTGGCCGTCACCAGCCTGCTGACCAACCAGGTCGCCAAGCGGATCTGGAAGCGGCCCCGGCCCAACCGCGCCTCGGTGCCGTTGCCCCGGCAGATCAAGCGCTTCCCCACCTCGCATTCGCTGCCTTCCGGGCACTCGGCCAGCGCCGCGGCCTTCTCCGTGGCCGTCGGGCTGGAGAACCCGCCGCTGGGCCTCGGCCTGGCGCTGCTGGGCGGCCTGGTCGGCCTGTCCCGGGTGGCCACCGGGGCCCACTACCCCGGCGACGTCCTCGCCGGCTTCGGCATGGGCGCGGCCATCGCGGTCATCGGGGGCAAACTCGTCCCACCGATCGTCGAGGCCCAGCTGCCGCGCACCGAACCTCTCGTCGTCGACACCCCGCCGCGGCCCGACGGCGCCGGCGTGATCCTGGTGGTCAACCCGGCCTCCGGCAGCGGCACCGGCGCCGACGTCATTGAGGAGGTCCGCGAGGCACTCCCGCGCGCGGAGATCGTCGAACTCGACGCCGACGACGACCCCGTCGAAGTGTTGAAGTCCGCGGCCGAGCGCGCCGAGGTGCTCGCCGTGGGCGGCGGCGACGGCACCGTGTCCACCGCCGCCGCCATCGCCGTCGAGGCCAAGCTGCCGCTGGCGGTGTTCCCGGCCGGGACGTTCAACCACTTCGCCAAGGACATCGGCTGCCCGACCGTCGCCGACACCGTGGAGGCCATCCGCACGGGCACGGTGTCGTGCGTCGACCTGGTGTGCCTCAACGAGGAACACATGGTGATCAACACCGCGAGCATCGGCGCGTACCCGATGTTCGTGCAGACCCGCGAGAAGCTGGAACGACGGCTGGGCAAGAAGGTTGCCGGGGCCTACGCGATGCTGCACACGCTGCGCAATGACGAGCCCGTGCGCATCACCTACGACAACAAGACGCTGCAGACGTCGCTGTTCTTTCTGGGCAATTCGGTCTATCTACCAACGGGATTCGCGCCGTCTCGACGCACTCGGATGGATGACGGCCTGATCGACGTGCGCATGCTGGAGACCGGTCGGCGCTTCGCCCAGGCCCGCATCCTGGCCGCGCTGGCCCTCGGCCGACTGGAACGCAGCCCGCTCTATCACGAGGTTCAGGCCCCGGAATTCAGCTTCAGCAGCGACGAGCCCACCGCCATCGCCCGTGACGGCGAGGTCGGCGACGAATTCGACCACGCCACGTTCACCTCGATGTACCGAGCGTTGCCGGTCTTCCGCCCCACGCCGTGAGCAACGGCAGGCACGCCAGGTAGTAGAGATAGCCCAGCGCCCAACCCGCCAGCACGTCGGAGGGATGGTGCACGTTGAGAACCACGCGGCCCCAACCGATCGCGACGACGATCACCGCGCCGACGATGATCAGCGGTCGCCGCCACCGCGGATCGATCATCGGCAGCAACACGGTCAGCAGCGCCAGGACGCTGACCAGAACGCCCAGGGCATGCCCCGACGGGAACGACGACGACCACGCGGACACCAGCGCGGTATCGGGCCGCGCGCGACCGGCGATGTACTTGGCCACCTCGATGACGACGCCGTTCAGTTCCACACTGACGAACAGGAATAGCGCCGCACCCCGGTCACCGCGCACCAGCAGCCAGATGATCGGAATCAACGTCACGAGGCGGAACACCGCCGGGCCGAAGATGATGCAGAACGCGTCCCACAGGGCCACCCACGCCGGGTGCGCCACGCCGAAGTCGTGCAGCGGTGCCAGCAACCACCAGTCGAAGTTACGCAGCCAGAACCAGTCCTGCGCGAATCCGATCCACAGCACCACGTACAGCAGAGCGGCTGCCCCAGCAGTCACTGCGGTCCGACGAGTCACTCCACACTCGTACCACAACGCTCGTGCTGCTCCGTTGTACGTCGCCCCTTACGATGCCTGTGACCTCTGGGAAGGATGGCGATGACGGCACCGAAGTACGTCGGGTATCTGGGCAGCGCGGCGGTCGCCGCGGGCGTCGGTGTGGCGGTTGCGTTCGGCGGTGCGCCGCTCGCGCACGCCGACGACGGTGCCGACACCAAATCGGGAAGCAAGTCCGAGAGCACCTCCACCGAGTCGAAGGGGCCGAAGAAGGAGCCGTCGACCGGTCTGGGCAAGGCCGCGGCGAAGCTGGAGAAGCGCGCCGCCACGGTTGCGCGGGATGCCCGCGAGGCTCGCGAGGCCCGACTAGATCGACTGGAGCGGGTGGCCAAGTTCGATCCGGCCGAGGCGGTCAAGGATCTGCAGAAGCGCTTCGACAAGGTCGCCAAGCCGGACACCGAGGCCGAGGCCACCGACGTCGCCGAGCCCGAGGCCAAGCCCAAACGCCTGGACCTGGCCGCCCGGGCAGCCGCGGCCGCGCAGGCGCTGACGCCGGCCAAGGAAGCCCGCGAGGCCGCCGTCGCCCCGGACGTCGAGACCCGAGCGGGCACCGACGACCTCTTCTCGAATCCGTTCCGCGCGGACGATCCCGAGCCCACCCCGGCCGGGATGTTCGGCCCGTTCCTCGACATCCGCGAGGCCGTGCTCGAGGTGAGCCCCGACGCGATCGACCCGTTCGTTCGCGAGGGGTTCGAGGCCGGGTACCGGGTGAGCCAGATGGTGCCGTGGGTGAATCTGCCCATCCCGCTGCTGCAGATCGCGGCGGCGTCGGCGGATCCCGACCAGAGCGTGCCCCAGGTGGCGATCAACCAGCTGCTGCTGACACTGCCGCCGGTCGGAATCGCCTACTACGGCTATGACCAGGCGGCCGATCTCCTCAACGTGGAGGTCGCCGCGGCCGCGCTGAAGGAAGACTTCTATCGCACGGTGTGGGACACGCTCGACCCGCTCGAGATCCTGCACGAGCGTGGTGAATCCGGCCTGCCCTGACGCCCTTTTCCTACACCGCGTCTTCGGCGGTTCGGCGCTTACCGCAACGCCCACTAGGTTGGATCCAGTAGCTGATGTCTGGTTCTCACAGAAAGCAGTGGAGGTAGTCGATGCCCAAGGCCGTGACTCTCATCCGCTCGGCGGCGCTGTCGAATGTGGCCGAGTACGCGTACGCCGCGACCGCGCCGGCCGATGCCCGCCTGATCTTTCTGGCCGGCGCCTGCCCGCTGAACGCCGACGGTTCGACCGCGAACGTCGGGGACTACGCCGGTCAGGCCGCCAAATGCGTCGAGACGCTGACGACGGCACTCGAAGCCGCGGGGGCCGGCCTCCAGGACCTCATCAGCACGCGGGTGCTGGTCGCCTCGTCCCGCCAGGCCGACCTGGTGACCGCCTGGGAGGTGATCCGGGACGCTTTCGGTGACCACGACGCGCCCAGCACGTTGTACGGCGTCACGGTGCTCGGCTACGACGACCAACTGGTGGAGATCGAGGCCGTCGCGGCGGTCAAGGACTGATATGCCAATCCCTGTTCACCTGCGGCACAGGACATTATTGCGATGACGACCAACGACATCGACCCGGTCCGACAGATCTGGCAGCAACTCGAGCTGCCGGGCATCGTCGACGTCCACACCCACTTCATGCCGAAGTCGGTGATGGACAAGGTGTGGCAGTACTTCGACTCGGCGGGCCCGCTGACAGGCCGCGAATGGCCGATCCGCTACCGCACCGCCGAGGAAGAACGCGTCCACATGTTGCGCCGCTTTGGGGTTCGCGCCTTCAGCTCGCTGGTGTACGCGCACAAGCCGGACATGGCCGAATGGCTCAACGGTTGGGCCCGGCAGTTCGCCCTGCAGACCCCGGACTGCCTGAGCACCGCCACGTTCTACCCCGAACCCGGCGCCGCGGACTACGTGGAGACCGCAATCACCCAGGGCACCAAGCTGTTCAAGTCGCACATCCAGGTGGGCCAGTACGAGCCGAACGACCCCCTGCTCGACGGGGTCTGGGGAATCCTGCAGGAGAGCGCGACCCCGGTGGTGATCCACTGTGGTTCCGGTCCGGCCCCCGGCGACTACACCGGACCCGATCCCATCCGCACCTTGCTGACCCGCTACCCGCGACTGGTCCTGATCATCGCCCACATGGGCATGCCCGAGTACACCGAGTTCCTCGACATCGCCGGCGACCACCCGCAGGTCCAACTGGACACCACCATGGCGTTCACCGCATTCGCCGAGGCCGCGATGCCCTTCCCCACCGACCACCTGCCCCGACTGCGCGATCTGGGCGAACGCATCCTGTTCGGCAGCGACTTCCCGAACATCCCCTACAGCTACGCCGAGGCGATGCGTGCGATCACCGATCTCGGTGTGGCCGACGACGACTGGCTGCGCGACGTGTTCTACCGCAACGGCGCACGGCTGTTCGGCCTGTCCTGAGCGCGTTACAGGGCTACCATCGGGTGTTGTGGCCTCATCCAACCCGGCCGCCGCGGCGCGGCCCGAAGCCGATCCACCGGTCGATCCGCCGATCCCGGTTCCCGATGTCCCCGGCGCCGACGCCGGCGAGCGAGGTCTGCCCGACCGCTCGGAACTGACGCTGGCGCAACGCGCCGTCGTCGACGCCTCCGTGATCGCCGACCTGGGCCTGCGCACCGGTATCGCCTCCCTGGTGGGCGCGGCCATGCTGCCGCCGGTCATCGCGGGTGTGCTGCGCGGCAACGACCTGCGCCGGGAGCGCGAACACCTGCGGTTCTACGCCGATCTCGCGGCCCAACGCGACGCCGAGGTATCGTTCCCGGCCCCCGCCACCGCACCGCGCGTGTCGATCCAGCCCTCCAACCCCATCGCCCGCCAGATCGCCCACGGCGATGTCCAGCACGTGCAGTTCCAGAGCAGCTACGAGGCGCGCAATCCCGAGATGCGCAACCTCTGGCGCGGACTGAACCGCAACAACGTGGTGCACGCCCAGCATTGGCGGCACGACGACGGCCCCCACCCGACGCTGTGCGTCATCCATGGATTCCTGGGCTCGCCGTATCTGTTCAACGGCCTGTTCTTCTCGCTGCCGTGGTTCTACCGCACGGGGTTCGACGTGCTGCTCTACACGCTGCCCTTCCACGGTCGCCGCGCCGAGCGGTTCTCACCGTTCAGCGGTTACGGATTCTTCTCCAACGGGATGGCCGGCATGGCCGAGGCCATGGCGCAAGCCGTTCACGACTTCCGGTCCATCCTGGATTACCTGGAGTCCACCGGTGTGGACAAGATCGCGCTGACGGGCATGTCGTTGGGCGGCTACACCTCGTCGCTGATCGCCAGCGTGGAGGATCGGTTGCAGGCCGTGATCCCGAATGTGCCTGTGGTGAACCCGGAATCGGCGTTCGATGACTGGTGGCCGGCCAACAAGCTGGTCGAGTTCGTGCGACACGCCAGCGGCATCAGCCGGGAGGAGGCCGCCCAGGCCTCGGCCTTCCATTCCCCGCTGAACTACGCCCCGAAGGTGCCCAAGGACCGCCGGCTCATCATCACCGGCCTCGGCGATCGACTCGCCCCGCCCGAGCAGGCCGAGGCGCTGTGGGAACACTGGGACCGCTGCGCGTTCCACTGGTTCCCCGGCAACCACATCCTGCACGTCAGCCAGCCGGAGTATCTGCGCCGGATGACGAGATTCCTTCGGCCCGTTATGTTCTGACCTTCTCCACGCCGGCGGGCCAGCGCAGGTCGGCCAGGTCGGCGGCGGAGGGGTCCGCGCCGGGCAGCGGGTCGGCGGCGTTCGGCGACAACGCGTCGAGCGCCTCCAGCTGGTAGCCACGCAGCGGGCGCAGGCCCGGCAGCGGCGCGGCGCCCTTCGGCTTGTCGTCGGTGCGGATCGCGCAGGCCGCCGCCACCCGGGTTCCCGGGGTGATCTGCACCGCGGTCCACACCTCCGGCGAGGAGTGCTCCCAGAGCTTGTCCAGGGTCTCCGGCAGGGCGTCATTGACGTCGACGGCGTAGGCCGCCACGTAGCTGTCGGCCCCGTCCTGGACTGCGCGCCACTTCGCCTTGGCCTGCGGCCCGAGGATGTCCGGCACGTCGACCTCCGAGGTGGTGACGGCCCAACCGAGTTCGCGCAGGTGATCGGCGAGCCGGCGCAACGTCACCTCGGCGGTGTCGCGCAGCGGGATCCGCGGCGAACGCGCCTGCAGCTCGGTGAGATTCGAGGCCGCCGACATGGTCAGCCCGATCCAGGTGGTGCGCCCCGCGGGGGTGTTGCGGCTGGTGACGCGCACCGCGTCGCACCGCAGCCCGTACCGGTCGAGGTAACCGGCGATCACCTCCAGCGGCAGGTCGCCGTCGCTTTCCGGCAGGACGCGCAGCACCGCGGTGGTCTGCGCGTCCGACTCGGTGCGCTGGACCAACTGGTGTGCCCCACCGCCGGATTCGCGGGTGCCGATCAGCGCGATGCGCCGCTTGATCATGGTGGTCAGGAACATCCCGTGCCACTGGGCCAGCAGGATGATCGTCACCGCGATGGCGATGCCGAGCGCCCACTTACCGATGTCGGTCTGCCACGGGTAGGACATTGCCGCGGGCACGACCGCCAACGCAATCAGGGTGAGTCGACCGGCTCCCGGCCAAGCAATCCTCACTGCGAGCGTTCCTTTCGTCGGTGCGCCGCGTACGCCGTGGCGGCGACGGCCAGCGCAAGGGCGGCCGTGCCGGCGAACGCGATGTTGCGCGGGGTGTGGTTCTCGGGCGGCTCCACCACGGGGGCCGCGATCTGGGTTGCCTCGGGCGCGCCAGGTGGAGGCGGCGGCAGTTCCCACGTCAGGGCGGCCACCGGGTCGAGCGTGCCGGCACCCACCAGGTTCGACGGATCCCGCGCGCCATTGTGGGCGGTCCGGGTGAGCCGCTGAATGACCTGATTGGCAGGCATTTCCGGGAATCGGCTGCGCACCAGCGCGGCCACCCCGGACACATACGCGGTGGCGAAGCTGGTGCCGCTGATGGGGGCCATCTGCCCGCGCTCGGCCGGCACACCATTGGCCAGCCCGCCCGCGCTGTTGCTCAGCGAGACGATGTTCTCCCCCGGCGCCGCGATGCCCACCCAGGGGCCACTCATGGTGAATTTCGAGGGTTGACCGCCGGGGGTCAGCGATCCCACCGACAGCACATAGGGCTGCCACCACGACGGGGTCGAGATCGCGCCGGCGGCCGCCCAGTTGCGCGGGTCCTCCGGATTGATCGATCCGCCAAGCGGATTGGACTGGCAGGCCTGTCCCCCGGCGATCCCGTTCGGACCGGCGTTGCCGGCCGCGGCGACGATGACGGCATCCTTGTCCACCGCGGCGTAACGCAGGGCCGCGCCGAGGGCGGACTCGTCGACGTCGCTGCCCGCGGGCAGGCAGGTCGCCGAGGAGATGTTGATGACCCGGGCCCCGAGATCGGCGGCGCGCACCACGGCCCGCGCCAACGAGGCGATGTCGACGACGGCGTGCTCGAGCACCGGATCACCGCCGGTGGTGCGCGGTGAGTAGCGCGGTGAGGTCTGCCGGATCGCGATGATCCGGGCCTCCGGTGCGACACCGGAGAAGGCGTCGCCGTCGGCGGGCTGGCCGGCGATGATCCCGGCGACCAGGGTGCCGTGGCCGTCGCAGTCGGTCAGTCCGTCGCCGTTGGCGACGTAGTCGCCGCCGGCCTCGACGTCCGGCAACCGCGGCCCCGGCGTGACACCGGTGTCGATGACGGCGACGGTCTGACCTTCGCCGCGGGAGAACCGCCACGCGCCTTCGAGATTGAGCATCCGCTGGTTGGGCGAGGCGGCGGCCGGATCCGAGCCGGGCAGCACGCCGGTGGTGACGCAGTCACCCTGCTGCTGCATCGGGGCGGCCGGGCCGGTGTTACCGGCCGGCGGCGGGGTTTCGGGATCGACGGTCGGCGGGACGATCGCCCACGCCGCCGGGCTCATGACCAGCGCGGCCGCACAGCCGGCCGCCGTGGCCCTGAGTCCGCGCCGAAGCACTCGGGTCATCGATTGAGAACCCAGGTGAACAGGCCCACCCCGTACGCCATGACCGGGATCAGCGAGGCGTCGAGGGCGGCGGCCAGGAAGCTCACGTAGCGGCGCATCGGCAGCGAATAGCTGTCGGGCGAGGCGAACTTCGGGTTGGTGGCGGCGATGATCCACACCACGGTGACCACAGCCAGTGCCACGACCGCCCACAGCGCCAGCTGGTAGCGGCCCTGGATCGCGAAGGTGACCAGCAGCGTGACACCCACCAGGTACGGCTGGGCCAACAGCCACGCCTTGCAGGCGGCGGTGTCCCACACGCGGGCCCGCAGCACGGCCGCGGCGGCGGTGGCGATCACCACGTACCAACCCCACACACCCGGATCCGACTGCACGGCAATGGCCAACGAGCCCAGCACCGACAGGATCACCGCACCGGCGATGAAGCCGGTCTGATGCGCATCGCTGATCCGCACGCGGCGCGGCAGGTCTTCCAGGATCTTCAACGACGGCGCGGACGGCGCGGGGTCACCCGGTGCGGGGATGACGGGCAGCGGCAGCCGGGCCCACATGGCCGACAGGTGCGCGGCCTGCACGGTGACCAGCAGCGCCAGTACGATCAGGCCGCAGCCCAGCGCCACCAGCGACACGTTCCAGATGGCCGCGACAGCCGAGGCCACCAGGACACCGAAGCCGACGACGGTGCCGGCGGTGAAGAAGCCCAGCGAGCGTTCCGAGATGAAGGTGCTGATCAACGACCAGGCGGTCACGCCGGCGGCGGCCAGGATCAGTTGCGGTGCACCGAATTCGCCCGGCACGGCCAGCGCGAACGCTGCCGCGATCGGGGCCAGCGCGGCGATCGACAGTTCGACGGCGGGCTGCTGGGAGCGGGCCCGCAGCGCCAGCGCCGCGACCACGGCGACGGCCGCGATCGCACTGACGGCGAACAGGCCGGCGACATCGCCGGTGAGCAGGCGATGGGCCACCGCGAAACCGGTGCCCGCCAACAGCACGACGATCACCGCGGCCCGGGCGGCGCGCTGGATGTGGGTGGTGTTCCAGGGCCGCTTGCGCGACTCGGAGAAGATGACCGCCGCGTCGGCGACGTCCTCGACGATGCCGGGCGCGGCGGGTCCCGCCGGAACCGGCTGCAGCGCAAGCAGATCGCCGTCGACCACACCGACGGTGTCCAGGGTGGCGTCGAGCGAGAACGTGGCACCGCCGATCGGCGCGAGACTCAGGCGGCGGCGCGCGGTGGGCTCGTCACCGCTGTCCTGTCCCTCCTCCTCGTCCGGCAGCAGGCGCAGCACGGCCGGCATGATCTCGCGCAGCGGCACCTGGGCCGGCAGCGCAATCTCGGTGATCCGGCTGTCGGCCAGCACGGCCACGCGCACGATCGGCAGAACCGGAGTGGCAATGGTCGCCCCGGAGGTGTCAGTCATCTATTCGTTCTCTTTCAGCTTCTTTGGGTGGTGAAGTCACGGGCCATGGGTGCCGACGGAAACCATTGGCCGTCGGGCAGCGTCGCCGTGAGGTTCTGCAATGCCAGCGCGATGGCGAACGGAGTGCCAGGCGCGAAGGTGGAAATCCATTCGCCGTCGAAGGCCCGGGTGGGACTCACCAACACCCGGCCCTCGTTGGTGTCGACGACGGCGACGCCGACTTCGGCGGTCTGCTGCGTGGCCTCTCGGCGCTGCCCCGCGACGATCTCGACATATCGCCGCGGGCCGCTGAAGACCGACTGCACCACGGCGTGCGCCGAGGCGGGAACGCCGAGATAGTCCAGCACACTGGACAACTCGGCGCCGTTACGCAGTTGCTCGTCGGCGCGGGCACCGACTCGGGCCGGCATGGCGAACTCGTCGAACCGCGCCGGGGCGCGGGTCGACAGGCCCCCCGTCACCCCCGGAACCCGCCCGTA
>JAEWRC010000091.1 GCA_023460175.1 Actinomycetes bacterium
CGGTACGTCACCGGCGTGCAACTCAAGGTCGACGCCGGCGCCAGCCTGAAGTTCTGACGAGGACACGTCGATGAGGTGGGGACTGCCCTGGCCGGGCGCCGAACTGGCCGCCGAGGCCGAACGGGCCGGCGCGGAGGCGTTCTGCGCCGGCGAATTCGCCGACGCCAACGCCTACGTCACGGCCTCCGAGATGGCCCACGCCACCACCGTGGCCCGTTCGGGGCCCGGCATCGCCTACGCCTTTGCGCGATCCCCGTTCGTGCACGCCGCCGCCATGCGGCAGTTGCACAAGGTCGCACCGGGCCGCGTCTTCCTCGGACTCGGCGCCGGAACCGGGCGGATGAACCGGGACTGGTTCGGCGTGGACTCGTCGCACCCGGCGCCGCGGATGCGGGAGCTGGTCACCTGCATCCGCGCCTTTCTCGAGGCCGAGGACGGCGAGCGGATCCGCTTCGACGGCGACTACTACTCGCTGGACGCGGCGGTGCGCGCCCCGGTGCTGGGCCACATCGACGTGCCGATCCTGCTGGGTGCCTTCAACATCCACATGCTGCGCACGGCCGGGGCCGTCGCCGACGGGGTGCTGGGCCACGGCCTGTTCACCGACCGTTGGTGGGACGAGGTCGTCGACCCGCAGCTGGCCCGCGGCGCGCAGCGGACCGGTCGCGACAGTGCCGACCTACTGCGGTGGGGTTGGGTCATCACCGCCGTCGACGACGAGAACCCCGAGCGTGCCGTCGAGGAAGCCAAGCGGCAGATCGGCTTCTACCTGACGGTCAAGACCTACGACGCGTTGGTCGAATTGCACGGGTGGCAGGACCAGGTGGCGGCCATCCGCGCCGAGTTCGCCGCCGGGGACCCGCGCAACCTCGGCAACCATGTCAGCGACGAGATGCTGCGGGCGATGGCGGTCTGCGGGGACCGCGCGCAGGCCCGGGAGATGTTGGCCGAGCGCACCCGCCTGCCCGACCTTGGATTCCTTTCACCACCAGGCTTTCTGGTGAGCCCACGGCGTCGGAGATTCTACGGCGCACAAACAGCCGAGCTATTCGGACAGATTGGAGCGGTGCAGTGACCACAGAACAAACCACCAGACCCGAGTCGGAGAACTTCGACCGGCTCTGGACCGGCGCCAAGGATGCGCCGCCGATCGTCTGGCTGGCCCGCCTCGGCGCGGTGTTCGTGATCTTCCAGACGTATGTGTATCTGCGGTGGGTCTTCTCCGACCGGTTCGCCCCGTCGCCGAACGGGCCCGATGAGATTCCCGGCTCGACGATGGCCTGGATCCGGTTCTGGGAGATCGGCTGCCTGGTCCTCGGCGTGGTCCTGTTCTGGTGGATCATCCGAAAGATGCGCCGCGAGAAGCAGTTCCCCACCCTCGGCGTGTTCGTCTTCGCGTGGCTGCTGGCGGCCTGGCAGGACGTCGGCGTCAATGCGGTGCGGCCCGTGTTCGGCTACAACGGCGGCTTCTTCAACATGGGCACCTGGGGCGAGTTCATCCCAGGTTGGGTGGAGAAGGGCAACGAGAACCCGCAGCCCATCATCTACTTCCTGGCCAGCTACATCGTCCTGACACCGCTGGCGATCATGGGCATCGACAAGCTCATCGAGACGGTGCGCAAGCGCTTCCCGCGGATCAACAAGGCCGGCGTGATCGTGTTCATGGTCGCGCTGTTCACGTTCCTGTGCATCACCCTGGAGCAGTTCTTCCACCGGATCGGCGCGTGGCACTACCTGCGGGTCAACGACGACTGGTCGATCTTCACCGGCACCATGCATCAGTTCCCGTTGTACGAAGGGGTGTTCTTCGGCGGGGTGGTGACGGTGCTGTCCATCGGCATCTACTGCTTCCGCGACAACGACGGCATGATGATCACCGACAAGGGCATCGAGCAGATCCGCAGCACGCGCTGGCTGCCGGTGATCCGGATCCTGGCGCTGACCGCGGTGTTCAACCTGATCATGATGGTGTTCATGCTGGGCTTCAACTTCATCAACCAGCACGCCAATGTCCAACCCGCCGAGGATGTCCCGAGCTACGTGCACCACGGGATGTGCGGCATCGACCCGAACCCGCCGTGCCCGGTGCAGCCGTGACCGACGCACCGACGCGCTAGCGATGCAGATTCGTCAGTGGGTCGACTCCGAGCGGCCGGCGGTGATCCTGCATCCCGCCGGCCACCGGATCAGCTTCGCCGAACTCGAGGCGCGGGCCAATCGCCTGGCCCACCACTTCCGGGCGGCGGGTCTGCGCGAAGGGGACACCGTCGCGGTGCTCATGGAGAACAACGAGCACATGCACGCGGTGATGTGGGCGGCCCGTCGCTGCGGGCTGTACTACACCACCGTCAACACCGCCCTGACGGCCGCCGAGGTCGCCTACATCTTGGTCAACAGCGCCGCCAAGGGCATCGTCTCCGCGCGGGCCCAGCGTGCGGTCTGCACCGAGTTGGCGACCTACCTACCGGACGGGCTGCCGGGCTTGCGCCTGCTGGCCGACGACGACCTCGACGGTTGGCAGCGCTATCCGGACTGCGTGGCGCACCAACCGGACACGCCGATCGCCGACGAGTCCGAGGGCGATCTGCTGCAGTACTCGTCGGGAACGACGGGCCGGCCCAAGGGGATTCGCCGTGAGCTGCCCCACTGCTCGCCCGAGGCCGCCGGCATCATGCTCAGCCCGCTGCTCAACGCCGCCGGCATCGACGGCGAGGCGGTGTACCTGAGCCCGGCGCCGCTGTATCACACCGCGCCGTCGTACTGGTCGATGTCGGTGCAGGCGCTGGGCGGTACCGCGGTGGTGCTGGAACGTTTCGACGCCGAGGACGCCCTGGCCGCCATCGAGCGCTACCGGATCACCCACGGCCAGTTCGTCCCGACCATGTTCGTCCGGATGCTCAAGCTGGACCCGGCGGTGCGGGACCGCTACGACGTGTCCAGCCTCCGGCGGGTGGTGCATGCCGCCGCGCCGTGCCCCACCGAGATCAAGCGCCAGATGATCCAGTGGTGGGGTCCCATCGTCGACGAGTTCTACGGTTCCTCGGAAGGCGTTGGGGCGTCGTTCATCCGGGCCGAGGAGTGGCTGTCCCACCCGGGTTCGGTCGGTCGTCCGTTGGGCGGCCGGGTGCACATCCTCGGCGAGGACGGTACCGAGTTGGCGCCCGGACAACCCGGCGAGATCTATTTCGAGGGGGCGGGCCGGTTCAGCTACCTCGGCGACGAGGCCAAGACGGCCGCCGCGCACAACGCCGACGGCTGGGTCAGCGTCGGCGACATCGGCTATCTGGACGACGACGGGTATCTGTACCTGACCGACCGCCGGCACCACATGATCATCTCCGGTGGCGTCAACATCTATCCGCAGGAGGCCGAGGACCTGCTGATCAGCCATCCCGCGGTGCTCGACGCGGCGGTGTTCGGCATCCCCGATCCGGCCATGGGACAGTCGGTGAAAGCCGTTGTGCAGCCGGTGGACCCGGAGTCGGCGACCGACGAGTTCGCGGCCGAACTCGCCGCGTGGTTGCGGGACCGGTTGGCGCACTACAAGTGCCCGCGCTCCATCTCCTTCACCGCACGGCTGCCCCGCACCGAGTCCGGGAAGCTGATGAAGGCCGGTCTGGTCGAGCAGTACGGCGACGAATTGGTGCCGCAGCGGTAGGGCCCGCTCCTCAGTCCGGGTCCGGGGCGCGTCGGCGGGCGATGCCGACCGCCCCGTCGCCGGTGAGCAGCCACAGCGTGGTGAGGCTGTCGACGAGTTCCTCGTGGGTGACGCGCGCGCGGCCGTCGATGTAGGCCAGCACGGCGTCGGCGGTGCCGCCGATCAGGAAGGCCGGGGCCACCTGCGCCAACGGATCGGATTCGAGGCGGACGTCGTGCACCGTGCGCGCGTGCCCCACCAGCACCGCCGTGAGTCCACGGATCACCCGGGCCCGATGCAGATGCTGGGCCGCCGATCCCACCGCGACCCCGCCGAGCAGCACCTGGGCGCGGCGGGGGTCGTCGGTGAGCGTGCGCACCACGGCCGCGGCGGTGGCCCGGGCCTGCTGTTCCACCGGGGCCTCGCCGGTCTGTGCCAGGGCGGCCAGCGCGGCCGCCTGGACGCCCTCGGCGATGTCGTCGATGGCCGCGGCCGCCACGGCGTCGAGATCGGTGAAGCTCTCGTAGAAGTAGCGCTTGTTCAGACCGGCGGCCGCGCAGAGCTTTTCGACGGTCACCGGCCGCCACTGGCCGTCGGTCATCAGGTCGACGGCGGAGTCGATCAGGCGGGCCCGGCGCTCGGCGCGACGGGCCGCCGCGGGTTGGCCGCGGTAGTTGCGCACCGCCGCCGTGTCATTCCCCGACAAGTCATTCCTTGACAACCGTCACACCCATCTGGCACCGTTTTGTACCAACCATCTGGCACTGAAATGTACCAGACTCGCGCGACTCGCAGGAGGCCCGCATGACCGCGCTACTGCCGCCGGTGAACGCCACGGCCAAGCACCGACTGCAATCCGCCGCGGCCGCGCTGACCGCTCGCTATCCCAGCCACGAGCGTCCGCTGGCGACACCGCCGCCGGGATCGGGGCTCGCGCCCGTGCTCGGCACCTACGGGTTCCCGGTGCTCGGTCACGTCCTGAGCACGCTGGCCGACCCGCTGCAGTTCGCCCGCGAGCGCTATCGGCGCTACGGGCCGGTCTGGTGGGCCGGCGGGGTCGGGTTCCGGGTGGTCTCCCTGATGGGGCCCGACGCCCTCGAGACCGCATGGATCAACAAGGACAAGGCGTTCTCCAGCACCAAGGGTTGGGCGCCGGTCATCGGACCGTTCTTCCACCGCGGCATCATGTTGCTCGACTTCGACGAGCACCGCGACCACCGCCGCATCATGCAGCAGGCCTTCACCCGCGGCGCCCTGGACGGCTACCTGGACCTGATGCGGCCCGGCATCGCCCGGACCGTCACGAGTTGGCCCAGCGCGCAACGATTTCCGTTCTACACCTCGGTGAAGCGGCTGCTGCTCGACCAGTCCGCCGAGGTGTTCGTGGGGGCCCGGATCGGTGCGGAGTCGGAGCGCCTGGCGGCAGACTTCCACGCCACCGTCTGCGGCGGGCAGGCCATCGTCCGCGCCGACGTCCCCGGCGGGGCCTGGGCCCGCGGACTGCGGGCGCGCGAACGCCTGGAACGCTACTTCGCCGACCAGTTGCCCGACCGGCGCGCCGGCGACGGCACCGACCTGTTCTCGATGCTGTGCCGCAGCCGAGACGAGGACGGCGAGCGCTTCATCGACGCGGACATCGTCAACCACATGATCTTCCTGCTGATGGCGGCGCACGACACCAGCGCCATCGCCATTTCCATGCTGGTCTACGAGTTGGGGCGAAACCCGCAGTGGCAGAACGTGCTGCGGGACGAGGTCCTCGACAACGCCGACGACGAGATCGACATCGACGCGCTGTCGCGCTACCCCGTCCTCGATACGGCAGTCAAGGAGATCCTGCGGATGTACGCCCCGGCCGGTACGCTATTCCGGCAGGCCATCAAGGACACCGAGGTGGTCGGCCACTACATCCCGCGCAACACACAGGTCGCCATCAACGTCTACGGCTCCATGCGCCTGGCCGACTGGTGGCCGAATCCGGACCGGTTCGATCCCGGCCGGTTCCTGGCCGGCGCCGACGCGAGCGCGGTGCATCGCTACGCCTTCGCGCCGTTCGGCGGCGGGGTGCACAAGTGCATCGGGCAGCACTTCGCCGACATGAACGTCAAGATGATCATGCACCAGCTGCTCCGGCACTACGAGTGGAGCGTGCCCGACAGCTACCGGATCCAGCTCACCTGGGGGACCGGGCCCACCCCGGCCGACGGTCTGCCGATCACGCTGCGCCGCCGCCGGGTTTAGAGTCCCGCGTTCCCGGACATACGCCGACCATGCCAACGACGAGGTTGCGGTGGGTCGGCGCGGTCGTCGCGGCTCTGGCCCTGGGTGCAGCAGGGTGCGGATCGCCGCCGGATACCGACGAAGAATCATCGCCAAACTCGCTGAAACCGGCCGAATTCGAACAGCTCGGGACCGTCGACCAGCGCTACCAGTCCTACAACGTCGAGATGCTCGAGGTGACCGGCGGCGCCTTCTGGAAGCCCTACGGCGCGACCACCGAGGCCTCGCCGGCCCCGACATCGGCCTACACGCCCGAGGGCATGGACCCGAACATCTACCAGTACCGCCCGCCCCTGGACCTCGGCAACCCTCGGCTGCGCACCCTGGCCGCTGCGCTCGGTCCGGCCTACGTCCGGGTCAGCGGCACCTGGGCCAACACCACCTACTTCGCCGACGAGGACCAGACCCCCGAGCAGCCGCCCGAGGGTTTCGACGGGGTGCTGACCCGCGACCAGTGGCGCGGTGTGGTCGACTTCGCCGACGCGGTCGACGCCGACATCCTGACCTCGTTCGCCGTCAGCCCGGGCACTCGCGACGCCGACGGCACCTGGACTCCGGAGCTGGCCCAACGCTGGTTGGACTACACCCGGTCGGTCGGCGGGCGGATCGCCGCGGCCGAGTTCATGAACGAACCGAACGCGGCGGCCATGGGCGGGGCCCCGGCCGGCTACGACGCCGAGGCCTACGGACGAGACTTCGACGCTTTTCAGGAGTTCGCCGCCCGCAGCGCGCCCGACATGACGGTGGTGGGCCCCAGTTCGGTGGGGGAGACCCCCGCCCCGTGGGGCATGACCTACGGCGTCAGAGGCACCATTCCCACCGATGAGCTGCTGGCCGCCGCCGGCCCCGGCCTCGACGTGTTCTCCTACCACCACTACGGGGCCGCATCGCAACGCTGCGCCGAACAGGGCATGGCGCAGACCACCCCCGAGGAGGCGCTCAGCGAGGATTGGCTGGGCCGCACCAGCCAGACCCGCGAGTTCTACGGGAGCCTGCGCGATCGGCACGCGCCGGACGCACCGCTGTGGAACACCGAGACCGCGGAGACGGCGTGCGGCGGGAACCCTTGGGCCGCAACGTTCCTGGACAGCTTCCGGTACCTGGATCAACTCGGCCGGCTGGCCACGGAGGGGGTGCAGGTGGTCGCGCACAACACCCTGGTCGCCAGCGACTACGGGCTGCTGGACGACACCGACTTCACGCCCAAGCCCAACTATTGGGCGGCGCTGCTGTGGCAGCGGCTGATGGGACCGACGGTGCTGGACGCCGGGCTGCCGATCGAACAGGGCCTGCACCTCTACGCCCACTGCCATCCCGACGGGGCCGGCGCGGTGACCCTGCTGGCGATCAACAACGACCGCGCGGCCGCGTCGACGCTGGACCTGCCGGTGGGTGGGGAGCGCTACACGCTGGCCGCGGACCCGCTCGACTCCCCGACGGTGAACCTGAACGGCCAACCGCTGGCGCTCGGACCCGACGACACCCTGCCCGAGCTGACCGGCGCCCCCATCGAGGCCGGTGAGCTGACGCTGGATCCGGCCACGATCACCTTCGTGACCCTCCCGAGCGCCGGCAACGCGTCCTGCGGCTGATCAGGAGAGGAACCGAGATGGCCAGCACCCACGATGAGTTGCACGCCTGCCACCTGTGCGGCTGGGATCAGGTCCGGCTGGTGCCCAAGACGCCCGCCCTGACGCCCAGGGTCGTCTCGCGCCGACAGGTGTTCGGCGGCGTCGGCGTCCTGTCGGTCGCGGCGCTGCTCGCGGCGTGTGGCTCCGAGCAGTCCTCGCCCCCGGGAACCAACGGCGGCTCCCCGGCCGCCGCGGCGCCCTCGGTGGACCCGTCGGTGACCCCGGCCGAGCTGGGCAGCGCCACCGACGGGATCGACGAGATCCGGGGCTGGCAGGAGGAGTTCTACAAGGATCTGCACCGGCACCCGGACGTGTGGGGTGAGGAGGCGCGCACCGCGGCGAAGGTGACCGCCAAGCTCGAGGAGATCGGCGCCGACGAGATCCTGCAGATCGGCGGCGGCGTGGTCGGCATCTTCCGCAACGGCGAGGGCCGTCGTGTGCTGTTCCGCGCCGACATGGACGCGCTGCCGGTGACCGAGGCGACCGGGCTGGACTACGCCTCCACCGAGGAGGGCAAGATGCACGCCTGCGGCCACGACGCCCACGTGGCGTCGGCGCTCGGGGCGGCCGCGCTGTTGGCCAGGAACAAGAGCCAATGGTCGGGCACCTACCTGGCGCTGTTCCAGCCCGGCGAGGAGACCGGCAAGGGCGCCCAGGCCATGGTCGACGACGGGCTGGTGGACAAGCTGGCCGACGACAAACCCGACGTCTGCCTGGCCCAGCATGTGCTGACCGCGCCGGAGGCCGGGCACGTCGCGACGCGATCCGGGCCCGCGCTGTCGGCCGGCGACAGCCTGAAGGTGACGGTGTTCGGCAAGGGATCGCACGGTTCGATGCCCGAACTCGGCGTCGACCCGGCGGTGCTGGCGTCGGCGATCGTGCTGCGGCTGCAGACCATCGTGTCCCGGGAGATCGCCCCCGCCGATTTCGGTGTGCTCACCGTCGGGTCCGTGCAGGTGGGCAACTCGCCCAACGTCATCGCCGACCGGGCCCAGCTGCTGCTGAACATGCGCACCTACGACCCCGCGGTGCGGGACACCATGCTGGGTGCGGTGGACAGGATCGTGCGCGGCGAGTGCGAGGCCGCCGGATCACCGCGAGAGCCCATCATCGAAACCATCGCCACGTTCCCGCTGACGTCGAACGACCCGGCCGTGACCGAGGCCGTGACGACGGCGTTCACGCAGGCGTTCGGCGAGGACCGGGTCCATGAGTTGGAGGCGGTGCCGGCTTCGGAAGACTTCAGCCGGATCCCGGACGCCTTCGGCGTGCCCTACACCTTCTGGGGCAACGGCGGTTTTCTGCCCGGGATGAACATCGTCGGGAATCACAATCCGGAGTTCGCGCCCGCGATCCAGCCGACGCTGCGCACGGGCACCGAGGCGGCCATCGCCGCGAGCCTGGCCTACCTGGGGTAGCTCAGGCCTGGGGTAGATCAGGCGCAGTCGGCGCAGATCGGCTGGTCGTCGACCCGGCGTGCCAGCCGATGGCTGTGATGCACGAGGAAGCAACTGCTGCAGGTGAATTCATCGGCCTGCTTGGGTACCACCCGCACGGTCAACTCTTCACCGGACAGGTCGGCGCCGGGCAGCTCGAAGCCCTCGAAGTCGGCGGACTCGTCGACGTCGATCACGGCCGTCGCGGCGTCCTTACGTCGGCTCGCGAGCGCCTCCAGAGACTCGTCGACCGTCTCTTCGGTTTCCTTCTGGCGGGGTGCGTCATAGTCAGTGGCCATCTCTTGTCCTCTCCATGTGCACTTGGCCTCGGTCCCACAACGTCGGCAATCTCAGTCTTGTTCCCCGGCAGGCGCCGAATGAAACCGCACAGCAACGCAGCACTGTACGCGGTCGCTCTGCCCGCCGCACCGTCAGTGGTGACGAGCCGCGGTTTCACGTCAGGCCGCGGGGGGTGAACGGTTCGGCGTGCCCGCGCGAGACGGCCTCGTCGTGCTTGGCCGCGGCCCGGTCCAGCAGGTCGGTCAACGCCGCCTCGTCGCGCACCATCTGGCGGTACTTCGGCCCGAGCTCGAGGATCCGGTCGCGCTGTTTGAGCAGTTCACCGAAGAGGCGCTCGCGTTCGCCCGCGTCGTGGGTGTACTCGGAATCGAGGTACGCGGTGGCGTAGCGGCGCGCATTCGAGATCGCTGTCTGCGCCTTGCCCTTGCTGCTGAGCAGCGAGGCGACCACGGTCAGCACCAGCACGCCGATGATCACCGTCAGCGACATGCCGGTGCTGATCTCGATGACCGTGACCGGCTCGCCGTCGTTGATGAACGGCACGTTGTTCTCGTGCAGCGCGTGCAGGATCAGCTTGACGCCGATGAAGCCCAGGATCGCGGCCAGTCCGTAGGACAGGTAGATGAGCCGATCCAGCAGGCCGTCGATCAGGAAGTAGAGCTGACGCAGTCCCAGCAGGGAGAACGCCGTGGCAGTGAAGACCAGGTAGACGTTCTGCGTCAGGCCGAAGATCGCCGGGACCGAGTCCAGGGCGAAGAGGATGTCCGTGCCGCCGATGGCGACCATCACCAGCAGCATCGGCGTCAGCATCCGCTTGCCGTCGACGACGGTCGTCAGCTTGTCCCCGTCGTAGTGCTCGCTGGTGGGGATCAGTTTCTTGGCCGCGCGGATGACGAAGTTGTCGGCGCCGCGGGACTCCTCGCCGTCCTCGGGCTTGAGCAGGCCGCCGGCGGTCAGCAGCAGGATCAGGCCGAACACGTAGAACACCCACGCGAACGTGTTGATCAGCGCGGCCCCGAGGAAGATGAAGCCGGAGCGGGCAATGAGCGCGAAGATGATCCCGAACAACAACACCTTTTGCTGGTCCTCGCGGGGCACCCGGAAGCTGGCGATGATCACCAGGAAGACGAACAGGTTGTCCACTGACAGGGCCTTCTCGGTGACGTAGCCGGCGAAGTACTCCGAGCCGGGGTCCACCCCGCCGAAGACCAGCACCCCCACGCCGAACAACACCGCGATGCTGACGTAGAGCGACGACCACACCGCGGCCTCGCGCAGCGTCGGGACGTGCGGCTTGCGGACGTGGAAGACGAAGTCGAAGGCGAGCAGGCCGGCAATTCCGGCGATCGTCAGAGCCCACACCCAGCCAGGAACATCCACCGCGCCACCGCCCTTCTCCGGCAGCCGGTTTCCCCGGATTCCCGGTAGTTGAAACTAGAGCGCGGCGGCCGGAGTCGTTGGGCTCGGTGCCTACCGGTCCTGTCCGGCCAGCTCGAGGTCCTCGTCGTGGTGATCCTCGGGGGGCACGTGACGCTGCCGGGAACGCAGTGTCAAGGTCGCCAGCGCGGCGATGGCCAGCGGCACGGCGATGAAGCCGAAGTAACCGCCCACGCCGACGCTGCTCAGCAGCGCACCGCCGAGCGCGGAACCGATGATCGAACCCGTGCGCCCGACACCGATGGAGAAACCGGTTGCGGTGCCCCGCAACTGCGTCGGGTAGGTCTCGGCGATCAGGTAGTTCAGCACCAGCTGCTGGCCGCCGATACCGAAGCCGGCCAGGGCGATCAACAGGAAGGTCAGGGTCCAGTTCGAACCGGAGACCGAAAGACCCAGCGCCACCAGGATGCCCACGCCGAACATGCCGAGCAGCAGGGTCCGGATCGCCACCCGGGACAGCAGCGCGGCCACCAGGAACGAGAACAGGATGAAGGCGCCGTTGACCACGATGGTGCCGGAGGCGGCCTGCTCCTTGGACAGTCCGGCCTGGTGCAGCGCGGTCGGGGTCCACTGCAGCAGCAGGAACCAGGCGACCCAGTTGGCGAGATAGATCGCGCAGATCGTGATGGTCGAGTTGCGGTAGGCGCTGTCGAACAGGGCGCGGATCGATCCGGCGTTCTCGTCGTCGTCCTGCTCGGCCTGCAAGACGGCGCCCGCGGGGATGGCCGCGCCGGTCATGCGCTGTAACAGGTTGCGCGCCTTGGTCTGGCTGGCGGCATCGCCGCGGGTGGCCAGGTAGCTCGGCGACTCGGGCAGGGCCAGCACGACGACCAGCAGCAGGATCAGCGGCAGCACACCGCCGAGCAGGAAGATGCCGCGCCAGCCGAGCACGGGCAGCCAGGCCGCGGCGACCACGCCGCCGAGCATCGCGCCGCCGGGCAGGCCCAGCAGCACCAGCGTCATCGACATCTTGCGGGATCCGACGGGGCTGTATTCGGCGGCCAGGGCCAGCAGCGACGGGGTGGCGCCGCCCATTCCGAGGCCGATGAGGAAACGCAGCAGGATGATCTGCCACGGCGCCTGGGCGAAGGCGCCGAGGAAGGAGAAGAATCCGAAGATGGTCAGCGCCACCAGGATTGCGCGCTTGCGTCCGATCCGGTCGCCCACCGAGCCCAGGGTGATCGCGCCGAGTGCCATGCCGACGGTGCTCGCGGTGATGACCGCCGTCATCGAGGCCGTCGACATGGCGAATTCCTCGGCGATCGAGGACCCGATGAACGCGATCGACTGGGTGTCGAAGCCGTCCAGCAGGGCGATGACGAAGCAGAGCGCGACCACGCCCCAACGCTTCACATTCATTGGCGTGTCATCGATTACCGATTGGACGCGAATCGGCGGGGCGAGTGTCATGGGAGCCTTCCTCTGCACACGACGGGGGTCGGGTTGTGACCACCTGTCGCGGCGTAGGGACTCAGTGCAGATCTCGCGCGGCGCCTACTGCGGGCCGGGGGCTCTGCCTGTGATGGTCGACACTAATGACGGTAAGTGTCGGATCCATCAAGGACAAGAACACATTTACGTGCGATTGATCGAATTGATCAATGAATGTTGGCGCGAGGGTGCGCAGAACCGGTGTTGGGCACGGTGTGTCGGCCGGGGACACGCCCGTTCACGGTGTGTCGGCCGGGGGCGCGCCCGTTCGTGGGGAGTCTCAGCCCGGTCGCGGGGCGCGGGGGGGTTGGCGCGGCGGATGCGCCGATTGAGCACCCGTCGTTCGCGTGGGGTCAGCGCGCGGTGGCGCTCGGCGACGAGGCCGAGCTGCTGCCAGCTGAGTCCGTCGAGATCGCCGTCGGCGTCATGGGTGGCCACCACCACGCTGCCGCGCAGCAGCGGCACCGACTTGGCACTGAATCCCGTTGTGGTCAAGAGAAGTTCGGTGGCTGCACGGTTGACGCGGCGTTGGCAGCCGCGCGTGGTCGGGCTGAACCAGAAGTCGAACTGGCGGTCGGCACTGGTCAGGCTCTGCAGGCCCTGATCGCGGATCAGTTGATTGATGTCGGCGGCGGTGTAGGCGCTGGTTTCATAGATCGCGCCGTTGACGCGGTAATACAGAACGGTATTCATCGTGATGTTCCATTCGTCGCTTTCTTCGGTCCGGAAGCAGTGCGGCTGTGCACTGTGGCCAGAGTTACCCGTGTGACAAATGGGATAAACGTTGATAACGGTGACGTTATTCCGTTGTAGCGCCGCGCAGCGCCGGAATCAGCCGCCGGCGGGCACCGGATCGCGGTCGTTGACGTCGGCGTTGGTGTCCTTGCGGGCGCAGTGGGCGCAGCAGAAGATGCCGTCGTCGGTCTCGATGCCGTGGCCCAGGATGCGGCAGCCGCAATGGCCGCACTCGGGGGCCAGGTGCACCGCGGCGCATTCCACGCTGTCGAAGGTCGCCTCCTTGCCGTCGTGCCAGGTGACCGTGAAGGCCTTGTCGTAGTCGTTGCCGCAGGTCGCGCAGATGCTCATGTCAACTCTTTTCGTCGGTGTCGGGGTTCGAGTTCCCGCCCCGCCCGGACACAAACACCGCCGGTCGTGCCCACGCCGGGCCGTTCCTACACCGGATCGAGGGCAATTTCACAACCTGCAGATCCGGTTATCGAGGCGCACGTCTCGGGTAGTCGGACAGACGAGGGCCCCAGCCTCCAGCGCTGGCGGTACTGACGACAGCGAAACTCGACTCCAAGGGGTGGAACACATATGGCTACCAACACGAAGAACGCGACCACGAAGGTCACGACCACGATCGACACCGCGACCCTGCTGGCCCAGTTGCGGACGGTATTGGACCTGACGCACACCGAGATCCAGGTCGCCGAGACTCGGGTGGCGCAGGCCCGGACCGAGGCCGTGCGGACCGAACTGGAGCAGAACGCCCACAACGGCCGCATCCGCGCCGAGGCCATCGAGAAGGCCATCCGCGACCTCGGTGGCTTCCCGGACGTCATCGGCCCGTTCCTGGGCCGGGCCGCCGCCGCGGTCAAGGCGCTGACCGAACAGGCCGAGCCGTTCGACGAGGCGCTGCTGGGTGACCTCGCGCTGGAGAACCAACTGCTGGACCGGTCGCGCTACGTCAAGGCGCTGGCCGTCGCCGCTGGCCACAAGGACGTCGAGGCGCTCGCGGACCGGCTGATCACCGCCCACTCCGTGACCGTGGAGTGGCTGACCACCGTGCTGGCCGAGGACGCCCTGGGCGGTCCGGCCGCGCTGCGCCGGACCCCGCTGCAGGCCGCGGCCGGCGGCGCGGTGAAGCTGGTGAACCTGCCGCTGACCTGGTCGGCGCGCGGCGTCGAGCGGGCCGCCGAGGCGGTGCGCTCGGTGCGCCCGGCCATCGCCGACCTGGTCGACCGCGGCTCGCGGACCGGTGACATCGCCGCCAAGACGTTGGCGGGCGCGCGTGATTCGGCGTTGAACACCGCCGAGCAGATCATCCGCCGCGAAGGCGCCGATGGGGCCGCCGACGCCATCCACGCCGCGCGCGGTGTGGCCGGCGTGCTGGACTCCGACGAGTTGCCGATCGCCGACTACGACGACCTCAACGTCAACGAGGCGGCGACCGCGGTCAAGGAGCTCACCGAGCCCGCCGACATCCGCGTGATCATCGCTTACGAGGAGACCCACAAGGAGCGCGCCGGCGTGGTCTCTGCGGCGCAGACCCGCCTGGCCGCCATCGCGCAGGAGGTGGTCGGCATCAGCTGACCGATGCACTTTCCACCGGCCCGGGCGCCCCGCCCGGGCCGGTGGGCGTTTGACCTGCCCGAATCCGGGTAATCCGCCGGTATCTGCGATCGGCATCGGGCCGCTGAGTGCTGGGAGGCGTGAGCGTCATGGGGTTGCCGGCGGACCGATGCTGAAAGCATGCTGTCCTCGCTGTGAACCGCTCCTCAATCCAGTTCACGCGGCCCGAGGCGCTCGGCCAGGGCCGCCAGCCGCCAGGTGCACTCCCGGTTGCGGATGCGCACCGCCAGTTCGGCGAGTTTGTCCGGTACCAGGTTGACCGGTCCCTGCGCCGGCACCTCGTGCATCTCGATCTCGCAACCCCCGTCGGCGCTGTCCCGCAGCTCGAGGGTGACCCGGGCCGCGCCGACCGCACCGAACTTCGCCAGCAGCACCAGGCGCTCACCCGGGATCGCTTCCTCGACCACCGTCTCGTCGTCGATGACCGCGGGCCACACCCCGACCGAATGCTTGATGGCCGCGCCCGGGGCCGGCCAATGCGGGTCGACGGCCCGCATCCGGCTGTTGCCGACCACCCACTGCGAATAGGTCCATCCGTCGGCCATCACCGCCCAGACGCGGTCCCGGCTCGCCGACGATTTCCTGATTACCGACACGGTTGTGGTCCCCTCGCTCGATCTATCCTCGGCAGATACCCCGACGCCGACCGGGGCAAACGCTTGCGCGGCAGCGGCGGGGCGGTCGAAAATCGACGTTTGATCGCCTCCGCGAGGGGGCATTTGAGAGTAATGATTCGGCATGACGAAAGTGAGCACCGGTGACAACCGCGCGAAGTGATCTCTGGCCTTCAAATGTGCCGGCAGAAGTCTATCCGCCGCAGGAAGATTCGCAGCTGCTCATCGACACCGCCACCGAGAGCGGTGTATTGGTCGAGGCGAGCGTCGCCGACCTGTGCACCGGATCGGGCGTCGTGGGCATCGCCGCGGCCTCCGCGGGGGCTCGCCGCGTGCGGGCCTTCGACCTGTGTCCGCACGCGGTGCACGCGGCCAAGGCAAACGGCGCCGTCGCCGGGGTCGACGTGGCGGTGCACCTGGGGCCGTGGACGCGCGCCGCGGAGTTCGGTCCCTACGACGTCATCCTGAGCAATCCGCCGTACGTGCCGGACTTCGACGACGAACGCGAGCAAATCCCGCCGACGGCCGGTCCGCCGCTGTCCTACAACGGGGGCTTCGACGGCCGGAGCATCCTGGACCCGCTGTGCCAGAACGTGACCGAATTGCTGGCCCCCGGTGGCTCGTTCTTCCTGGTGCATTCGGAGTTCTCCGGCGTCGACCGGTCGCTGCAGCAGCTGCGCGACGCCGACCTGGACGCCGATGTCGTGGCCCGGCAGGCCATCCCGTTCGGCCCCGTGCTCACCGCCCGCGCGTCCTGGTTGGAGCGCACCCGCCTGCTCGAACCCGGGCGACGGACCGAGGAACTGGTCGTCATCCGCGCGGACAAGTCATGACCGCCCGCGATCGTCGGACCGTCCGGATTGTGCCGGGCGGTCCGCTCATGGTGGAAGGCCCCGTGTGCATCGAGATGCCCGACGGCAGCACGGTCGAATCCGATCGCTTCATGGTCGCCATCTGCGCGTGCCACCGCAGCAAGAACTATCCGCTGTGCGATACCAGCCACCGGCGCCGCGCCAAGCCCGCGAAAACCGCGACCGTGCAGGCCGCCAAGGCCGCCGCCAACTGACGGCCGCGGGCAATCAGCCCAGCGGCCGCAGCAGCGAGGTCCGGCCGCCGGCCCAGCTGTCCAGCAGATGCCGACCCAGCCGACCCTCCACCGCGTCGCGGGCCCGGATCCCGAACACCACGTCGCGGTCCAGTCGCGGGTCCACCTCGACCATGGTGCCCACCACATCGGTGCGCACCACCTGCTCGTGCACCGCGTCGGCCTCGACGTGCTCGCGGTAGAACAGCGCGCAGGCATCCGGGGCGCCCAAACGCTCCATCGCCTGGACCAACCGCGCCGATCCGGGCGGTGAGGTGATCTCGGTGGCGGCGAAGTGCCCGACGGCGGCCGCCCGCCACCGGCGATGCAGCCCGAACAGCGACATCAGGTTCACCACCGCCAGCGTCACGCCGGGGACCTCGCCCAGGTAACCGAGGTAGCGGGAGTCCAGGTCCGCGGCGTCCAGCAGATCCGCGAACAACTGCTGATGCAGTTGGTGGCCCCGGCCGCTGCCGAACTCGTCGAACTCGATGGCCACGAAGGAGGCCTTGGCCTGCCCGGTGAGCCGGGGGATCGCGAAGGCGTGCGGGTCGCCCTCCTTGAGGTGGTACAGCGAGCCGTGCACGAAGTACTCCCGGAGCTGATCCCAGGTCCCGGTGTCGCGCAACAGGTATGACACGCCGACCTCTTCGGTCGGCTCGACCGCGAGCTTGGCCATCTCGTCGGCGGCGGAGGCGCCGTCCTCGATGGGGCCGACCTCGTCGCGCACCGCGGACAGGAATCGACGCTCGAGTTGTCCGCGCAGTCCCAGCAGTGCTGGGTTCCACTCCCACTCGGGATCGACGTCGGCGAACCCGCGGTAGTGCAGCTCGTAGCAGACGTAGAGGGCCAGCTGCAGGTCCAACCCGTACGGGTCGGCGTCGGCGACCGCCGCACCCAGTTGGTCGAGCCGCCGCTCGCCGTCCGCGCTGCGCAGCGCGTCGAGGATCTCTGCCGAAACGACGCCGGCCGCTTCGGGCAGGCGGGGATCAACGGTGGTGAGCATGTGCCAAAAGATACCCAGATCGGCGCTTCCGAAACACCATAACCGGCGCTGAGGAGGGTGTTTACCGCGCGTCGCGGCCCTGCCGGCTGCTGCGGTAGGCGCGCCGGCGCACCGCAGTCAGCCAGCGGGGCAGCAACTCCACACCCGGGGCGACATTCAGCGTCGGGTCGAAGGCCACATCCTCCGGCGGCCACTCGCTCTCCAGCGCGCGGTCGAACTCCAGCACCGCCAGCCGGGTGAACTCGCCGCGGCCGCGGGCTTGTTCGATGTCGAAGGTGATCGGGGCGGCGTGCAGGTGCTCACGCACCGCGTCGAGCCCCAGCCCCGCGACGTCGGCCGGCGAGGTCATCCGGGCGCGCAGCCAGTAGACCTCGCCGTCGTAGCCGTACGGCATCAGCGTCGAGAACTCGGCGGAGGTCCAGGAGGTGGCCGGCCGCAGCAGCACGCGCGCGTTGGCCGACACCATCAGGACATCCCAGGGCCGACCGCCGTCGACCGAGCGCGCCCGCCACGCCAGGCCGGCGAAGTCGGGCACCGCGTTGGGTGTGCCCACCCCCTTCGAGATCCGGCCCACCACTTCACCACCGGCGATCGGCAATCCGTCGCCCTCGTCGGCGACCCGGCGCAGGCGGCCGCCGCACAGCACGCCGTCGGGATGGAACACCCGCGCGTGCCGCAGGGCGGCCCCGGCGCGAAACGGCAGGGCGGCGATCTCGGCGGCGTTCATCGGCGCGAGCGTTTGGCGGCCGCCGCGGGGCGGACCGGCGGTGCGGTCGAGGCGAGCACCTGTTCTTCCCGCTCCCACACACGATGCAGACCCACCGCTTTGGTCAGCGCATCGACGAAGCCGCGGTCGGGCTCCTCGGCCACCAGGACCCCGGGATCGGTCTTGGTGATCCCGGCCGCCGTGAGCAGATCCAGCCCGGATCCCCAGGCACCCAACGCCTTGCAGTGCCGGTAGGCCTGCTGCAGGAGCAGCACCACCTTGATGTCGGGCTCGCCGGCCATGCCGCCGGCGACGACGACAGCGTCGAACTCGATCGACCGGGCAGTGAGGAACGACCGCTCCACGATGACGCTGCGACGACCGCTCTTCAGCGTGCCGCCGGCCGGCGCGGTGACCAACGGCACGGCCCCGAGCTTGGACAATGCCTTGACCAGCTGCGAGACCTCCGCGAGATCACAGCCCTCGTCGGCGATGATGCCGATCTGGCGGCCCATGATCGGGCCGGGTTCGGCCGGGACCTGGGAGAGCGCGGGCGACAGCGTGACCTCGGTGGGCGGGGCCCCGTTGGGTGCCGGCAGACCGAGGCCGGCGGCCACCTGTTGGCACAACTCGGCGTCGACGTTGGCCAGTACCTCCAGTTCGCGTTCCTTGACCGACTGCTCGTAGCACTTGCCCAATTCGAAGGTGAAACCGTCGATGAGATGGCGCTTCTCGACCTCGGTCAGGCTGCGGTAGAACGCGGCCGGTTGGCTGAAGTGGTCCTCGAAGGACATGGGTTGCGCGCGCACCACCGGCCCGCTGACCTCGCGCGGGGTGGGCACGTAGGCACCCTCCTCGGCGGTCGACACCTCCGGCAGTCCTTTGTCGAGGCTGTTGGGCCGGTACGGCGCCACCCCGGTGTGCACGCCCATCTGGTGCATGCCGTCGCGCAGCATGTCGTTGACCGGGCAGCGCGGGCGGTTGATCGGCAACTGCGTGAAGTTGGGTCCACCCAGCCGGCTCAGCTGAGTGTCCAAGTAGGAGAACAGCCGCGCCTGCAGCAGCGGGTCGTCGGTGGGCTCGATACCCGGCACCAGGTTGCCGATGTGGAAGGCGACCTGCTCGGTCTCGGCGAAGAAGTTCGTCGGGTTGCGGTTGAGGGTCAGCTTGCCGATCGGCTGCACCTCGGCGAGTTCCTCCGGCACGATCTTGGTGGGGTCCAGCAGGTCGATGCCCGCAAAGGTGTGGGTGCCGTCGTCGGGCAACACCTGGATGCCCAGTTCGTACTCGGGGAACGCGCCGGCCTCGATGGAGTCGGCCAGGTCGCGACGGTGGAAGTCCGGGTCGAAGCCCCCGGCCAGCTGGGCTTCTTCCCATACCAGGGAGTGCACCCCGGCGACCGGCTTCCAGTGAAACTTCACCAGCGTGGTCTCGCCCTTGGCGTTGGACAGCCGGAAGGTATGGACGCCAAAGCCTTCCATGGTGCGGAATGACCGCGGGATGCCGCGATCGCTCATCTGCCAGAACACGTGGTGGGTGGCCTCGGTGTGCAGGGAGACGAAGTCCCAAAACGTGTCGTGGGCCGACTGGGCCTGCGGGATCTCCCGGTCCGGGTGTGGCTTCGCGGCGTGGACGACGTCGGGGAACTTGATGCCGTCCTGGATGAAGAACACCGGCATGTTGTTGCCGACGAGGTCGAAGTTGCCCTCGTCGGTGTAGAACTTGACGGCGAAGCCGCGGGTATCGCGCACGGTGTCGGCGGACCCGCGGGAGCCGACCACCGTCGAAAACCGGGTGAAGACTTCGGTTTTGGTGCCCTTGGTCGCCAGGAACGCGGCGCGGGTGTAGGGCGCGGCGGTGCCGTAGGACTCGAAAACGCCGTGCGCGGCGGACCCGCGGGCATGCACCACGCGCTCCGGGATGCGCTCATGGTCGAAGTGCGTGATCTTCTCGCGCAGGTGGAAGTCTTCGAGCAGCGTCGGTCCGCGTTCGCCGGCCTTCAACGAGTGATCGGTGTCGGGGATGCGGGTCCCCTGGGCGGTCGTCAGGACGCGACTGTGGCCGGAACCGACCACACCCTCGGCGTCGACGCCCGGTTCTACGGCGTCGGGATCGGACGCGGAGTTCTGCTTGGGGGGCATTGTTCCTCCAGATGGTGGTGCGGGTCGCCGACCCGTCGGCGTGTGGGGGCTGGGGGCGCGCCGCGGCGCCTCGTGCCCGGATACCCGTCTGTGCGCTGGGCAAACGCCTCAGGCGTCAGCGCGCACGTAGCGGGTGAACAGGTAGTCGTCGTGGATCAGCGCGTGGCGCAGCTGCAGCCGATGGGGGACGGAGAGCCGGCTGGCGGCGGCGCTGCCGACCGGTTGGCTGCCCGCCAGCTGTGGTGCCAGCGTCATGCAGATCTCGTTGAGCAGGTCGGCTTCGACGATCTCGTGCAGCAGTGTCGGCCCACCCTCGCACAGGACGCGCGGCATGCCCTGGTCGGCGAGGGCCGCGAGGGCCTCGCCGATGTCCACGGTGTCCCGGCCCGCGATCAGCACGCGGCGGCGCGCGTCGGTGCTCAGCCGATGCTGTTCGGCCGCAGCGGCACTGGTGATCAGGATCGCCTGCTGGCTGGGGTCGGTGAACATGCTGTCGGGTAGTCGGCCGGTCTGGCTGACCACTGCGATGGGCGGCAGGGCGGGCCGTCCCTGGCCCTGGCGCTCGGCCAGGAGGTCGTCGGGAAGCCGGACGGGACCGTACCGTTCGGCGCGGACCGTGCCCGCTCCGACGAGGACCACGTCGGCGTATCCGCGCAACTCGCGCAGCAGCCGTTGGTCGGCCGGCGACGACAGCGGCCCGGCGCGTCCGCCGAAGGCCGCGGCACCGTCGGCGCTGAAGATCATGTTGGCCCGCACCCCGACCGGGGCGTCCCGATAGAACTCGCGCAACTCGGCGCTCGCCTCGACCTGCGCGGTCTGCAGATCCGTCATGCGTCGTGGCCCGGATCGAGGTCCCGCACGTCGGCGAAGGTCACCCAGTCCTGCAGCCCGTCGGGCGACTCGCCGGCCATGGGGCGCAACAGGTGCCCGACGTGGTCGCCGAGATCGAAGCGCTCGGAGATCTCGCCGACGAACCACGCCGCGGCCGCGTCGAGGATCGGCAGCCCGGCCGGTCCCTCGTGCCAGGTGCACCGGGCGAACTTGTCGGTGCGGTCGCCGGTCTCGGTGCCGAACAGCTCCGTCAGGTCGCGATGCTCGCGCGTCACGAGATGCACGGCCAGGTGGGTGGCGTCGCCGGCCAGCCGGAAGGTGGCGTTCTCGCGGGACAGGCCGACGAGGAACTTCGGCGGGTTGATGCTGGTCTGGGTCGCGAAGCCGACGAGGCAACCGCCCCGCGCAGCGCCGGCGCGGGTGGTCACGATGAACATCGGATAGTCGAGCGCGGCGGCGATCTTCTCGAAGGGTCCGTGGTCGTCTGGTCCGTGGTCGTTGCTCACCGGCGGCCCCTGCTCAGCTGGTTCATGGTCAGGCAGGGGTACCCCGCGACCGCGCGGCGTAACCTCGGGCGGTCAGCCGGCCGAGGCGATGCGACGCCGGTACTGCGCCACCTGGTTCAACCGCGCGAGCGCCAGGTCGACGTCCGAGCACAACGGCAACTCGCCGTTGGTGTCGCAGATGGCCAGCAGTCGCCGTACCGGCGGGCTGCCGAGAAGCATCCAGTCGACGTCGCGCCGGGTGGACTGCACGCTGATGTAGTACAGGGCGGTGAACCCCGCGGTCCCGAAGAAGTCGACCGCCCGCAGGTCCAGGATCAACTGTTGGGAGGCCCCGGTGTGGGCCTCGACGTAGTGGCCGAGCGCGCGGCCGTTGACGGCGTCGATGTCGCCGCAGGCCGCGATGCGGATCCGGTTCGTCGAGACCGGATGCACGGAGAACGTGGCCCGGCCGCAGCGTTTGGACTCCCGGATCGATCCCGGGTCGGGCCGATACAGCCGGATGGTGCCGGTGGGACTGGTCATCGGAACCCACCGGACCGAATATTCAAATGAGCCATCGTCTGAGCCACCCCTCATCGCCCTACGCGTAAGCCTGTGAGAATGGGTCGCGACGGCGCTGGTGCCGGGTGCGGCGCGGACATTCGTTGCGACCCACGGCTGTAAGCTCAACCAAGCCCCAGATTACTACTGATTTCGCATCGTGGGCAGGCTTTGATCCGTCGAATATTCGCGCAGTTGGGGCGCTGTTGCCACGGCCCTGGACGCGCCGCAAGGTACCGCATCGGCGTCGATATCGGGATCTTGCGACGGAATCCGTTGTCGAGACCTCTTGATCCTGCCGTTCTCGTGAGTTGTGGCGGCCCCGGCGAGGCCCGTCCGCATGAGATCGCCGCATCCGGGTACTCCTGCCGGGGTCGGGTTGCTCTCAGGAAGGACACATGACAGCAGGTATGCAGCTCGGCCAGCGCGACTTGGCCGAGGCGCAACGCGTCGTCGACGCCGTGGCCTCGTCGTTCGCGGCGAAGGTCGTCGGTCAGGGGCACCTCCGGGAGTCCATGCTGGTGGCGTTGCTCGCCGGCGGACACCTGCTCATCGAGAGCGTGCCCGGCCTGGCCAAGACCACCGCGGCCCGCGTCATCGCCGAATCGATCGACGGGCAGTTCCGGCGCATCCAGTGCACCCCGGACCTGCTGCCCAGCGACATCATCGGCACCCAGATCTACGAGGCGGCCACCAACTCCTTCGTCACCCAGCTCGGGCCGGTGCACGCCAACATCGTGCTGCTCGACGAGATCAACCGGTCGAGCGCCAAGACGCAGAGCGCCATGCTCGAAGCGATGGAGGAGCGGCAGGCCACGATCGCCGGCGTCCAGTACCCGATGCCGCGCCCCTTCCTCGTCATCGCCACCCAGAATCCCGTGGACCAGGAGGGCACCTACCCGCTGTCGGAGGCCCAGACCGACCGGTTCATGCTCAAGGAGCTCGTCAGCTACCCCTCGGTCGATGACGAGGTGGAGGTCATCGCGCGGATGGACGCCGGGATCTTCGACCGGGACCGGCCCGCGCCCCCGGTGGTCGGCGTCGCCGACGTCCGGCGGGCCCAGGAGGTCACCCGCGCCGTGCACATGGCCCCGGAGCTGGTCCGCTACGCCAGCACGTTGGTGTCGGTCACCCGCACCCCCGACGAGCGCCTGCCGGCGCAACTGGCCCGGCTGGTGGAGTACGGCGCCAGCCCCCGCGCCACCATCGCCTTCTGCCGGACCGCGCGCGCGATGGCCGTGCTGCGCGGCCGCAATCACGTTGTGCCGGAGGACATTGCCCGCCTCGCGCACCGCGTGCTGCGGCACCGTTTCATCCTGGGGTTCCAGGCTGCCAGCGAGCGGGTCACGCCGGATGTGATCGTCGACGCGGTGCTGCGCGCCGTGCCGGTGCCCTGAGGTCATGGGCATCCACCTCGACCGCGCCCGGGTCCACTTCGGCCGCGACACCGGCGGCTTCCTGGAGGGCGGACGCTACGCGCTGATCCACACCCGCAGCCTGGAGTTCGACGAGCTGCGGCCGTATGTGCCTGGCGACGACGTCCGCGACATCGACTGGAAGGCGACCGCCCGCTCCGGTCATACGTTGATCAAGCGGTTCGTCTCGGAGAAGCATCACAAGATCCTGGTGGTCGCCGACGCCGGACGGAACCTCGCCGCGCAGACCCCGTCGGGCGAGCGAAAGCGGGACGTGGCAGCGCATCTCATCGGCGCGATGGGACTGATCACCCTGCAGCGCTCCGACGAGATCGGCATGGTCTTCGGTGACGCCCGTGGCTGCGTGGACATCCGGCTGCGCCGCGGCGAGACGCACATCGAGAGCATGCTGCACCGGTTCCACGACCACGCCGGCGACCGTCCCGGCCCCAGCGCGGTGGTCACCCAACTCGATTGGGTGGCCCATCACTACCGCCACCCGATGTTGGTCCTCGTCGTGTCCGACGAACCGGACGTCGACGACCGGCTCGGCGCGGTGCTGCGCCCCCTGACCGCCACCCACGACGTGATCTGGGGCCTGGTCGCCGACCAACCGGCGGTCACCTCCGCCGAGGACGACCGGTACGGGTACGACGTGGGCAGCGGGCGACGGGTGCCCGGCGGCGCGGTGCTGGGTCCGACGGTGGTCGAGGCCTACCGGCGCGCGGAGACTGAACGGCGCCGATCGCTGTCGGAGTTCCTCAATTCCTGCGGGGTGCCGCATGCGCGGGTGGGCGGCAGCCGCGACATCCGCGCCGCGTTGACCACCATGACCGGGGTACTCGCCCGTGCCCGATGATTTGTTGCAGTACCTCATCGGCCCGGCGCCCTATTCGATGCGGTGGCTGTGGCTGGCGATTGTGCTGACCCTGGGGCTGATCGCCTGGTACATCGGGGTTTTCGCGCTGACCGGCCCGGGTCGACGGCTGGCCGAGGTGCCGTTGGTCGGGGCGCTGCGCACCGAACTGCTCAAGCGACGGGCCGTCGGCGCGGTGCGGGGGATCGGCCGCCGCCACCGCGCCGGCGAACTGGACGATGCGCAGGCCGGGGCCGCGCTGAGCCGGGAACTGCGCGAATTTCTGCACCAGTTCACCGGCGTGCGCGCGCGGCATCTGCAACTGTCCGATATCGCCGCGGGCGAGTTGGCCGCCGCCGCACCGGTGCTCGCCGACCTCAACGACGTGCAGTTCAACGCCGGCTCCGTCGTCGACGTCGCAACCGCGGGGGAGAACGCCGAGGAGTTGATCCGCGGATGGACCTGATGTGGTGGGGCGTCGTCATTCTCGGCCTGGCGTTGCTGGCGGGCTGCGTGGCCGCGGCGATGCTGGCGCCCGAGGCCGCCGACCGGCGCGAGCTTCGGCCGTTGGCGCATGTCGATCGGCTCACCCGGCTCCCGGAATACGTCCGGGCCGTGCGCCGGCGGATGGTGTCGCTGGTGGTCGTCATCGGCCTGGTCGCGGTCGGCTTCGCGGCCGCGCTGTTGGCCACGGCCCGCCCGTCCGGATGGCCGCACCTCGGCGGCGCCTCGGCCGCGGCGCACCCGGAGGACATCATGGTCTGCGTCGGGGAATCACCGGAGGAGCCGGCCGTCGCCCGCACCCTGGATTACTTCGCCGAGCGCATCGGGACCCTCGGGACCGAGCGCATCGGGCTGACCGCGGCCAACGCGCGCGTGGTGCCGCTGACCCGCGACTATCAGCACGCCGCAGCCCAATTCAGGTCCTATGCGCGCAGCGAGACGTCGGTGACCCCGGTGTCGTACGTCGACTACGCGCCCACCGTCGAGGACGTGGTGGCCCTGTGCCTGACCGGGTTCCCGTCGTTCGAGGAGCCGGCCGGGCAGCGCCGGTCCCTGGTGTACGTGGGCCCCGGCGGCTTCGATGCCGCCGGAACCACGCCGTCGCTGTTCAGCGCCGAACGGCTGCGCGAGCTGGCCACGACCGCGGGTGTGCAGGTCAACGTCGTGTACACCGACGACCCGAGCGACAACCTGGACGCCCTGGTCCGGGACACCGGCGGGCTTTCGGCCGGTCCGACCACCGACGTGGCCCCGCGATTGGCCGAGATCAGAAACAACCCGCCGGCGCCGGGCGCGGCCGACGACGCCGGGACCGCGGTGGGCGCCGAGACCCCGGGCGTCCCGCTGGTGCTGGCGTTGCTGGCCCTGCTGGGATTGGCGCTGTGGCCGGTGGTGCGGCGATCATGAGCGTGTATCCGGTATTGCCGGCGCTGGTGATCGCCGTGTTGGCGGTCGTCTTCCTGGGCGCCCGAATCCGCGAGCTGCCCCGAAAACAGCACGGCCGCAGCCGGACCGCGCTGTGGCGGTGGGCCGGGGTGACGGCGGCGGGCGTCCTGCTGTTGGTCGCCGCGCTGCGCCCGGTGATCGGGGAGGAGCCCGCGGCCGCGCGCGCGGCCGGCGCCGATGCCCCCAACGTGTTCGTGCTGCTCGATCGGTCCCCGGGCATGGCGGCGCCGATGGCTCAGGCCCGCAACGACATCGACGCGCTGCTCGACCGCTACCCGGGCGCACGCTTCGCCGTCCTCGAGTTCAGCGCCGAACCCGACCTGCGGTGGCCGTTGTCGGCGGACACCTGGAGCCTGCGACCGGTGCTGGACGCGGTACGCCCGCAACCGCGCACCCCGGAGAACGTGGCTCGGGCCAATGCGGGCGCGGCCGGCACCGTGCTGCGCTATCAGCTGATCAGCGCCGCCCAGCAGTACCCCCGCGCCGGCAACCTGGTGTTCTACTTGGGCGCGGGGGCGCCGGAAAACGAAGTGCCGCAACGGGAGATCGTGCTGCCGGAGGATGCGGTGGACGGCGGGGCCGTACTCGGCTACGGCGCCGGCGCGCAGGCCGCGAGCCCCGCCGGGGACACCCTGCGCGGCGTCGCGGAGCAAATCGGGGTGCCCTACCTGGCGCGCGCGGCCGACACGCCGCTCGACGCGGAGGCACTCGGCGACGGCGCCCGCCAGGGCACCGAGGCGCGACCGAGCACCGCGGAGCGCACCGAGTTGTACTGGGTGCCGGCCGGTCTGGCGGCGCTGCTGCTGTTGGCCGAACTGTACTTGGTGCTGCGGGGCCTGCGCCGGGAACTGGGCACCACCGTGGCGATGCCGACCGACGACGAGGTGCGGACGTGACGAACAACCGACGACGTCTGCTCGTGTACTCGGCGCCGGTGGCGGCGCTGGTGGTGCTGGTCGTGCTCAAGTGCGTCTCGGTGGTGCTCGCGGGCAACTCCGCGGTGTCGAGCTTCGAGCGCCGCGACGCGGCCGCGCTGGGCACCGACGCCCGCATCCTGTCGGTGCTCAACGTGATCGAACCGGCGCGGGCGCACTTCGCGGCCGGGGCGCAGGCTGCGCTCGAGGACCGCCTCGAGGACGCCGAACGATCGTTCGCCGAGGCCCTGGCGCACACTGCCGCTGGAGCGGACTGCCCGGTGCGGGTCAACCTGGTGCTGGTGCGAGAGACCCGCGGCGACCGCGCGGGGTGGGCCCGCGACGGCCAAGCCGCGACGGCCCTGTACTCGCAGGCGCGGGAGGCCGCCGAGCAGGCCCCGCCGGGATGCTTCGCTGACAACACCGATCCGGATCCGCAGCGGCGTGCGATACGCCACGACACCCTGCCGCGGCTCGACGCCAAGCTCCGCACGGCGGCGCTGCCGCTCGCGCCGCCCCCGGTCCCGCCGCCACCCCCGCCGGCCGGCGGGTCCGCCGGCGTCGGTGGTGCCGACGAGGACGCGTCGAGCGAACGGCGATTGCATCCCGAGTCCGGCGATCCGCTGGACCGGTTGCAGCAGATCCTGCGCGACGGGGCGTACTCCTAGACGCGAGGCCGCCGAAGCCTAGGCCGGGTCCGGCCCGGTGCCCAGGCACGTCGACGCCGCCGGGAGTTCCTCGGCCAGGAACACCGTCTGCGCCATCATCCGGTAGCCCGACATCTGCTCGCGAAGCACCTCGAGGGATTCCTCGGGGTGCACCGAGTCGATGACCGCGTGCGGACCCACCGCGTTGAACTGATGACTGACCCCGCGCGGGATCTGCATGTCGACGAACGAATTCGGCGGCACGATCAGGTTGTGCCGCACCCGGTTCGGCGCCCCGGCGCTGTCCGGGAGTTCGTCGACGAAGGCGTCGGGAAGGAACGGCGTGACGCCGGGTACCTCGGCCACCCGGAACTCCGACAGGCTGCTCACCCGGATGTGGGTGCCGGGGCCGGTCATCATCCGGACGAAGCGCAGACCGGTGTGCCAGTGCATCCGTGAACAGACGCCCCGCTCGGCCACGTCGTAGAAATCCATGATGTAACGGTCGGCGAAGTAGCCGTCGAACGGCTTCTCCACCATGTAGACGTCGCCCTCCTCGAAGGTCTGGGACCGCACGATCCCGTCCTCGTCGGGGGTATTGGCCGCCGGGCTGGCCTTGGCGCGGGTGACGATGGCGGCGAACGTCTCCACGACGACCTGCGCGACCTCGGGCGGGAACTGCGCCACCGGCGTCACGACATTGCGCCCGGCGTCGGTGAACGTCGCGAGGTCGTGGACCTCGTTGCCGTCGTCCGGATGGATCTTCATGCCCTCGGGCATCGCACCTCTTCTGGTCGAACTATTGTCAATTACACTGCGGGCCGGCGGTTCTCACGGTTGGACGTCGTAGGCCCGCAACCACATCTCCAGGGTGAGCACCAGCCACACCTTGCCGCCCTGACGGGGCAGCAGGGTGCCGTCCCCGCGCAGCCAGGCCCGCAGGGTGTCGGCGCGGAAGATGTCCCGGGTCCGCGCCGACGGCCCGAGCAGCAGGTCGTGGCTGAGGTCGCGCAGCGGCCCGGTCAGCCACTGCTGCACCGGGACCCGCATCCCGCTCTTCGGCCGGTCCACGATGGTCGAGGGCAGCAGATCGCGCACCGACTCCTTGAGGATCCACTTCTCCTCGGTGCCGGCAAGCTTGAACCGCGGCGGGATGCTGAACGCGTAGTCGATCATCGCGGCGTCGAACAGAGGCGACCGGCCCTGGACCCCGGCGGCCGCGGTCAACCGCTCGACCTTGGGCAGGATGTGGTGCGCGCCCTTGGTGCGCAAGTTGGTGTGCAGCAGCTGATTCAACAGCGATCTCATCCGGCCCGGCTGCAGGTAGGGCAGCAGCGCATCGGTGAGCGGCGGCGCGTGGTCGAGTTCGGCCAGCGCGGCCGCGGACAGCAGGACCGGGACGTCGTCGAGGCATTTGCGGTAGCTGTCGAGGTAGGCCCGGGCCCGCGCCGTCGGGGCGGGATCGTCGCGGAACAGTTCGAAGATGAGCATCGGCAGGTTCTTCGGACCGCCGAACACCGGGTCGCCGCCCTCGCCGTTGAGGATGGTGTCCAGTCCATCGCCAGCGGCCGCCTGCGCCAGCATCAGATTGGGGACGGTCAGCGGGTCGCCCACCGGGCAGTCCAACAGGGCCACGGTCTGCGGCAACCGCGCGGCCACGGCGTCACCGGAGACGGTCAGGACGCGGTGCTCGGTGTGGCAATGGGTGGCGACCAGCCCGGAATAGGCCAGTTCATTGGGCGTCGTCCCGTCGAAGGCGATCGAGTACGTGTGCACGCGTTGGTCGTGCAGCTTGGTCGCCAGCGCGGTGACCAGGCTGGAATCGATCCCCCCGGACAGCAGAACCCCGGTGGGGCCCACCGGCAACCGGCGCACGGTCGCCTCCTCGAGCAGCTCCCGCAGCCGCAGCGCATGCTCGGTCGCGGTGCCCGGCGCGTCGACTTCGACGGGCTCCCAGAAGGTTTCCTCCGTCGAGGTGCCGTCGGGGCGCAGTCGCACGCAGCGCCCCGGCAGCACCTCGTGCACGCCGCGCAGCAGCGTTTCCCGGTCCGGCAGGTAGGCGAAGGTCAGGAAGGACCGCACCGCCGGCAGGTGCAGCCCCGTCCGCAGCTGCGGCCAGCGCCGCAGCGCCCGCAGGGACGTCGCGGCCGCCCACGCCGCGCCGGCGCGCGCGACGAACAGCGTGCGCGCCCCCACGTGGTCGCGGATCAGCAGCAGGTCCCGGCCGTCGGCGACGGCCAGGGCGAACATGCCGTCGGCGGCCGCGAGCCCTGCGGTGC
>JAEWRC010000092.1 GCA_023460175.1 Actinomycetes bacterium
TGTCGCGATTCGGGCGTTATTTCCCATGCCCACCTGGGCAAACCACGCCCGAATCACAGTAAGGCCAGTATCAGGGCCAGTCGATGACGGCGGCTTCCTTGCGCTCGGTGATCGGGCGCGCCAGTTCCTGCTCGTTGCAGATGCGCTGCAGGTTCTCCAGCGTCTCGTCCAGCTTTGGGCCCAGCGGCTTGCTCGGGGTGAAGGTGGCCGGCAGGTTCCGCATGCCCTGGATGACGCCGATGGTGTCGTAGTGCACCGCGCCCTCGGGGTCGCAGACGTAGTCCGGCATCCGGTCGAGCACCGCGGTCAGCATCGACTTGAACACGGTGCGGGCCACGTTGGAGCCCACGCAGCGGTGCACGCCGATACCGAAGCTGAAGTGCCGGTTGCCCTTCCGCTCCATGATCAGCTCGTTGGGCTGCTCGAAGACCGCCGGGTCCCGGTTGGCCATCGCCCAGGACAGCCACAGCCGCTCGTACTGCTTGAACTGCTGGCCCATCACCTCGACGTCCTCGGAGAAGGTGCGGCCGTCGCCAGGCGCCGGGGTGAAGAACCGCAGGAACTCCTCGGTGGCCGGGTTCAGCAGCGTGTCCCGGTTCTCGCTGAGCCGGGTCCGCTCGTCCGGATGCTCGCCCAGCCATTCCAGCGCGTGGGCGGTCAGCGCCGTGGTGGTGTCGAAGCCGCCGCCGATGACCAGGCCCAGGTTGCCCAGGATCTCCATGTCGGGGGCGGGCTCGCCGTCGATGCGCAACTGCAGCAACGCGTTCACCAGGCCCGGGCGCGGGTTCTCCCGGATCTCCATCATGTTGTTGATGATGTCGATGCCCATTTCGCGGTGCTGCTCGTTGATCTTCTCGCGTTCGGGCGCGTGCTCCGGGGTGTAGACCGAGGCGTGCGTGGGCTCGCTGTAGACGTTCCACTTCTTGAGCTCGATGCCCATCATCGCCAGCGTCAGCACGGCGGGCACGACGTTGGCCAGGTGCTCGACGAAGTCGATCTGACCCGATTCGATGTGCTCGTCGAGTGCCGCGCGGGTGATCTCGTGGACGAACGGCTCCCAGCGCTTGATCGCCGCCGGGGACAGGTAGGGGTTCAGCGCCCCGCGGTACTGGCTGTGCTCGGGCTCGTCCATCTCCAGGATGCCGCCGCGGACCACGGTCGCGCGACTGGCCTTGGGGATGGTGATGCCCTGGAACGGGGTCTCGCCGGAGATGTCGTGATGGTTGGACACCGCGGGGCAGCGGGCGAGCTCGAACACGTGCGCGCTGTCCGCAGCCACCCAGTGCCCGCCGTGGGTATCGGTCCACGCCATCGGGCACTTGGCGTGCATCTCATCGGTGATCTCTTGGAACTGCAGCCGATACTCGGGGGTGTGCCGGTCGAAGTGATACCGGTTCTTCTTGCGGTCATCGGTCGTGACATCGTCGACGCTCACGGCGTTGTCTCCTTGTTCTGGCCGATCGGAGCGCCCCGCGGGGCGATCAGGCTCATTCGATGATGATGGCTTGTTCCGGGCAGGACTGGGCGGCCTCACGAACGGCGTCCTGCTGATCGTCCGGAACGATCTCGTTGACGGCCGACGAGTGGCCGTCCACGTCGTCGAGCTCGAACGAATCGGGCGCGATCATGGCGCACAAGGTGTGGCCCTGGCACTTGTCGCGGTCTACCCAAACCTTCATCGTGTTTTCCTCTCGCGCCCAATCATCTTGTGCTGCAACCGGATGGGATCAAACGTGGTAGTCGTACCACTTGAGGTAGCCGCCGGCGTCGACGCGCAACTGCATGCCGGTGACGTAGCGGGACTCGTCCGAGGCCAGCCACAGCACCGCGTTGCTGATGTCCTCGGGCTCGACGTAGTTGACCTTCATGGCCTGCTGCACGCCGAAGACCGGCTCGGCGTCGGCGCGCGTGGGGTTCTCCAGGTCCGGCCGGAAGCTGCGGTACATCGGCTCGCTCTGCAGCATGTCGGTGTTGCAGTTGGTCGGGTGGATGACGTTGGCGCGCATCCCGCGCACGGCGATCTCGGTCGCCAGGTAGTGCACGTACTCGGAGATCATCCGCTTGGACACCATGTAGCCCATGCCGCCGGGATCGCCGCCCGGGTTGGGCTTGTTGTGGGCGTCCATGAGCGCCGCCGCGGAAGCGGTCGCGATGATCGAGGCGCCCTCGGACAGGTGCGGCAGCGCCACCTGGATGGCGTTGATGGTGCCGATCAGGTTGGTGTTGATGCCGTCGGTCCACGCCTGCATCGGCGGCTGGCCCTTCATACCCGCGACGCCCGCCTGGGCGACCACGACGTCGACCTTGCCGAACTCGGCCAGGCCGGCCTCCAGCGCGCTGCGCAGCTGGGCGACCTCACGCACATCGGCCTTGGCGGTCACGATCCGCTGCCCGGTCTTCTCGACCAGGTTCTTGGTCTCCTCGAGATCTTCCGGGGTCGCCATCGGGTAGCCGATGGTCTCGAGGTCCTCGCACAGGTCCACCGCGATGATGTCGGCGCCCTCTTCGGCCAACCGCACCGCGTGGCTGCGGCCCTGACCGCGCCCCGCGCCGGTGATGAATGCGACCTTGCCTTGAACGCGTCCCACAGAGGTTCCTTTCACTTGGTTGTCGAGCTACCCGGCTCGGGGGTCAGGTGGGAGGCGGGCAGGCCTCGGCGACCGCCGTGCCCGGTGCGGGACCGGGAACCGGATGACGCCACCTGAAAGAATCTCCCTTTCGATTGTGAGAACCGTACTCTCCGCGCCACTCGTCCCGCAAGGTTACTGCACTAAGAGTCTCAAAAGTGCCCAGGCCAGGACCGCGCCGCACCGGGTGTTGACAGGCGCCTGCGAGTCCTGCTTAGTTTCTTGAGTTCTCGCCTGGCGAATGTAAGATTCGCCGAAGATGAGAATCCAGTTATCAACTAGCAGGAAGGCCGCTTGATGGGATCCCCTGAGTCGGCAACGGCAACCAAGCAGCAGGCCGCGCCGGACCGTCGGTTGCTCATCGGCGGCACGCTCGTCGAGACCGAGAAGACCTTCGCGAGCCTCAATCCCGCCACCGAAGAGGTGCTGGGTCACGCGCCGGATGCCGGCATCGCCGAGGCCGAGGCCGCCATCGCCGCGGCGCGGGCCGCCTTCGACGACACCGACTGGTCGACCAACAAGGAACTGCGGGTGCGCTGCCTCGAACAGCTGCACCGCGCGCTGGTCGACAACCGCGCCGAGCTGGGTCAACTGACCACCGACGAGGTGGGCGCGACGGCCGCGCTGCTGGCCGGCGCGCAGTACGACGGACCCGTCGAGATCGTGCGCTACTACGCCGACCTGCTGAAGAAGACCGAGCTGACCGAAGACCTCGGCAATGTCGAGGCGCGCGGCGCGCTGCACCACCGCTGGGTCGAGAAGGAAGCCGGCGGCGTGGTCGCGGCGATCATCGCCTACAACTATCCGAACCAGCTGGCCCTGGCCAAGCTCGCCCCGGCGCTGGCCGCCGGCTGCACCGTGATCCTCAAGGCCGCCCCGGACACTCCGCTGGTCACGCTGGCGCTCGGCGAACTGATCGCCAACCACACCGACATTCCGGCCGGCGTCGTCAACGTGCTCTCCGGGGCCGACCCGGAGGTCGGCGCGGTACTGACGACCAGCCCGGACGTCGACATGGTGACGTTCACCGGGTCGACGCCGACGGGACGGGCGATCATGTCCGCCGCCAGCGCCACCCTCAAGCGGGTGTTCCTGGAACTGGGCGGCAAGTCCGCCGCGATCGTCCTCGACGACGGCGACTTCAACACCGCCGCGGTCTTCTCGGCGTTCTCGATGGTCACCCACGCCGGTCAGGGCTGCGCGCTGACCTCGCGACTGCTGGTGCCGCGCAAGCAGCACGACGAGATCGTCGAGCTGATCAAGACAAACTTCGGCCACGTCCGCTACGGCGACCCCAACGACCCGAAGACCTACATGGGTCCGCTGATCAGCGAGAAGCAGCGGGACAAGGTCGACGGCATGGTCCAGCGCGCGGTCTCCGCCGGCGCCACCCTGGTCGCCGGCGGTGAGAAGAAGGGGCCGGGCTACTTCTACACCCCGACCCTGCTGGCCAACGTCGACCCGGACAGCGAGATCGCCCAGGAGGAGGTGTTCGGCCCGGTGCTGGCGGTGATCGCCTACGAGGACGACGACGACGCGGTGCGCATCGCCAACAACTCCATCTACGGCCTCTCGGGCGCCATCTTCGGCAGCCATGAGCGGGCCCTCGGGCTGGCCCGCCGCATCCGGACCGGAACGTTCTCCATCAACGGTGGCAACTACTTTCACCCGGATGCGCCGTTCGGTGGCTACAAGCAGTCCGGCATCGGCCGCGAGATGGGTGCCGCGGGTCTCGAGGAGTTCCAGGAGACCAAGACCTTCGCCGTTCCGGTCGCCGCCGAGCCGGGAGCGCAGGCATGAGCGGGCCGCTGGAGGGCATCCGGGTCCTCGAGGTCGCGATGTACGGCTTCGTCCCGTCGGCCGGAGCCGTGCTGGGGGAGTGGGGCGCCGAGGTCATCAAGGTCGAACACGCCGTCACCGGTGATCCGCAGCGCGGACTGCGGCAGACCGGCCTGCTGCGGGTGGAGGGCGACCCGAACCCCAACATCGAGCACGCCAACCGCGGCAAGCGCAGCATCGGCCTGGACATGTCGGTGCCCGAGGGCAAAGAAGTCCTGCTCGAGCTGGCCAAGCGCGCCGACGTGTTCCTGACCAGCTTCCTGCCCGGTCACCGGGAGAAGTTCGGCATCGACGTCGACGACATCCGCGCGGTCAACCCGAAGATCATCTACGCGCGCGGCAGCGCGCTCGGGCCCCGCGGCGAGGAGTCGGTCAAGGGCGGCTACGACATGACCGCGTTCTGGTGCCGGGCCGGCACCGCGCGTACCATCACCCCGCCCGACACCCCCGGCATGGTCGGCCCGCCCGGGCCGGCCTACGGCGACACCATCTCCGGCACCAACCTCGCCGGCGGCATCGCCGCGGCGCTGCTGAAGCGGGAGCGCACCGGCGAGCCTTCGGTGGTCGACGTCTCGTTGCTGGGCAGCGGTCTGTGGGCCCTGGGGCACACCGTCGCCCTGACCAACCACCTCGGCGAGCGGATGGAAGCGTTCCCACCGGGAACGCAAGGGTCGCTGGCCAACCCGCTCGTCGGGCTGTATCCGACCGCCGACGACCGCTACATCTCGTTCGTGATGATGCAGCCCACGAAGTTCTGGGCCGACGTGTGCCGGCACATGGACCTCGAGGAGCTGATCGACGACCCACGGTTCGCCACGGCCGAGGCGATCGCGGAGAACACCGCGGCCGCCAACGAGATCCTCACCGAGGCAATGCAGAAGCGGCCCCTGCCGGAGTGGAGCGAACGCTTCACCACGCTGGCCGGGCCATGGGCCCCGGTGCAGGACACCCTGCAGGCCGCGCAGGATTCCCAGATCCGGGCCAACGAGTACCTCGTCCAGGCCGGTGAGCTGGAACTGGTGTCCAACCCGGTCCAGTTCGACGTCGCCGCGCCGAGCACCGGACCGGCGCCTGCATTCGCCGAACAGACCGACGACATCCTGCAAGAGTTGGGTCTGGACTGGGACCGCATCATCGAACTCAAGACGGCCGGCGCCGTCACCTAGCCGAAAGCCACCACATGTCCTGCACCGCCGCGATCGGCACACCGCTGTCGACTTTGGGTTGTGACGCGCATCGCACCGCCGATGCGTCGGCGGGTGCCGTCACGTTTGCGCCGGTGCGCGGCAGTGACGGCGTTACACTTCGCGGCGGTTCTGTTGCGGAAGTTCGCAAAGTGATCACGGGGATCGGGCTGATCGGCTATGAAGATCAGGGCCCCGATACCAGCGGAGTCGCTCAAGGTGTGGGACTGTTTGGTCGGACAGGGGGAGGCGCCATCAACGCACTCGGCAGCGCCCGCAGCGGGCTTTCGCAGCACCGTGACGGCACGACCGCGGTTTCGGCCGTCAGCACCCCCGAAAGACCGGAAGGGGCGGGTCGTGGCAAATAAAGAGGCGGTCAAGGGGCCGGAGCGCTGGTCGGTCGGTATTCCGAAGCTGCGCAACGCCTCCGGGGCGTTTCAGGCAATCGGCGGCTTGTTTGCCATGTCGGCCGACGCGTTCCGCTACATCTTCGTCCGACCGTTCCAGTGGCGCGAGTTTTTGGAGCAGTCGTGGTTTGTGGCGCGGGTGTCGTTGGCGCCGACGTTGTTGGTGGCGATTCCGTTCACGGTGTTGGTGTCGTTCACGTTGAACATTTTGTTGCGGGAGTTGGGGGCGGCGGATCTGTCGGGGGCGGGTGCGGCTTTTGGTGCGGTGACGCAGTTGGGCCCGATGGTGACGGTGTTGATCGTCGCCGGTGCGGGGGCGACGGCGATGTGTGCGGATCTGGGGTCGCGGACGATTCGTGAGGAGATCGACGCGATGGAGGTGCTGGGGATCAATCCGGTGCAGCGTC
>JAEWRC010000093.1 GCA_023460175.1 Actinomycetes bacterium
GCGTGAGGACGCCCGTCAGAACCGCGGCCCCCGCCGCGCGCCACCGCATGTGCGCAGTTCAGCCCGGGGGACGGCGGTCCCGCCAGTCCCGCGGGCGCCGGTTGTGGACCGCGGCGGCGCTGTGGACGGAGCACCCCGTTGCACGGTGTAAACTGCTTCCTGCAGCTCGCTTGCGCGGGCTGACTTCGCGCGTCTGCATAACGGGCTTGTTCCATTGGGCCTGTGCCTGCATGCCGGGCGGTCCCGCTCCCGAGCGGGTCCGGCAGCAAAGCGGTCGCCAGGGTTCGGCCTCACCCGATGCCGGACGACAACCGATTTCTAGAAGGACATGGGCTCACGATGGCTGTCGTAACAATGAAGCAGCTGCTTGACAGCGGCGCGCACTTCGGGCATCAGACCCGTCGTTGGAATCCCAAGATGAAGCGGTTCATCTTCACCGACCGCAACGGCATCTACATCATCGACCTGCAGCAGACGCTGACCTACATCGACCAGGCGTACGAGTTCGTCAAGGAGACCGTCGCCCACGGTGGGTCCGTGCTGTTCGTCGGCACCAAGAAGCAGGCCCAGGAGTCGATCGCGGCGGAGGCGACCCGAGTCGGCATGCCGTACGTGAACCAGCGCTGGCTGGGTGGCATGCTCACCAACTTCTCCACCGTGCACAAGCGTCTGCAGCGGCTCAAGGAACTCGAGTCGATGGAGCAGACCGGTGGCTTCGAGGGTCGCACCAAGAAGGAAATCTTGATGCTGACCCGCGAGAAGAACAAGCTCGAGCGCAGCCTCGGCGGTATCCGGGACATGCAGAAGGTGCCGTCGGCGATCTGGGTCGTCGACACCAACAAGGAGCACCTCGCCGTCAGCGAGGCCATCAAGCTGGGCATCCCGGTCATCGCGATCCTGGACACCAACTGCGATCCCGACCAGGTCAACTACCCGATCCCGGGTAACGACGACGCGATCCGCTCGGCCGCCCTGCTGACCAAGGTCATCGCGTCCGCGGTGGCGGAGGGTCTGCAGGTCCGCGCCGGCGCGAATGCCGGCGACGGCAAGCCGGCCGCCGCCGGGGAGCCGCTGGCCGAATGGGAGCAGGAACTGCTCGCCTCGGCGACCGCGGGTGCCGCCGACGGTGCGCCCGCCGCGGCAACCCCCACCGAAACCCCCACCGACGCTTCGTAATTTCTTCAGGAGAAGGCTTACATGGCTAACTACACCGCTGCCGACGTCAAGCGACTTCGGGAGCTGACCGGCGCTGGCATGCTCGACTGCAAGAACGCGCTGGCCGAGAGCGACGGCGATTTCGACAAGGCCGTCGAGGTACTGCGCATCAAGGGCGCCAAGGACGTCGGCAAGCGCGCGGAGCGCGCAACCGCCGAGGGCCTGGTCGCCGCCAAGGACGGCGCGCTCGTCGAGCTGAACTCGGAGACCGACTTCGTCGCGAAGAACGCCGAGTTCCAGGAACTGGCCGCCAAGATCGTCGACGCGGCGGTCGCCGCCAAGGCCGGCGACGTGGAAACGCTCAAGGCCGCGACCATCTCGGACGGCACGACCGTCGAGCAGGCCGTCGCGGACCTGTCGGCCAAGATCGGCGAGAAGCTCGAGCTGCGTCGCGCCGTCTACTTCGACGGCACGGTCGAGACCTACCTGCACAAGCGGTCCGCGGACCTGCCCCCGGCCGTCGGCGTGCTCGTCGAGTACACCGGCGCGGACGGCTCGGAGGCCGCGCACACCGCTGCGCTGCAGATCGCCGCGCTCAAGGCCCGCTACCTCACCCGCGACGACGTCCCGGAGGAGATCGTGGCCAGCGAGCGTCGCATCGCCGAGGAGACCGCCAAGGCCGAGGGCAAGCCCGAGCAGGCGCTGCCCAAGATCGTCGAGGGTCGCGTCAACGGCTTCTACAAGGACGCCGTGTTGCTCGAGCAGCCGTCGGTGTCCGACAACAAGAAGACCGTCAAGGCCCTGCTCGACGAGGCCGGCGTGACCATCACCCGGTTCGTCCGGTTCGAGGTCGGCCAGGCCTGAGATTTGAGCGGCGCACCAACCGCTCACCCGTAAAACCCCGTGCCATGCCGGCGACCCCGGCGGCGCGGGGTTTTGCCTTTCATTGCTAGCGTCGAGCAATGAACCACGTGCATGCCTTCGGTGACGACGCGCTCGGCGACCTGGACGCGGTGGGGGTGGCCGAGGCGCTGCGCGCGGGCACGGTCTCGCGGGCCGAGGTGATCGAGGCCGCGATCGAGCGCACCGAGCGGGTCGACCCGACGCTGAACGCGTTGGCGCTGGAATGCTTTGAGCGCGCACGGGATCGCGCCGCGCAGCCCTTCGGCGGATTCTTCGACGGGGTGCCCTCCGCACTCAAGGACAACTCCGATGTGGCGGGGCTGCCCACGATGAAGGGCGCCGACGCATGGCAGCCGTTCCCCGCCGCGGCCGACGGTGCGTTCAGCCGGTTGTTCTTCGCCACCGGACTCAACATCGTGGGCAAGACCCAGATGTCGGAGTTCGGCTTCAGCGCCGCCGCCGAGCATCCGCGCCTGGGTCCGGTGCGCAACCCGTGGGATCCGCGCTACACCGCCGCGGCGTCCTCGTCGGGGTCGGCCGCGCTGGTGGCCGCCGGGGCGTTACCGATCGCGCACGCCAACGACGGCGGGGGCTCCATCCGGATCCCGGCCGCCTGCAACGGGATCGTCGGCCTCAAGCCGTCGCGCGGCCGGCTGCCGCTGGAGGCCGAGCACGGCGAGATGCCGATCCGCATCGTCGCCAACGGCGTGCTGACCCGCTCGGTGCGCGACACCGCCGCGTTCTACCGGGAGGCCGAACGGGCCTGGCGCAACCGCAAGCTGCCGGCCATCGGTGACGTCGCCGGGCCCGGGCCGCATCGGTTGCGGATCGCGGTGGCCACCCGGTCGATCCGCCGCGAGAGCGCGCCGGAGGTGCGGGAGGCGACGCTGAAAACGGCGGCGCTGCTGGAGAACCTCGGGCACCACGTCGAACAGCTCGAGGAACTCCCGGTGCGGCCGTCGTTCGTCGAGGACTTCGTGCTGTATTGGGCGCTGCTGTCGATGGCGCTGGTGCGCGGCGGCCGCAAGCGCTTCGGCGCCACGTTCGACCGGTCCCGGCTGGACAACCTGTCGCTGGGGCTGGACCGGCACGCCGGGCGCAACCTGCACCGGATGCCGGCGGCGATCGCCCGGCTGGCCACCACCCGGCGCAGCCTGGCGATGCTGACCCGACGGTTCGACGTGGTGCTGATGCCCACGGTGGCGCACGAGACGCCGCTGATCGGGCACCTGGATCCGATGGCCGACTACGAGCAGGTCCTGGACCGCCTGATCGACTGGGTGGCGTTCACCCCGCTGCACAACATCACCGGTGACCCGGCGATCTCGCTGCCGCTGGCGCAATCGAGGACCGGCTTGCCGATCGGGATGATGTTCAGCGCCCCGACCGGGCAGGAGACCCGGCTGCTGCAGCTGGCCTACGAGGTGGAGGCCGCGGCGCCGTTCGCGCGCATTCAGGACGGCTGAGCCACCGCCGGTGCGCTCAGGTCCAGCACGCTGTCGGCCAGCGCGGTGAGCAGTGTCGGCGTGTGACTGACCACGACGACGGCGGCGTCCTCGCAAAGCTGCGCCAGCAGCTCCGTGATGTCCTCGGCGGCAATGGGATCCAGCATCGAGGTCGGCTCGTCGCACAGCAGGTAGCGGGGCCGCTGCAGCAGTGCCCGACCGATGCAGGCGCGTTGCAGCTGCCCGTCGCTGACCTGGGCGGGATAGCGGTCGAGCAGCGCGGCGTCCAGGCCGACGCGCGTGGCGGCCTCGAGGGCCGCGGAGCCGTCCTCGCCGCGGATCCGGTTGGGCTCGAGCAGGATTCGCCGCAGGGTCCAGCGCGGATTGCAGACCTGCCGCGGATGCTGGGCGAGCATGGCCACCGTCCCCGGCTCGGGGACCGGCGCGCCCGCGTAGCGCACGGTGCCGGCGTCGGGGGTGCGCAGGCCGGCCAGCACGCGCAGCAGGGTGGTCTTCCCGCACCCCGAGGGCCCACGCACGCCGAGGGGGGATCCGGCGCGGATGGTCACGCCGACGTCGCGCAGGACCTCGTGGTCGCCGAAGCGCACCGAGAGGTGCTCGGCGTGCAGGGTGTTCATGTCAGGGCCCCGGTGAAGAAGCGGCACACGTAATCGTCGGTGCTGCCGGTCATTTCGGCGACGGGGGCGCGGCGGATGACGGTGCCCGCGCGCATCAGGGCGATGTCGTCGCACACCTGCGCGTCCAGCAGCGCCGGCAGGTCGTGGGTGATGACCAGCACGGCGACCCCCTCGGCGGCCACGTCGGCGAGCAGTTGCCACACCAGCGCCGCGTTGTCGGGGTCCAGCGCGGAGGTCGGCTCGTCGGCGATCAACAACTCGGGGCGGCCGGCCAGGGCCGCGGCGATCGCCGCGCGCTGCGCCATGCCGCCGGACAGCTCGTGCGGATACAGCGCCGCGCTGGAGGCCGGCAGGTGGGCGGCGGTCAGCCACTGCGCGGCGGTGCGGTCGGAGCCGAGCCGCCGGCACACCTGGTGCAGTTGGGTGCCGACGGTGCTGACCGGGGTGAACGACGTTGCCGGCGACTGGGGGACCAGCCCGATGCGGTGTCCGCGCAGCGGCCGCCAGCGCCGCTCGTCGGCGCCGGCCAGGTCGGTGCCGTCGAACACCACCCGGCCGCGCACCCGCGAACCCGGCGGCAACAGTCCGCACAGCGCCGCGGCCACCAGCGACTTGCCGCAACCCGACTCGCCGATCAGGGCGGTCACGGTGCCCGCGTTGACGGTCAGTTCGACGTCGCGCAGCGGTTGCACGCTCGGCGCGTGGCGGCCCGGCCGGGTCGCGATGTCCACGGTCAGTTGTTCCAATGCTGCGACGGCGCCCATGTCACCACACCTGTCCGGTCGGCGGCGAGTTACGTTGCCGCAGTTTGGCTCCCGCGGCCGAGAAGGTCAGCGCGGTCAGGATCAGCGCGGCCGCCGGGAACACCAGCGTCCACCAGGCGCCCAGCAGCACGTCGCCGCGGGCCTGTCCCAGCAGCGTGCCCAGGCTGGCCTGTTCGGGGGACAGGCCGACCCCGAGGAACGACAGCGTGGACTCGTGCCAGACCGCGTGCGGCAGCAGCATCACCATGGCCACCAGGGCCTGGCCGGCCACCGCGGGCAGCAGGTGCTGCCGGGCGACGAACCAGCGCGAGGCCCCGGCCAGCCGCGAGGTCTGCACCCAGCCGGCGTCGGTGACCGCGAGCAACTCGGCGCGCACCACCCGCGCCACGGCCGGCCAGTGGGTCAGCGCGATCGAGGCGATGATGGCCAGCGGGGCGCCGCGCCACATCGCGGCGATGACGATGCCCAGCACCAGGTGCGGCAGCGCGTTGAAGCCGTCGACCACGCGCATCACCAAGGCGTCGAGCCAGCCGCCGATCAGCGCCGACGCGGTGCCGATCAGCGCGCCGAGCACCGTGGCGACCACCGCGCACACCGCGGCGATCAACAGCGAGATTTGCAGCCCCTGTGCGCAGCGCACCAGCAGGTCGTGCCCGAAATGGTCGGTGCCCAGCGGATGTCCGGACCCCGGGGGCTGCAGCGCGGCGGAGAAGTCCGCGCCCTGTTCGCCGGCGATCGCCGGGATCAGCAGCGCGGCCAGCGCGATCAGCGCCAGGACACCGAGCGGCCAGGCCACCGACAGGCGGCGGGGCAGCGACCGGGTCTGCGGTTCGACGGTCATGCGCGCATCTCGATCCGGGGGTCCAGGGCCACCGCGGCGGCATCGGAGAGCGCCGAGCCCAGCAGCACCGCCAGCGCCGCGCCCACCGTCAGCGCCGCCATCAGCGGGAAGTCCAGCGCCGCGGCTGATTCCACCAGCACCGCGGCCACCCCGGGCCAGCCGAACACGGTCTCGACGATGGCGGCGCCGGCGATCAGCTCCGGCAGCCGGGTGCCCAGCAGGGCCAGCGCCGGCAGCACCGACACCGGGGCGATGTGCGAGCGCAGCAGCGGCCAGCCGTGGACGCCGCGGGCCCGCGCCGCGCGCACCGCATCCGAGGAGCAGGCCTCCACCACCGCGGTGCGCGTGCTCAGCAGCAGCCACGGGATCTGCGAGACGGTCAGCGCGATCAGCGGCAACAGGCCGTAGGTCAGCAGCCCGTCGAGGGTGTACTCGCCGCCCGGCGGCCGCGCCCCGGAGGTGGGCAGCCAGCGCAGCCCGACGGCGAACACCGTGACCAGGGCCAGCGACACCACGAACGGCGGCACCGCGGCGAAGGTGACCGCAAAGGCCGTGCACAGCTTGTCGACGGGGCCGCGGCGCATCCCGGCCAGCGTGCCCAGGCTGATCGCCAGCACCGCCGCGAGCAGCAGCGCCGTGCCCGAGAGCGCGAAGCTGAACGGCATCCGTTCGGCCAGCACCGTGCTCACCGCCTGGGACTGCGTCGAGGACCAGCCGAGGTCGCCGCGCAGCAGACCGCCGAGCCACTGCCACCACGCCTGCCACCAGGGCTGGTCGACGTCGTAGGCGACGCGCATCGCCTCGCGCTGCGATGGGGTGGCCGTCTGATAGCGGTCCCCGAGGTAGGCCACCAGCGGGTCGAACGGGGACAGCGAGGCCACGGCGAACATGGCCGCCGACACGGCGACGGTCACCGGGACGGCGATCGCGGTGCGCACCGCCAGCAGCCGGCCCGCCGCGCCGAGCCGTTCACCGCGTCGGGTGACGACGCGGTCCGGTGCGGCGAGTGCGGTCAACGCGTCCACGCGTTCAGCTGCCACCACGGACCCCACGCGACGCCGTGCGAGTGCGGTTCCAGGATCGGGGCGCTCTGGTTCCAGCCCAGATCGCGGTAGGCGTAGGTGTGGTCCAGGAAGGCCAGGAACACGCTCGACGGCTGGCCGACGTAGCCGGCCTGGATCTGGCGGTACAGCTCGTCCTTGGCGTCGCCGTCGGGCAGCTGCCGGGCCGCGTCGAGCAGTTCGTCGAGGCCGGCCGCGGTGAAGTTGCCGGGGTTCGAGTACGGCGAGGAGTCCGGCACCCGGGTGTGCAGGGTGTCATACACCTGGGCGTCGATGCTGTACGGGGTCGAGCCGCCGCCGAGTAGCACGGCAGAGCGCTCGAAGCTGGTGTCGATCTCATCCCAGCTGGTGCCGCGGGTCTGCACGGCGATGCCGAGTGGCTTGACCGCGGCCGCGAATGCCACCGCCAGGTCGCGGCGCAACGTGTCGGCCGCGTTGTAGAGCAGCTCGAATTCGGCCCTGGCGCCGTCCTTTTCGCGGACCCCGCCCGGGCCCACCCGCCAGCCCGCGGCGTCCAGCACCTCGGCGGCACGGTCGGGGTCGAAGGCGAAGGTGGCCGCCGCGTTGTAGGCCGGGCCGTACACGTCGGCGACCGGGGTGTGGGCCGGGCGGCCGTGGCCGGCCAGCACGTCGCGGATCACCGCGTCGCGGTCCACGCCCAGGTTCATCGCCAGCCGGGCCTGCGGGTCCGCGGTGAACGGGTTGCCGGCCGGGAACGACACCGCGCGCCAGTCCGCCGACTTGACCGCCACCGTCGACACGTCGTCGCTGTTCAGTGAGTCGACGAGCTTGGGCGGCAGGTTGACGCCATCGACCTCGCCGGTGCTGATCCGCTGGGCGCGCGCGTTGTCGTCGGGGGTGTGGGTGTAGACGATGCGCTGGACCTGCGCCTGCTGACCCCAGTAATCGTCGCGGGCGACCAGCACGGCCTGGTCCGGGCGCAGGCTGTCGAGCACGTAGGGGCCGGTGCCCACGGGTGCGGTGTTGAGCGCCCAGTCCGCGGCCGGGGCGGCCTCGACATGCTCCGACGGCACGATCCCGGCCAGTAGGTACGGCTCCGGGTTGGCGTCGGTGTGCATCGTCACGATCACCGCGTCGGGGCCGTCGGCGTCCACTGCCGCGATGGCCGCGACGTTGGTGGAGATCTCGGAGGCCACCGCGGGGTCCTTCAGGGCCGCATAGGTGGCGACGACGTCGGCGGAGTCGAAGGCGCTGCCGTCGGAGAAGGTCACGTCGCCGCGCAGCGGCAGCCGCCAGCGCCGCGGACCCACCTGCTCGGGGGCGGCCTCGGCCAGGGCGGGCACCAACTCGGGGATGCGGTCGTCGTTGTCGGCGGCCGGGCGCAGCAGCCCGTCGTACAGCGGTGAAACGCCTTGTTCGCCATAGCCGTTGACCGGGTTGTAGCCACCGAGGTCGTAGCCTTCGGCCAACACGATCTGGTCGGCCGGGGCGTCGTCGGCCGTCGCGCAGCCCGCCGCGAGCAGTCCCGCCGTCGTCGCGAGGATCAGTAGGGTGCGAGGCTGCATGCCTGCCTTCCGCTCATCTGTTCAGGTAGACAGGAGATGTTACCGCCGCCCGGTCGACCCCGCCGCACGCGCCCCGAGGCCGATTCCCGGCCGGCGATGAGGCAGGATGGTCGGCAGCCGTCCTGGCCTGCCCGGGGCGGCTTCCATGAGGAGTTTCCTGCCAGCCAGATGGGGGGCCGACGATGACCGACGCCGCAGAAATCCGCCCCAAGTACTCGCGAGTCCTGCTCAAGCTGGGCGGCGAGATGTTCGGCGGTGGCGCGGTGGGACTCGATCCCGACGTGGTCGCCCAGGTGGCCCGCCAGATCGCCGACGTGGTGCGCAGCGGTGTGCAGATGGCCGTGGTGATCGGCGGCGGCAATTTCTTCCGCGGCGCCCAGTTGCAGCAGCGCGGCATGGAGCGGACCCGCTCGGATTACATGGGCATGCTCGGCACCGTGATGAACAGCCTTGCGCTGCAAGACTTCCTGCAGAAGGAAGGCATCGACACCCGGGTGCAGACGGCGATCACCATGGGGCAGGTCGCCGAGCCCTACATCCCGCTGCGCGCGCAGCGACACCTGGAGAAGGGGCGCGTGGTGATCTTCGGCGCCGGCATGGGCCTGCCGTACTTCTCCACCGACACCACCGCCGCGCAGCGCGCCCTGGAGATCGGCGCCGAGGTGGTGCTCATGGCCAAGGCCGTCGACGGCGTGTACACCGACGACCCGCGCCAGAATCCGGACGCCGAGATGCTGACCGAGATCTCGCACCGCGAGGTCATCGATCGGGGCCTGGGCGTGGCCGATGCCACGGCGTTCTCGCTGTGCATGGACAATGGCATGCCGATCCTGGTGTTCAACCTGCTCACCGATGGCAATATCGCTCGCGCCGTCGCGGGTGAGAAGATCGGAACACTGGTCACGACCTGACTCGGCCGCGGTCAGGGCGAACACGAAATGCGACGGGAGAAGATCGGCATGATCGACGAGGTGCTCTTCGACGCCGAGGAGAAGATGGAAAAGGCCGTGACGGTGGCGCGTGACGACTTGGCGTCCATCCGAACCGGTCGCGCCAACCCCGGCATGTTCTCCCGCATCAACATCGAGTACTACGGCTCGATGACCCCGATCACCCAGCTGTCGAGCATCAACGTCCCCGAGGCGCGGATGGTGGTGATCAAGCCCTACGAGAGTTCGCAGCTGCGCAGCATCGAGGACGCCATCCGCAACTCCGACCTGGGCGTCAACCCCACCAACGACGGCAACATCATCCGGGTCTCCATCCCGCAGCTCACCGAGGAACGCCGCCGCGACCTGGTCAAGCAGGCCAAGGCCAAGGGCGAGGACGCCAAGGTGTCGATCCGCAACATCCGTCGCAAGGCCATGGAGGAACTGGCGCGGATCAAGAAGGACGGCGAGGCCGGCGAGGACGAGGTCGGCCGCGCCGAGAAGGACCTCGACAAGACCACGCACAACTACACCAGCCAGATCGACGACCTGGTCAAGTCCAAGGAAGGTGAATTGCTCGAGGTGTGAGAACCTCGGCAATCGTGCACGTGGCAGAGACCGAAACCGGCCAGACCTCCGACGGGCCGTCCCCCAAAGCGTCCCGGGCCGGACGCAACCTTCCCGCGGCAATCGCCGTCGGCGTGCTGCTCGGCGCCTCGCTGATTGCGATCCTGCTGTTCGCGCCCTACGTGTGGATCCCGGTGGTGGCCGTGGGGG
>JAEWRC010000094.1 GCA_023460175.1 Actinomycetes bacterium
GGCGGGGCCTGTCCCGGCGGCGGCGCGACGGGCTGGCGCGCATACGGCGGCACCTGATGATCCGGCGGCGCGAAGAACGGCCACGGCGCCGGTTGCACGCCGGGGTCGCTGGGCGGCACCGGCAGCGGGAACGGTGCGTGCGGGGCCGGTCCCGGCCCGGGCGGCACACCGGGCGGCAGCTGCACCGAAGGCGGCCCGGGATCGTAGTCCGCCTGCGGCGGGATGTACGGGAACTTGTTGGGCGGCAGGATGTTGCGGCCATCGCCGATCGGGGTGTCGTACGGGATCGGCGGCCCGCGCCACGGGTTGCTGCCGATCGGCACGTAGCCCTGCGGGTCGCGGCACAGCTGCACGGTGGGGGCGCGCTTGCCGGGGAACTCCATGCACGGGTAGTTGCGGGCGCCGCGGACCACCATCGGGTCGTTCTGGGCGACCTTGCAGTACATGTCGTTCGGCAGGTCGCGGACGGTCTCGTCGGCCGGGGACCGGATGGTGGTGGCCGGCAGGAAGCCCACGGAGCACGGCGGCGGGTCACCGAGGTCGATCTTGAAGTCCAGCTTGCCGCCCTCGTCCATCGGCACGCCGCCGGCCACGGTGATCAGCGCCGCGATCAGCGCCGGGAAGATGACCAGCGCCTGCTCGATCGACTTGTTGTAGATCACCCCAACCCGGCCGAAGTTGGCCAGGTTGGCGGCCAGCATCGGGAAGTTCGGCCGGATCCCGGAGAACGCGGTGTTGACCGTATCGGCCGCGCCCGGCGCGGTCGCGAGCACCTCGCGCAGTTGCGGGTCGGCGTTGTTGAGTTCGGCGGTGAACCGGGCCAGTCCGTCGGCGATCGACTTGATGTCGTCGCCGCTGCGGATCTGCGCGTCCAGGAACGGTCCGACCTCGTCGATGAGCGCGGCGGTCTGGCCGTAGCTGGCGTTGGCCTCGTCGACCAGGCCGCGCGCCGACTCGATCACCCGGGCCAACTCGGGTCCGGACCCGTTGAACGCCTTGAAGGTTTCGGCCAGCACGTCCTGCAGTCGACTGTTGCTGATGCTGCTGACCAGGGCGTCGGCCTCGGTGAGCAGCCCGGCGATGTCCTGGCCGATCGCGGTGCGGTCCTGACCGATGCTGGACCCGTTGCGCAGCACCGCCTCCGAGGCATCCTCGGGTGGCACCAGGTCGATGTACTGCTCGCCGACCGCCGAGACGCTCTTGACCGTGGCCGTGACGTTCTCGGGCACCGGGGTGTTGCTGTTGAGCCGCATGTGCGCCACCACGCCGTTGTCGGTCAGCCCGACGGAGTCGACCCGGCCCACGGTCACCCCGCGGTAGGTCACGTTGGCGTTGCCGTAGATGCCGCCGCCCGCAACGAAGTTGGCGTCGACCTTGTAGGAGCCGATGCCGACCTTGGCGGGCACCTGCAGGTAGAAGATGGCGATGGCACCGACGGTCAGCACGGTGATGACCGAGAAGATCAGCAGCTGGATCCGGGAAAGGCGGTCGAGCATCATTGCGGTGCTTCACCTCCCGGCACATCGCCCGCCGGGATCTCGAACGGGTCGGCGGCCTGCCCGGACAGGTTGGCCAGCTGACCGGTCAGGAACTCCGGCGGGTTGAGCACCTCGGACATGTGTTTCATATTCGGATCCAGTCCGGACGTCGTGAAGACCGACTCACCGAACCGACGCAGGGTCAGATCGAAGGTGACGTACACATTCAGGTAATCGCCGCGCACCGCGTTGCGCAGGTACTTGCTGTGGAACGGGAACGTCGTGATGAACGGCATCGCCGAGACCAGGTTGTCGGCGTTCTCGGCGAAGGCCCTGACCACGGGGTACAGCTCCTTGAACGACGCCGCGAAATCCACCTTGGTCCTGGCGAGTACATCCGCGGCCACCGTGCCGACGCGCCCCAGCGCGGTGAACGCCTCGACGATGTTGGCGCGGTTGCGGTTGAGCACCTCCAACGCCACCGGCAGGGTGTCCAGCGTGCGGCCCAGGCTGTCCTTGCTGCCCGCCAGGGTCGCGGCGAACCGGTTCAGCCCGTCGACGGCGGCCAGGATGTCGTCGGTCTGATCCCGCAGCGACGCGGTGAGCTCGGCCAGCCGCGGCACCAGGCCGGCGAAGGTGCCGGTGCGGCCGGCCACGGCGGCGTACACCTCGTCGGTGATGTCCTGCAGGGCACCGAGGTTGCCCTTGTTGACCACCACACCGAGCGAGGACAGCACCTCCTCGGTGGTCGGGTACCGACCGGTCCGGCCCTGCGGGATGTGACCGCCTTCGGTGAGCCGGGCGTCGGCGGGGTCGGTGAGCGGTGCGGACAGTTCGATGTGCTGCGAACCGAGCAGCGAGGTCTGAGCCACCCGCGCGGTGGCGTTGGCCGGCAGGTCGACTTCCGGTTCCAGCGACAGCTGCACCGCCGCGTAGAAGGTTCCGTCGGGGCGTTGCACGGCGTCGATCCCGGAGACGCTGCCGACGGTCACGTCGTCGACCATGACCGGTGAGTTCTGCGGCAGCGTCGCCACGTCGGGTAGCTCGACGGTGATGGTGTACGAGCCCGAACTGTGCCCCTTGGTGCCGGGCATGTTCACCGAGTTGAGCCCGCCGAACGAGCAGCCGGCCAGCAAGGTGACGCCGGACGCCAGCGCGAGCGCCCGGAAGCCGTTGCCGCGCAACCCTGTTCTCCTGTTCCGTGTGGTCATCAGCCGCCGCCCTCCGTCGGGCCGGGCGCGGGTCCGGGGGCGCCGGGAGCGGTCCCCGGGGCGTGACCGGGTCCGGGCGAGATCTGCCCCGGCACGGCCGGCGGCGGCAGCACCAGATCACCGAGGGTGGTGCCGGGCGGGATCGACGGCGGGGTCACCCCGGGTGCGGGCTCCCACTGCAGGTACGGCACGGGCGTGCGGGCCTTGGCCTCGGTGGCCGGGGTGTCGTAGATGATCTGGCCCTTGTAGGCGGTGATGCTGTTGATCGGGTGGAACAGCACCGGCGGGAAGTTCATGGTGATACGGCGCAGCACCGGGCCCATGCGCTGCTTGCAGATCTCGGAGCGCTTGATGTTGTCGGCGCCGGCCATGTCGCCGATGTCGAAGGTGCCACCGCACATGAACTGGACCGGGTTGGCGAAGTTGGGCAGCGACAGCACGCCGCCGACGGTGCCCTGCGCCGGGTTGTAGATGTTGTAGAAGTTGGCCAGCCCGTTCGGGGTGACGTGCAGGACCTGTTCGATGTCCTCGGTGTGCTCGGTGAGCAGGTTGGTGAACTGGGTGAGCTGGTCGACGGTGCCGATCAGCGTCTCGTTGTTCTCGTCGAGGAAACCGCGCACGTCGGACAGGGCCTGATTCAGGGTGCCCAACGTGTTGTCCAGTCCCACCGAGCTTTCCGCGAGCACCTGCGACACCGACGCGACGTGGCCGGAGAACTGGACGATCTGCTCGTTGCTCTGCGACAGCGCGTCGACCAGGACCTGCAGATTCTTGACCGTGCCGAACAGGTCGGTGCGCGAGTCCCCGAGCCGCCCGGCGGTCTGGGACAGCTCGCGCAGCGCGTTGCGGAACGAATCCCCGTTGCCGTCGAAGGTGGTCGCCGCCTGGTCGACGAATTCGCTGAGCGGGCCCTGCAAGCCGTCCTCGCCGGGCCCCAGCGTCTGCGACAGCTTGGTCAGTTCCTCCTTGACCTCGTCCCACTCGACCGGCACCCCGGTGGAATCCAGGCCGATGGTCGCGCCGTCCGCCAGCACCGGGCCGCCCCCGTCGGGCCCGCCGGCATCGAAGGCGGGGGTGAACTGAACGAACCTGGCGGCCACCAGGTTCGGCGACATGATGATCGCGTGCGCGTCGGCCGGGATCCGCACATCGTCGTGGACCGACATCGTGATCTTGACGTCGTTGGGCCGCGGTTCGATCGACTCGATCCTGCCGATCGGGACGCCGACCACGCGCACGTCGTCGCCGGGGTACAGGCCCACCGCGTTGGAGAACAACCCGACCACCTGGTAGGTGCCGCGGCCCGGCCAGAACAGGTACAGGCCGAGGGCCAGGACCCCCACCAGGGCGATGACCAGCCCGAGGAGGAGTCCACGCTTGCCGAATCGGCGCGTCGTCGCAATATCTGTCGTCGCGGTATCTGTCATGGTGACTTCGGCCTGATGATCATGCGTTCGGAGATGAGGCCCTTGAGGTAGTCGCTGAGGCTGTCGGGCAGCTTGCCGGGCTGGAAGTAGACGTCGAGGAGCATCTCGGAGATCGTGGCGGGCGGCAGACCGTAGAGGTTGATCTGGAACCCGGGTGCCGAACCGACCACCTCGCCGAGCGCGGTGGCGTACGGCGGCAACCGGCGCAGGGCCTCGCCGAGGTGCTCCTTGTGCTCGTTGAGGTTCTCGAGCACGAGGTTCAGCTTGGACAGCGCCGGACCGAACTCCTTGCGGTTGTCGGCGACGAAGCCCGAAATCTGCACGGACACATCGTCGATACCGGCGATCAGGCTGGCCAGCGCGGCCCGGCGCTGATCGAGCGCGCCGAAGAGCTGATTGCCGTCGACGATCAGCTTGTTGACCTGCTGCGCACGCTCGCTCAGCGTCCTCGACACCGACTGGGCGTGGCCGAGCAACTCCCCGAGCGCCTCGTCGCGGGCATTGATGGAGCGCGACAGTTCGGTCACACCGTCGAGGGCCGAGCGCAGTTGCGGTGTCGCGTCGGCCATGGTGTCGGTGAGCGTCTGCAGCGCCTCCTGCAGTCGCGGCTTGTCCAGCGCCGCGGTGTTGGCGCCGAGATCCTGCAACGCGGCGTTCAGCGTGTAGGGAGTGGTGGTGCGCCCCAACGGGATCGTGGTGACCGATCCGCCGCCGGCCGGTGTGACGTCGAGCGACTTCTGGCCCAGCACCGTGTCGGTCTTGATGCCGACCAGGGTCTGGTCGCCGACCGCGATGTTGCGGTCGACGGTGAAACTCACCTTGGCCGCGTTGCCGGCCAGGCCCACCGAGTTGACGTGGCCCACCTTGATGCCGGACACGTTCACGTCGTCGCCGGGGGCGATGCCGCCGGCGTCGGTGAAGAATGCGTCGTAGGTCTTCCCCTGCGGCCAGAACGGCAACTTGGTGTAGCCGAAGGACACCAGGACCAGGCATACCACCACGGCGATGCCGATGATTCCGGTCCGGAGCGGGTTGGACTCGTCAGTTCTCCTCAACGGGAGCACACCTCCCCTTGGACGGGTCCGGCGGTCCGCCAAACGGAATCAGGAGATCGCTGCCCGCCGGACCGTTGATCTTGAGCCGCACCGAGCAGTAGAAGATGTTGAAGAACGAACCGTACGCGCCAAGGGCGTTGAGCCGCAGGTAGTTCTCGGCGAGCGGTTCGATGACCTCGTTGAGGTCCGATTCCCGCTCGTGGAACGTGCTCGCCAGCGGGCGCAGGTTCTCGATCACGCCCTGCACCGGCCGACGCCCGTTCTCCAGCATCTCGGTCAGGTCGGCCTCGGCCGACGCCAGCGGCGGGATCGCCCCGGCGATGGAGTCCGAGTTCTCCGCCAGCCCGCTGATCAGCTGTTGCAGTTGGTCCACGCTCTTGTCGAACTGCGCGCCCTTCTCGTCGACCGTCGCCAGCACCGTGTTCAGGTTGCTGATGACGTCACCGATGAGCTGATCGCGCGCGGCCAGGTCGGTGGTGAACGAACTTGTGCTGGACAGCATTTCCGACAGCGCGCCACCCTGGCCCTGCAGCAGTTCGATGACGGCGTTGCTGACCTCGTTGACCTTGTTGCCGTCGAGTCCCTTGAGCACCGGGCGCAGCCCACCGAGCAGCGCGTCGAGGTCGAGCGCCGGGGCGGTCTGCTCGCGGATGATGGTGCCGCCCGGCGGTAGCTTGCGCAATTCGCCGGGGCCCGAAGTGATCTCGAGGTATCGGTCGCCGACCAGGTTCTCGTACCGGATCAGCGCCCGCGTCGAGGTGTAGAGCTGGTAGCGCTCGTTGACGTCGAACGTGACGTCGACGCTGTTGTCCTCGGCCAACTTCACGGACTTGACCGTGCCCACCGGAACGCCGGCGATGCGGACGTCCTGACCGGACTCGAGCCGCGACGCGTTGTCGAAATTGGCGTGGTAGGTGTGCCCGGAGGCGAAGCGGAACTCGCCGAACACGACCACCAGCCCCGCGGCGACCAACAGCATCACCACGGTGAACACGCTGACCTTGGCCAGCACTCCGCGCTGTTCCATCAGAAGTCGTCCCGTTCCGCATAGGCCCCGTTGAACAGGAATTGCAGCGTCGAGGGCGCGTCGAACTGCAACTCGGTGTTCGGCTGGTACGGGACGTAGGCGTTGTCGGTCACCAAGAACGGCGAACGGAACCAGGATCCGCCGAACTGCTTGCTCGGGATGTCCGGCAGGCCACGGCAGTTCGGGCCGCCGGAGGCGTTGACCACCGGCAGGCTCTCCGGATAGGTGTAGGCCGGCGAGCCGGGCAGGAAGTTCGACGACACGAACAGGCCCGGCCGGGTACCGCCGATGATCGGGCCGAAGCGGTCGGCGGCGGTCACCATGGCCGACAGCAGGCAGCCGAACATCGGCGAATACTCGCCGAGCAGCTTGGCCGGGGCGCGCAGCCGCTGGATCGCGGCGACGTAGTCCTCCGCGGCCGGGGCCAGCGTCTCGTAGGCATTGTTGGCCAGCCCGGTCGCCGCCAACAGGGTGGCGTTGAGGTTGCCCTCCTGATCGATGATGGTCGCGCTGAGCGCCGGCGCGTTGTCGAACACGCGGGTCAGGTCCGGGGCCGCGTCGGCGTAGATGTTGGCGACGGTGGCGGCCTGGGCGATATCGGCCTGCAGGGTGGGCAGCTTCGGATTCAGCTGTCCCAGATAGCTGTTCAGGCCCGCCAGCATGGCGCCGAGGTCGTCACCGTTGCCGCGCAGGCCCTCGCCGAGCGCCGAGAGGGTGGCGTTGAGATTCACCGGGTCGATCTTGTGCAGCACTTCGGTCAGCTTCTGGAACAGCGTGTTGACCTCGAGTTGCACCGCGGAGGCACGCACCGTCGTACCCGGCTGCATCGGGCCCGCGGGCGACTCCGGCGGGGTGAACTCCACCGACTTGGCGCCGAAGATGGTGTTGCCGGCGATCTGCACGTGCGCGTTGGACGGCACGTAGCGCAGCTGGCTGCGGTCGACGGCCAGCGTCAGCTTGGCCTGCTCGCCCGCGTACTCGATCTTCTTGACCTTGCCGATCTGGATGCCGCGGTACTTGACCTTGGCGTCCTGCTCCATCACCAGGCCGGCGCGCGGCGACATCACGGTGATGTCGTCGGTGGCGGTGAACGCCGCGCTGTACCCCAGGTAGGTGATGACCGCGGCCGCCACCAGGATCGCGGCCATGATCGCCGCCGCCACCCGCACGTGGGTCCGATTCGCTGTGCCGTCCGCCATGCCGTTACCCGGAGAGGTTGAAGTTGCCGGACCCGCCGTAGACGGCGAGCGAGATGAACAGGGTGATCACGACGACGACGATCAGTGAGGTCCGCACCGCCTGGCCGACGGCGATGCCCACGCCGACCGGCCCGCCGGAGGCGTTGTAACCGTAATAGGTGTGGACCAGCATCACCGCGACCGACATGACGATGGCCTGCAGGAACGACCACATCAGGTCGGTGGGCACCAGGAAGGTGTTGAAGTAGTGGTCGTACAGGCCGGCGGACTGACCGTTGATGAAGACCGTCGTGAACCGCGCGGCGAAGAACGATGCCAGCACCGCCAACGAGTACAGCGGGATGATCGTGATCAGCCCGGCGATGAGCCGGGTGGAGACCAGGTAGGACACCGAGTGCACCGCCATCGATTCGACGGCGTCGATCTCCTCGGCGACCCGCATGGCCCCGAGTTGGGCCGTGGTACCCGCACCGATGGTGGCGGCCAGCGCGATCCCCGCGACGATGGGCGCGACCACGCGCACGTTGAGGAACGCCGAGAGGAAGCCGGTGAGCGCCTCGATGCCGATGTTGCCCAGCGACGAGTAGCCCTGCACCGCGATGACGCCGCCGGAGGCCAACGTCAAGAAGGCCGCGACGCCCACGGTGCCGCCGATGATCGCCAGGGCCCCGGTGCCCATCGTCATCTCGGCGATCAACCGGACGGTTTCGCGCCGATAGCGATTGAGCGCATTGGGGATGTAGCGCAACGATTCCCCGAAGAACAGCGCCTGTTCACCGAAGCTGTCGAAGGTCTTCGGCAGGCCGGAGACGAGGCGCCGGAAGCGCAGCGTGGCGTCGAAGCTCATGATTCGAGCACCCGCACCCCGATGGCCGTCATCAACACGTTGATGACGAACAGACAGATGAAGGCGTAGACGACGGTCTCGTTGACGGCCGTGCCGACACCCTTGGGACCGCCTTTGACGGTCAGCCCGCGGTAGCAGCCCACCAGGCCCGCGACGACGCCGAACAGCAGCGCCTTGACCTCGGCCAGCAGCAGTTCGGGCAACCCGGTCAGCACGGTCAGGCCGTTGATGAACGCTCCCGGGTTGACGCCCTGCAGGAACACCGAGAAGGCGTATCCGCCGGAGATGCCGATGGCGCAGACCAGGCCGTTGAGCAGCAGCGCCACCACGGTCGAGGCGAGCACGCGGGGAACGACGAGGCGGTGGATCGGGTCGATGCCCAGCACCCGCATGGCGTCGATCTCCTCGCGGATGGTGCGCGCGCCCAGGTCGGCACAGATCGCGGTGGCGCCGGCGCCGGCGACCACCAGCACGGTCACGACCGGGCCCAGCTGCGTCACGGTGCCGAACGCCGTGCCGGCGCCGGACAGGTCGGCGGCACCGATCTCACGGAGCAGGATGTTGAGGGTGAACGCGACGAGGACGGTGAACGGGATGGACACCAACAGTGTCGGGACCAGGGAGACCCGGGCGATCATCCACGTCTGATCGAGGAATTCGCGGAACTGGAACGGGCGGCGGAACATCGCCCGGAACGTGTCGATCGACATCTCGAAGAAGCCGCCCACGGCCCGAGCCGGAACCGCGAGCTGTTCGATCAACCTTGGTTCCCTTCTCGCTCGAGACGACTTGTCCGACGTCCGTTCACAGCCTTGGCGAAGCCCCCGAAACCTCAGTCCCGACGGCCGAATTCGGTGTAAAACCGGATACCCGCCAGGTGAGACGGATCATAGTAACTAGAACGTGTTCGCAGTGTCAAAGCTCCGATATTGAGACAAAAGCTCATGATCTGTCCAGGTCACAGCGATTGTGACGCAGGCCATTCTAGAACGTGTTCTAGTCGAGAATCTCCCCTCCCCGCCATTGCCGGAGGCGTCAATTGTCGAGCAGGCCCACGGACGAGAACATCCGCTCGGGATCCCGGTCGGCGAAGTATTGCCCCAGGGCCCCGCTCAGCGCCCCGGGATCCCACGCGTCCCCCGTCGCGCTGAAAGTCTGTTCCAGCACGGGCGCCGCCACCAGCGCCACAGATGGACCATAAACGATGAAGACCTGCCCGTTGACCGCTTCGGAGGCCGGGGCCGCCAGATACCGAACCAGCGTGACGACGTGCTCGGGCGCGAGCGCGTCCACCTCGCCCTCGGCCAGTTCGGGTGCCGCGCCGAAGGTCTCCGCCGTCATCGGCGTGCGGGCCCGCGGGCAGATGACGTTGGCGCGCACGCCGTAGCGGCTCAGGCCGCGCGCCGCCGAGACGGTCAGCGCGGTGATACCGGCCTTGGCGGCGCCGTAGTTGGCCTGCCCGGGAGGGCCGCCAAGACCCGCCTCCGAGGAGGTGTTCACCAGCCGGCCGTAGACCTTGCCGTCGTCGGCCTGCTTGGCCTTGTCCCGCCAGTACGCGGCCGCGTTGCGGGTGAGCAGGAAATGCCCGCGCAGGTGCACCGCGATGACCGCATCGAAGTCCTCGTCGGACATGTTGAACAGCATCCGGTCCCGGGTGATGCCGGCGTTGTTGACGACGACGCTCAGTCCGCCGAGACCGTCGGCGGTGGCCACCAGTTCGTCCGCGGTGGAGCGGGCGCTGATGTCACCGGCCACGGCGACGCCCTTCCCGCCGGCCGCGGCGATCTCGTCGAGCACATCGGATTCGTCGAGCGCCTTGGCGATGTCGTTGACCACGACCGTCGCCCCGGAACGGGCCAACCCGATCGCCTCGGCGCGGCCCAGTCCGGCGGCCGCGCCGGTGACCACCGCAACCTTCCCGGACAGGTCCAGCGCGGCCGGATCCTGCGTCACATTCGATGTCACTTACGAATACCTCTAGTCTTCCCGGCTCAGCGCGGCGCGCGGGCACTCGGCGACGGCGCGCAACGCCAGTTCTTCTTGGTCAGGCGGAATCACGTCGACCTTCACCACGGCGTATTCGTCGTCGTCGAGGTCGAACACGTCCGGGGCAATTCCCACGCAAATGGCGTTGCCTTCACATCGATCACGGTCAACTTTCACGCGCATCGCAATCTCCTCCCACTCCTGGTCCGGGGCTGTTCGGACAGGTTCGCAATCAGAATAGGACGCCCGGGCCGCGGGGCCAGTCTTGCACCTTTGTGGACCCCAAGACTAGAACGTGTTACAACCGATGCGGTAAACGGGTCGCGCGCAACCAGCGGGCCACCCGAGACGCGAGGGAGCGCGCATGCGGATCGGCTTCACCCCGGAGCAGGAGGAACTACGCCGCGAGTTGCGGGCGTACTTCACCAAGTTGATGACCCCCGAGCGCGCCGAGGCGCTTTCATCCAACGACGGCGAGATGGGCCGCGGCAACGTCTACCGCGAAACGGTCGCGCAGATGGGCAAAGACGGCTGGCTCACGCTGTCCTGGCCCACCGAGTTCGGCGGTCAGGCCCGGCCCCCGATGGACGGGCTCATCTTCAACGACGAGGCCGCCGTCGCAGGAGTCCCGGTCCCGTTCCTGACGATCAACAGCGTCGCGCCGACGATCATGGCGTTCGGCACCGACGAGCAGAAGAAGTTCTTCCTGCCCCGCATCGCCTCCGGCGACCTGCACTTCTCCATCGGCTACTCCGAACCCGGCGCTGGCACGGACCTGGCCGCGCTGCGCACCACCGCAGTGCGCGACGGCGAGGATTACGTGATCAACGGTCAGAAGATGTGGACCAGCCTGATCGCCTACGCGGACTACGTCTGGCTGGCCGCGCGGACCAATCCCGACGCCAAGAAGCACCGCGGCATTTCGATGCTGATCGTGCCGACGAGCGCCGAGGGCTTCTCCTGGACCCCGGTGCACACCATGTCGGGCGTGGACACCAGCGCGACCTATTACCAGGATGTGCGGGTCCCGGTCGGCAATCTCGTGGGCGAGGAGAACGCAGGCTGGAAGCTGGTGACCAACCAGCTCAACCACGAACGCGTCGCCCTGGTGTCGGCGCAACCGATCTTCGTGGCCCTCGACGGCGTTCGGGAGTGGGCGCAGAACACCAAAGATCCCCACGGCAATCGGCTGATCGATTCGCAGTGGGTGCAGCTGAACCTGGCCCGCGTGCACGCCAAGGCCGAGGTGCTGAAGCTGATCAACTGGGAGTTGGCATCGGCTTCGGAGGCGGCGCCGTCGCCGGCGGATGCCTCGGCGGCCAAGGTTTACGGCACCGAGCTGGCCACCGAGGCCTACCGCCTGCTGATGGAGGTGCTGGGGACCTCGGCGACGCTGCGCACCGATACTCCGGGGGCGCTGCTGCGCGGCCGGATCGAGCGCATGCACCGGTCCTGCCTGATCCTCACCTTCGGCGGCGGCACCAACGAGATCCAGCGCGACATCATCGGCATGGTCGCCCTGGGCCTGCCCCGGGTCAACCGCTAACGGAAAGCAGGGATTTCACATGGACTTCACCTGGCCCGAAGCCGCCGACGACCTCGGCGGGCTGGTCCGCACCATCACCGAATCCGTCTGCACGCCCGAGCATCAGCGCACGCTCGACGGACTCGACGAACGCTTCGACAAGGACCTGTGGTCCAAGCTGATCGATGCCGACGTCCTGTCGACGGCCGCGCCGGAGTCCCTCGGCGGCGGCGGTTACGGGGTGTTGGAGCAGACCGCGGTGCTCGAGGCGCTGGGCCGGCAGCTGGCCGCGGTTCCCTACCTGGACTCGGTCCTGTTGGCGGCCGGAGCGCTCGCCGCATTCGGTTCGCCTGGGCTGCAGGAACGGTGGGCAACCCCGGCCGTCGCCGGCGCCGCGGTGCTCACCGTCGCCCTGGCCGGCGAGATGGGGCAGGGCCCCGTCCTCGCGCGTTCCGACGGCGAGGGTCATCAGCTCACCGGCACCCGCACCCAGGTCGGCTTCGCTGGGTCCGCCGAGGCGTTCCTGGTTCCGGCCGAAACCGATTCGGGGACAGCGGTTTTCCTGGTCGACGCCACGGATCCCGGAGTCACCGTCACCGTCCTGAACACCACCGGCCACGGCAGCGTGGGGCACCTGCAGCTGCAGGGCGTGCCGGTGGGTGCCGACCGGCTGGTGGGCGGCACGGAGGTGCTGGACTGGCTGACGGCTCGACAATTGCTGGGCCTGACCGCATTCCAGCTCGGTGTCCTGGATCGCGCCCTCGAGCAGACCGCGCAGTACGCCCGCGAGCGCGAGCAGTTCGACCGTCCGATCGGCAGCTTCCAGGCGGTGTCCTCGCGGCTGGCCGACGGCTACATCGACGTCAAGGGGCTGCGCCTGACCCTGACCCAGGCCGCCTGGCGGCTCGCCGAGGGCCTGCCGGCCGCGGTGGATCTGCGGAGCGCCGCGTTCTGGGCCGCCGAGGCCGGCCACCGCGTCGCGCACACCGCCGTCCATGTGCACGGCGGCGTCGGCATCGACGTCGACCACCCGGTGCACCGGTACTTCCTGGCCGCCAAGCAGACCGAGTTCACCCTCGGCAGCGCCACCGGCCAGCTGTTGGCCATCGGCGCCGAGCTGGCCACCACCCCAGTCTGACCCGTGCCCACCGGTGATTTCGGCGTGATCGCCCACGGTGAGCATGGGAAATCACGCCCAAATCGCAGCACCGTGGCCGGGTTGTTGGCCGCGCTGACCGAGGTCGACGACCGCGGCGTGTACTCCGGTGACGATGCCGCCTTCGTGAGCTGGCGCGACCACATCCAGGCCGGCGCCGAGCTGGCCGCGACCCTGCGGGATCGGCTGCGCCCGGACGCCCCGCCGCATGTCGGCGTGCTACTGGGCAATACGCCGTTCTTCAGCACGGTGCTGGTCGCGGCCGCGCTGACCGGCATCGTGCCGGTGGGCCTGAATCCCACCCGGCGCGGCGCGGCGCTGCAGCGCGACATCGACAAGGCAGATTGCCAACTGGTGCTGGCCGATTCCGACGGCCGCGACGCCGCGGCGGGGATCGACGTGGTCGACGTCGAATCCGCCGATTTCGCCGCCGCACTGGCGGCCCACCGCGGCGCGCGGAGCGAGTTCCGCGCCGCCGACCCCGACGATCTGTTCATGCTGATCTTCACCTCCGGCACCAGCGGCGACCCGAAGGCGGTCCGCTGCACGCACGAGAAGGTCGCGGTGCCCGGGGTGATGCTCGCCGAGCGGTTCGGCCTGGGCGCCACCGACACGTGCTATCTGTCGATGCCGCTGTTCCATTCCAACGCGGTGATGGCGGGGTGGGCCCCGGCGGTGGCCGCTGGTGCGTCGATTGCGTTGCGCCGCAAGTTCTCCGCCTCCCAGTTCATCCCGGACACCCGGCGGTTCGGCGCCACCTACGCCAACTACGTCGGCAAGCCGCTGTCCTACATCCTCGCCACGCCCGAACGCGACGACGACGCCGACAACCCGCTGCGCGTGGCCTACGGCAACGAGGCCGCACCGCGCGACATCCGACGCTTCGCCGAGCGGTTCGCCGTGCAGGTGGTCGACGGCTTCGGTTCCAGCGAGGGCGGGGTGTCCATCGCCCGCACGCCCGACACCCCGGAGGGTGCGCTGGGACCACTGGTGGGCGGTCTCGACATCCTCGACGTCGAGACCGGCGAGTCCTGCCCGCCCGGGGTCATCGGCGAGCTGGTCAACACCGCGGGCCCCGGCCAATTCCGCGGCTACTACAACGATCCCGACGCCGAGGCGCAGCGGATGACCGGCGGCAGCTACCGCAGCGGGGACCTGGCCTACCGGGACGAGGCGGGCTTCGCGTATTTCGCCGGGCGGCTGGGCGATTGGATGCGCGTCGACGGGGAGAACCTGGGCACCGCGCCCATCGAGCGGATCCTGATGCGCCACCCCGAGGTCACCGAGGCCGCGGTGTACCCGATCCCGGATCCCGCGGTCGGGGATCAGGTGATGGCCGCCCTGGTCGTGGCGGACGTCGACGCGTTCGACATCGAAAAATTCGTCGAGTTCCTCGGCGCCCAGGGCGATCTGGGACCGAAGCAATGGCCGTCGTACTTACGGTTGAGCACCACGCTGCCGCGCACCGAGACCTTCAAGGTGCTCAAGCGTCAACTGACCGCCGAGGCCACCGACTGCGCCGACCCCGTCTACCCCGTCACCCGACCAGCGACGGGATGACAGCCTCGATCAGGTGCGGCCCCGGCTCGCCGAACGCCTCCTCGAGCGCCGCGGCGAACTCTTCGGCCGAATGCACCCGTTGCGCGGGCACCCCCATGCCCTGGGCGATCTGCACGAAATCGATTGTGGGCCGGCCGATGTCGAGCAGATCGCGCGCCTTGGGGCCGGGTGACTCGGCGCCTTCGGCTCCGACGCGTTGCAGTTCGATCCGCAGGATGTCGTAGGCGCCGTTGTTGAGGATGACGGTGGTGACGTCGAGCTGCTCGCGCGCCTGGGTCCACAGCGCGGACACCGTGTACATCGCCGAGCCGTCGGCCTGCAGCGACAGCACGGGACGGTCCGGTGCCGCGATCGCCGCGCCGACGGCCGTGGGCATCCCGTAGCCGATGGCCCCGCCGGTCAGCGTCAACACGTCGTGCGCGGGCGCCCCGGCCGTGCTGGCCGCCAAAGTCACACCGGCGGTGTTGGACTCGTCGACAATGATCGCGTCCTGCGGCAGCAACGCGCCGACGACCGCCGCGACCGACACCGCGGTCAACGGGCCGCTGGGCAGATCGGGGCGCGCCGCCGCTGCCACCGCGGCCTCCGCGCCGGGCGCGAGGTCATCGGCGAGGTGCTCCAGCGCCACTGCGGCACCGCCGTATTCGGCGAGGGTGTGCACCTGACAGCCGTCGAGGACCAAGTCGCTGCGCTTGCCCGGGTAGGCGAAGAACGAGACCGGCGACACGGCACCGGCCAGGATCAGGTGCTGCGCGCCGGCCAGTTGCGCCTCGGCGGCCTCGGCGAAGTAGGCCAACCGCTCGACCGCAGGTATACCGGCCCCGCGCTGCAGGCGGGCGGGAAAGGTCTCGCACAGCAGGCGGGCGCCGGTGGCGGCGGCGATCCGGGTGGCGGCCGACAGCCCGTCGACGCGAGTGGCGTCGCCGCCGATCAGGATGACCGTGTCCGCCCCGGAGCGCAACACCTCGGCGGCGCCGCGCAGCGCGCCGCGATCGACGTCCGCGGGGCTTGCCGGTTTCAGCTGCGGCGCATCGGTTTCCGGCGCCGGCTCCCACGAGACATCCGCGGGCAGGATGAGGGTGGACACCACGCCGGAGCGGCTGGCCGCGACCGCGTCGACGGCATCGGTGGCCAGGTCCGCTACCCGTTCGGTCCGGTGCACCCAGCCCGAGACGCTGCCGGCCAACGCCTCGATGTCGGATTCCAACGGTGCGTCGAATTGCTTGTGGTAGGTGGCGTGATCACCGACGACGACCACCATCGGGGTGTGCGCGCGACGCGCGTTGTGCAGGTTGGCCAGGCCGTTGGCCAGCCCCGGCCCGAGGTGCAGCAGCACGGCGGCCGGCTTGTCGGCGATGCGCGCATAGCCGTCGGCCGCGCCGGTGGCCACGCCCTCGAACAGGGCCAGCACACTGCGCATTTCGGGCACGTCGTCGAGTGCGGCCACGAAGTGCATCTCGGAGGTGCCCGGGTTGGCGAAGCAGACCTCGACGCCGCTGTCCACCAGCGCGGCAAGCAGCGCCCGAGCACCGTTCACGGTCGGTCCCCTTCGAGTTTGGGGAACACCCGGCGGGCGTTGCCCTGCAGATAGTCGTCGCGGGCCTGCGCCGACAAGCCGAGGTCGTCGAGCCCGTCGAGGGCGTGGGCGTGCCCGATCATCGGATAGTTGCTGCCGAACAACACCTTTCGCTGCCCGGTGGAGGTCTTCATGAATGCGACGAGTTCGTCCGGCAGCCGCTTGGTCGTGTAGGCCGAGGTGTCGATGTAGACGTTGGGGTGCTTGCGCGCCACCGCCACCATCTCCTCGGTCCACGGGTAGCCGACATGCCCGCACACCATGACAAGTTCGGGGAAGTCGAGGGCGACCTCGTCGATGTACGGAATCGGACGCCCGGTCTCCGACGGGCGCAGCGGGCCGGTGTGGCCGACCTGGGTGCAGAACGGCACGCCGAGATCCACGCACGCGGCGAACAGCGGGTAGTAGCGGCGGTCGGTCGGCGGCAGCCGCCACAGCCAGGGCACCACCCGCAGCGCGACGAATCCCTCGTCGACCCGCCGGCGCAGTTCCCGCACGGCCTCCATCGGGCGGTCGAGATCGACGGTGGCGACGCCGGCGAACCGGTCGGGATGCGCGGCCACCCAGCCGGCCACCTCGTCGTTGGAGACCAGGTCCAATCCGTTGGGGCCGCGCCACGCGCTCAGCAGCCCCACCTCGACCCCGGCGGCGTCCATCGAGGCGAGCGTGACGTCGATCGGGATGTCGTCGACGGGCATGGCCCCGCCCGTCCAGCGCCGCAACGAGGCCAGCATGTCGTTGGCCAGGAAACGAGGAGTCGGATGCTGCATCCACACGTCGACCGTCATCCCGGTCGACTCTAGCCGGAAGACGGAGCGGTTCGCGGAGCCTGCGTAGCGAACCGCGGAGGAGTCCGGCCATCAAACCCTAGCCAAAGGAAACCGGGTCAGCCTTCGCGAATCGAATTCAACCGCTGTGAGGCGGTCTCGAAGCCGTCGACCAACTCGGCGACGATGTCGGCGACCGGGCGGATCTCGTTCATCCGGCCGACGATCTGCCCGACCGGCATCGCGACGGTGCTCGGATCGCTGGATTCGCTCATCCGCTGGTGCGCCCCGCTGACCAGAATGTTCTGCAGCGGCATCGGCAGCGGCTCGGGCGCGCCCTCCGCGTCCCACGCGTCGGTCCAGCGGCTCTTGAGCAGCCGCGCGGGCTTGCCGGTGTAGATCCGGCGGCGCACGGTGTCCGCCGAGGTTGCCTTCAGCATGGCCTCCTGCACCACCGAGCGGCCGGACTCCAGCCGCACGCCCAGGTCGTACTCGGCGGCGGTGAGGAACGCCGAGCCCATCCACACGCCCTGGGCGCCCAGGGCCAGCGCCGCGGCGACCTGCCGACCGGTGCCGATGCCGCCGGCGGCCAGCACCGGGGCCTTGCCGTCGAGGGCGTCGACGATCTCGGGCCACAGCACCATCGAGCCGATCTCGCCGGTGTGCCCGCCGGCCTCGTGGCCCTGTGCGACGACGATATCGACGCCGTTCTCCACGTGCCGCAGCGCGTGCTTGGCCGAACCGGCCAGTGCCGCAACGGGAACGCCAGCGGCGTGCACCTGGTCGATGACGTCCTTCGGCGGCGATCCGAGCGCGTTGGCGATGAGCTTGATCGGGTGCTTGAGCGCGACGTCGACGTGGCTGCGCGCCACGGAGTGCAGCCAGCCCAGCACGCCCTCGTTGCGGTCGCCGTCGTCGGACAGCGGCGGGACGCCGAGGTCGGCCAGCGTCTTGTCGACGAAGTCGCGGTGGGTCTGCGGGATCAGCTTGTCGATGTCGACGGCGCTGCCCTCGGTGGGCACCTTGGCCGGCATGACGACGTCGACACCGTAGGGCTTGCCGTCGGTGTTCTCGTCCATCCAGCACAGGACGTTCTCGAGGTCGTCGGCGTCGTTGAAGCGCACGCAGCCGAGTACGCCGAGCCCGCCCGCGCGACTCACCGCGGCCGCGACCTTCTCCGACGGGGTGAAGACGAAGATCGGGTATTCGATGCCGAACCGATCGCAGAGTTCTGTACGCATCAGGCTTTCGCTTCCTGTGTGGTCGCATGGTTGGCGTGCACCTCGTCGGCGGGCCGGGTCTCGGTCTGCTCCTTGGCCCACCGGTAGTCGGGCTTGCCCGCCGGGGACCGCATGACCTCGTCGACCAGCCAAAGGCTGCGGGGCACTTTGTATCCCGCGATCTGGGTGCGCACGAAGGTGTCCAGATCGGTCAGCGCGGGGCGCGCGCCCTCGCGGGGTTGCACCACGGCGGCGACGTGCTGACCGAAGCGCGGATCGGGCACGCCGACCACCAACGCGTCGAACACGTCCGGGTGCCCCTTGAGCGCGGCCTCGACCTCTTCGGGGTAGATCTTCTCCCCGCCGCTGTTGATCGACACCGAGCCGCGGCCCAACATGGTGACGCTGCCGTCGGCCTCGACCTCGGCGTAGTCGCCCGGGATGGCGTAGCGCACACCGTGGAAGGTCTTGAAGGTCTCGGCGGTCTTCTTCTCGTCCTTGTAGTAGCCGACGGGGATGTGGCCACGCTTGGCGATCACGCCGCGGACGCCCGAGCCGGGCTGGACCTCGTTGCCGTCGTCGTCGAGCACCACGGTGCTCTTGTCGATGGTCACCCGCGGCCCGCCGGTGTGCGACTGCCCCTTGGCGACGATGCTGGTGCCCCCGAAGCCGGTCTCCGACGAGCCGATCGAATCGGTGATGATGCGGTTGGGCAGCAACTCGAGGAACTTCTCCTTGAGGCTCGTCGAGAACAGCGCCGCGGTGCTGGCCAGCAGGAACAGCGAGGACAGGTCGTACTCCTCGCCGGCGCCCTGGGCCGCGAGCAGCGCGTCGAGCAGCGGCCGGGCCATCGCGTCACCGGTGAAGAACAGCAGGTTGACCTTGTGCTCGTGGATCATCCGCCAGATCTGATCGGCGTCGAATTCCGGCGTCAGCACCACGGTGTGGCCGGTGAACAGCGCCATCCAGGTTGCCGACTGCGTGGCGCCGTGGATCATCGGCGGGATGGGCAGCCGGATCATCGGCGGATTGTCCTTGGCCTGCCGGGCCAGGCCGTACTCGTCGGCGACGGGTTCGCCGGTGGCAAAGTCGGTGCCGCCGAACAACACTCGGTAGATGTCCTCGTGGCGCCACATCACGCCCTTGGGGAACCCGGTGGTCCCGCCGGTGTAGAGCAGGTAGATGTCGTCCTCGCTGCGCGGACCGAAGTCCCGCTCGGGTGAGCCCTGCGCCAGCGCGGTCTCGAACTCCACGCCGCCGTAGCGCTGGTAGTCCAGATCGGAGCCGTCCTCGACGACCAGCACTGTCTTGATGCGCGGGGTGTCCGGCAGCACGTTGGCCACCCGGTCGGAGTATTGCCGTTCGTGGATCAGCGCCACCATGTCGGAGTTGTCGAACAGGTAGCGCAGTTCGCCCTCGACGTAGCGGAAGTTGACGTTGACCAGGATGGCGCCGGCCTTGACGATGCCGAGCATCCCGATCACGATCTCGATCCGGTTGCGGCAGTACAGCCCGACCTTGTCGTCCTTCTTGACGCCCTGATCGATGAGGTAGTGCGCCAGCCGGTTGGCCCGCTCCTCGAGTTGGGCGTAGGTCAGCTGTTCGTCACCACAAATCAGGGCGACGCGGTCGGGCACAGCATCGATGGCATGCTCGGCGAGATCGGCGATGTTGAGGGCCATGGCTCCTAAACTAGAACGTGTTACATTTCGAGACAAGTTTCTGACAAAGATGCAGGAAGGCGGGTCCATCGTGAGCGACGCTGAGAGTGCTGTCGAACAGCCGCACGCCCTGGTTGAACAGCGCGGACACACGTTGATCGTCACGATGAACCGTCCGGAGCGCAAGAACGCCCTCACCGGTGAGATGCTCTCGATAATGGTCGACGCCTGGGACCGCGTCGACAACGATCCGGAGATCCGGTCGTGCGTCCTGACCGGTGCCGGCGGCGCGTTCTGCGCGGGCATGGACCTGAAGAACGCCAACAAGCAGGCCCCGGGCGACACCTTCAAGGCCGGCTACGACCCCACCCGCATCGACGGCCTGCTCAAAGGTCGTCGGTTGACGAAGCCGCTGATCGCCGCCGTCGAGGGCGCCGCGATCGCCGGGGGCACCGAGATCCTGCAGGGCACCGACATCCGGGTGGCCGGCGAGAGCGCCAAGTTCGGGGTGTCCGAGGCCAAGTGGAGCCTGTACCCGATGGGCGGGTCCGCGGTGCGCCTGGTCCGGCAGATCCCGTACACGATCGCCTGCGACATCCTGCTGACCGGACGGCACATCACCGCCGCCGAGGCCCGCGAATTCGGCCTGATCGGCCACGTCGTGCCGGACGGTTCGGCGCTGGACAAGGCGCTCGAGATCGCCGAGGTCATCAACAACAACGGCCCGCTGGCGGTGCAGGCCATCCTGAAGACCATCCGGGAGACCGAGGGCATGCACGAGAACGACGCCTTCGTCCCCGACACCAAGAACGGCATCCCGGTGTTCCTCTCCGAGGACTCCAAGGAGGGCCCGCGCGCGTTCGCCGAGAAGCGCAAGCCGAACTTCCAGATGAAGTAGCTGCGCGTCGAGCGTGCGGCCGGCCCGGCCACCCAGTTCGCCGAAACTGCGGTTTCATCCGCGGCACGCCGATGCAGCCAGTCGCCCCGGCCACCCAGTTCGCCGAAACTGCGGTTTCATCCGCGGCACGCCGATGCAGCGGATGAAACCGCAGTTTCGCGGAGCCCTGTGGATGACGGAGCCCTGTGGATGACCGTCGACGTCATTTCGCGGACGCTGCCAGCATTCGGGCATGGCGGAGTTGGATTGGCCCTTTCGGGCTGACGAGGCACTGGCCGCCGGCGACCTCAGCTTTCGGGAACTGCGCCGCTTCCATGCCGCCGTGGCACCCGGGGTCTGGGTCCCCCGCGGCGTCGAACTGTCCGCGAGCCGGAAGGCCAAGGCGGCCTGGCTGTGGTCGCGCCGAAAAGGAGTCATGGCCGGCCTGTCCGCGTCGACGGCGCTCGGCGCGAAGTGGGTCGAACCGAGCCAACCGGCCGAACTGATCCACAGCAATCTTCGCGCGCCGGCCGGAATCCTCGTCTACACCGACACTTTGGTCATCGGCCAGACCCAGGTCATCGCCGGGATGCGCACCACGACCGCCGCGCGCACCGCCTTCGACATCGGTCGGCGCCTGCCGTTGGTCGACGGCGTCCAGCGCATCGATGCGCTGCTGAACGCCACCGACGCCAAGGTTGTCGAGGTCGAGGCCGTCATGGCCGCGCATCCCGGCATCCGCGGTCTGCGGCAACTGCGAGAAACCCTGCAGCTTGTCGACGGCGGCGCCGAGTCTCCCTACGAGTCGCTGACCCGGATCATGTTGGTGCAGGCCGGATTTCCGACACCCGAGACCCAGATCAGGGTGGACGACGAGTACGGCGACCTCTTCGCGCGCCTCGATATGGGCTGGCGAGAGTACGGCGTCGGTGTCGACTTCGACGGCGCCCAGCATTGGACGGACTCTCGCCGACGAACCTGGGATGTCGAGCGGTACGCGCGGCTGCCTGACCTCGGCTGGATCGATATCCGGGTGACGGCCGGCATGCTGCACAACCGGCCGCAAGCGTTCTTTGACCGCGTGGGCGCCGCGTTGATCGCCCGCGGCTGCCCCAAGACCTGGTGAGACGGCGGTTTCATCCGCACACACGGCGATTCGCGTATGAAACTGCTGGTTCGCGCCAGCGGCAGCGGCGAAGGGGCGACGGCGGCGTCCGGGGCCAGCGGCGGCGTCCAAGGAGTCAGCGGCGTCCAGGGGCCAGCGGCGGCGCCAGCAGCGACGGGCTGCGGGAACCAGCAGACCTAGCCGAGCCGCTGGCCCGGGGTGAACAACACCGGCATCTCCTCGAGGCCGGACACGAAGTTCGCCGGCCGCAGCGGCAACCGGGTCTCGTCGGCCAACCGGAGATCGGGCATGCGCGCGATGACCCGCGACAGCATCAGCTTGAGCTCCAGGCGGGCCAGCTGATTTCCCATGCAGAAGTGCGTGCCGAAGCCGAAGGCCATGTGGCTGTTGGGGTTTCGGTCGATGCGGAAGCTGTCCGGATCCTCGAAGACGGTCTCGTCGAAGTTGGCCGATTCGAACATCAGCATGATCTTCTCGCCGGCCTTGAGCTCGGTGCCGTGGAACTCGATGTCCTGGGTCAGCGTGCGGCACATGTTCTTGACCGGTGAGGTCCAGCGCAGCATCTCCTCGATCGCGTCGGTCAGCAGGTCGGGGTTGGCCACCACCCGCTCCCACTGATCGCGGTGCCGCAGCAGCGCCTCGGTGCCGCCGGACAGCGTGTGCCGGGTGGTCTCGTCGCCGCCGATGAGGATCAGCAGGGTCTCCATGACGATTTCGTCGTCGGAGAGCTGCTGGCCTTCGACCTCGGCGTTGACCAGCACCGAGAACAGGTCCTCGGTGGGCTCGGCGCGGCGCTGCTTGATGACCTCCATGGTGAAGGCGGTGTAGGCGGCGAAGGTCTCCATCAGCTTGGTGATGGCCGACTCGTCCAGGTGCGAACTCAACCCGCAGACCAGGTCGTCGGACCAGGTCAGCAGCATCTCCCGCTCCTCGGGCAGCACCCCGAGCATGTCGCCGATGACGGCCATCGGCAGCGGCGCGGCGATGCTGCGGACGTAGTCGCATTCGCCGCGTTCGATCACCCCGTCGATCAGGGTGTCGCACAACCGCTCGATGGACGGCACCTTGTCCATCACCCGCTTGCGGGTGAAGCCGGCGTTGACGAGCTTGCGGCGCAACAGGTGTGCGGGGTCGTCCATGTCGATCATGTACGGCATGCCGGGCTGATCCGGCCGGATGCCGCCGGTGCTGGAGAACACCTCGGGGTTGCGCTCGGCATCCAGGACCGCCTGATAGGTGGTCGCGGCGGCCAGGCCGTTGCGGTCACGGAACACCGGTTGGTGGGCGCGCATCCACTTGTACGCCTCCCGGGCCCCGCCGTCTGCGTAGAAGTTGCCGTCGGTCAGGTCGACGTCGAGGATCGTGGCAGTCATCGGTCTCCGTGCTCCCTTGCGCAGTTATCGAATCTCGGTGGCGTCGCCGAACGTCATCTCGACATTGGCAGAAGATTGGGTGGCGAACGGTCGTTTCGGCAGACCGAGCGTGCGCAGTTCGTCGGCGTAGGGGTGCGCGCCCAGGCGCAGCCGCGCCCCGCCCAGCCGGGCCCGCATCCCGGAATTCTTCATCTCCCAGGGGATTTCGCGGGTGATGCCGCCGGTGTGGCTGTAGGTGGTCAGCACCTGGGCTTTCGACGTGAACGCCGACGGCACCGACAGCCCGGGCCGGAACTCGAGGCCGGCGATGAGGTTGCCGTCCTCGGACACGTCGAAGTCGAAGGTGCGCCCATCCCGAACGGTGAAGTCCGCCATGATCTTCGGGAAGCCCCAGATCTGCTGGCCGGCTTCCAGCGTGAAGCCCTGGTCGACCGGTAGGTGATGGATGAAGGCCGCGGCCGACGCCAGCGCCTTGGGGCCCTTCGCCGCGGATCCCGGCGGGTTGACCATCACCGCGGTGCCGAACTCGTGGTACTTGCCGAGGTCGCCGTCGATGTAGCGGACCAGCATCAGCATGGTGACCGCGCGGCCGGGCAGGTGCTCGCAGACCCGCAGCCCGCTGTAGTCGATCATCCGCTGAGCGGCGTCCGCCGGCACCGAGAACATCGCGACGTGGGTGTCGGCCCGGCGGATGCGCACGGGCATCGTCAGCACGGTTCCCTGGATCGTGTGCGTGGAGCGGAGTGTGTCGGCCATCACCCCCAATCTAGAACGCGTTCTAGAAAGAGGCAACCACCCCCGGCGCGGGCGCTACACCAGCTCGGTCAGGTCCCTTATCTGCTCCGTTGTCCGCGCGCCGACGACCATCATGGTCACGCCGGCGGCTTCCCAGGCCGCGATTTGCTTACGCACGTAGTCGATATCGCCGACGATCGCGGCGTCGTCGACCAACTCGTCGGGGATGACCTTCGCCGCTTGATCCTTGCGGTCCGAGCGGAACAGCGCCGTCACCTCGTCGACGACGTCGCTGTAGCCCATCCGGCGATAGACGTCGGCGTGGAAGTTGGTGTCCTCGGCGCCCATCCCGCCCATGTAGAGGGCCAGGTGCGGCTTGATCAGCTCCAGCACCGCGGGACGGTCGTCGGTCACCACCACCTGGGCGGTCGCGCAGATCTCGAAGTCCTCGCGGGAGCGACGGGCGCCGGGGCGGGCGAAGCCCTCGTCGAGCCACTCGTTGTACATCGGCGCCAACCGCGGGCTGTAGAAGATGGGCAGCCAACCGTCGCAGATCTCGGCCGCCAGCGCCACGTTCTTGGGCCCCTCGGCGCCCAGCATGATCGGGATGTCGGCGCGACGCGGATGCGTGATGGGCTTGAGCGCCTTACCGAGACCGGTGGTGCCCTCCCCCGACAGCGGCAGCGGGTAGTGCGGTCCGGGGCTGGTCACCGGGGCCTCGCGCGCCCACACCTGCCGGATGATGTCGATGTACTCGCGGGTCCGCGCCAGCGGCTTGGGGAAGCGCTGGCCGTACCAGCCCTCCACCACCTGGGGACCGGAGACGCCCAACCCCAGGATGTGCCGTCCGCCCGAGAGATGGTCCAGCGTCAGCGCCGCCATCGCGCAGGCCGTGGGGGTGCGCGCGGACAGCTGGATCACCGAGGTTCCCAACCGCATCCGGGTGGTCTCGCGACCCCACCACGCCAGTGGCGTGTAGGCGTCCGAACCCCACGCCTCGGCGGTGAACACGGTGTCGAAGCCCGCGTCCTCGGCGGCCGCGACGAGTTCGGCGTGGTTGGTGGGCGGCTGCGCGCCCCAATACCCGAGTTGCAATCCCAGCTTCATCGGATCCGACCCAACTTTCCCTAGTGCCGTCCCGGGTGTTGTCGACCCGTTCTTGCCACGATTCTTAGAACCTGTTCTACTCGATGCCGTGAACGCCAGTCAGAGCAGCCCGTCGCTGATCGATGACCATGAGCCGCCGCTGTCCGCACCGCTGAAGCTGTCTTTTGACTACACCCGTTCGGTCGGGCCGGTCCTCAGTCAGTTCTTCACTGCACTTCGCGAACGCCGCATCGTCGGCAACCGCGGATCCGACGGTCGGGTACACGTGCCACCGGCCGAATACGACCCCGTCACCTACGAACGGTTGAGCGAAATCGTACCGGTGGCCACTGTGGGCACCGTGGTGTCGTGGACCTGGGTTCCCGAGCCGGTGGCCGGCCAGCCGCTGGACCGCCCCTTCGCCTGGGCGCTGATCAAACTCGACGGCGCCGACACGCCGCTGCTGCACGCCCTCGATGTCGCGGGCCCCGACGACATCGCCACCGGCGCGCGGGTCCATGCGCACTGGGTCGACGAGCCCGTCGGCGCGATCACCGACATCGCCTACTTCTCGCTGAGCGAGCAGCCGGCGGCCGCCTCCGAGCCGGCCGCCGACCTGGAACCGGTCACCATGCTGGTCACCCCGATCGAGGTCGAGATCCAGCACAGCGCCTCCCGCCCGGAGAGCGCCTACCTGCGCGCGCTGCAGGAGGGCCGGCTGGTCGGCGCGCGGCGGGGTGCCGACGGACCGGTGTACTTCCCGGCCCGCGAGGCGGACCCGAAGACCGGGAAGACCCTCGACGAACTGGTCGAACTGCCGGACAAGGGCATCGTCACCACCTTCGCGGTGATCAACATCCCGTTCGCCGGGCAGCGCATCAAGCCGCCCTACGTCGCGGCCTACGTGCTGCTCGACGGGGCCGACATCCCGTTCCTGCATCTGGTCACAGACATCGATCCGGCCGACGTGCGGATGGGCATGCGGGTGGAGGCGGTCTGGAAGCCCCGCGAGGAGTGGGGCCACGGCATCGACAACATCGACTACTTCCGGCCCACCGGCGAACCGGACGCCGACTACGACTCGTTCAAGCACCACCTCTAGAGAGGCGCACCGTGACAGACATCGCAGTGGTCGGTTTCGCGCATGCCCCACATGTGCGCCGCACCGACGGCACCACCAACGGCGTCGAGATGCTGATGCCGTGCTTCGCCGCGCTCTATGAGGAGCTGGGCATCACCAAGGCCGACATCGGGTTCTGGTGCTCCGGGTCGTCGGATTACCTTGCCGGACGTGCCTTCTCGTTCATCTCGGCGATCGACTCGATCGGCGCGGTGCCACCGATCAACGAATCGCACGTGGAGATGGACGCCGCGTGGGCGCTCTACGAGGCCTACATCAAGCTGCTGACCGGCGAGGTCGAGACCGCGTTGGTCTACGGGTTCGGCAAGTCCTCGGCCGGCACGCTGCGCCGGGTGCTGGCGCTGCAGACCGACCCCTACACGGTGGCGCCGTTGTGGCCGGACTCGATCTCGATGGCCGGCCTGCAGGCCCGGCTGGGTCTGGACGCCGGCAAGTGGACCGTCGAGCAGATGGCGCAGGTGGCGCTGGAAGCGATGACCGCCGCCGGCCGCACCGACTCGGTGGAGAACGCCGACAGCGTCGAGGAACTACTGGCCCGTCCGCTCTACGCCGATCCGCTGCGCCGCCACGACATCGCGCCCATCACCGATGGGGCGGCCGCCATCGTGCTGGCCGCCGGCGATCGGGCCCGCGAACTGCGGGAGAACCCGGCCTGGATCACCGGCCTCGAGCACCGCATCGAGACGCCCATCCTGGGGGCCCGCGACCTGGCCAGCTCCCCGTCGACGGCGGCGTCAGCCCGGGCGGCCCTCGGCGGCGACGCCGGCGGGGTCGAGGTAGCCGAACTGCACGCCCCGTTCAGCCATCAGCAGCTGATCCTCGCCGAGGCGATCGGACTGGGCGAGACGACGAAGATCAACCCGTCCGGCGGCGCGCTCGCCGGCAATCCCATGTTCGCGGCCGGCCTGGAACGCATCGGCTTCGCCGCCCGGCACATCTGGAACGGGACGGCGCAGCGGACCCTGGCGCACGCCACCAGCGGGCCGGCGCTGCAGCAGAACCTGGTCGCCGTTCTCGACGGAAGGGTCAACTGAAGATGGCCAAGCAGCTAGCAGCGGTCCTGGGCACCGGGCAGACCAAGTACGTCGCCAAGCGCAAGGACGTTTCGATGAACGGCCTGGTCCGTGAGGCCATCGACCGCGCGCTCGAGGACTCCGGCTCCACCATGGACGACATCGACGCCATCGTCGTCGGCAAGGCGCCCGACCTCTTCGAGGGCGTGATGATGCCGGAGCTGTTCATGGCCGACGCCACCGGCGCCACCGGCAAGCCGCTGATCCGCGTGCACACCGCGGGTTCGGTGGGTGGTTCCACCTCGATCGTGGCGGCCAGCCTGGTGCAGTCCGGCAAGTACCGCCGGGTGCTGACCATGGCCTGGGAGAAGCAGTCCGAATCGAACGCCATGTGGGCGCTGAGCATCCCGGTGCCGTTCATCAAGCCGGTCGGGGCCGGCGCCGGCGGGTACTTCGCACCGCATGTGCGCGCCTATATCAACCGCTCGGGCGCGCCCAAGCACATCGGCGCCATGGTGGCCGTGAAGGACCGGCTCAACGGCGCGAAGAACCCGTTGGCGCATCTGCATCAGCCGGACATCACCGTGGAGAAGGTGATGGAGTCGCCGATGCTGTGGGACCCGATTCGCTACGACGAGACCTGCCCGTCCTCGGACGGCGCGTGCGCGATGGTGATCGGCAACGAACAGATCGCCGACGCCCGGGTCGCCGAGGGGCATCCGGTGGCGTGGGTGCACGCGACCGCGCTGCGCACCGAGCCGCTGGCCTATTCGGGCCGCGACCAGGTGAGCCCGCAGGCCGGCCGCGACGCCGCGGCCGCGCTGTGGCAGGCCGCGGGGATCACCAGCCCGATCGACGAGATCGACGTGGCCGAGATCTACGTGCCGTTCTCCTGGTTCGAGCCGATGTGGTTGGAGAACCTGGGTTTTGCCGCCGAGGGCGAGGGGTGGAAGCTCACCGAGGCCGGCGAGACCGCGATCGGCGGCAAGATCCCGCTGAACGCGTCCGGCGGCGTGCTGTCGTCGAACCCGATCGGCGCCTCCGGCATGATCCGGTTCGCCGAGTCGGCCATCCAGGTGATGGGCAAGGCCGGCGACCACCAGGTCGAGGGCGCCCGCAAGGCGCTCGGCCATGCCTACGGCGGGGGTTCGCAGTACTACTCCATGTGGGTGGTGGCCAGCGACAAGCCGGTGTGAGTCCAGCCACTCGGGGGTGCCGAGGGCGCTCGTCTCAGCTCGTTTACAGCTCTGCCACGTAGGGTAAGGAACGTCGAATAAGTCAGTTCGACGCGCCATCCCGGAAACGTTAGAGCCGAGTTTTGTCACGCCCCAAATGCTTCAGCACACCGACCGGACGTCTCGCCGGCGCCGCGATCGCGGCGGCGGTCGCTCTCGGCGCCACCGCCTGCGGCGGAGTGAACTCCGACCCGGCGGGCCTCGGCCAGACCAGCGCGACGTCCCCGACGACGGCCCCCTCGGATCCGTCCGCGTCGCCGTTGTCCCCGACCTCGACGACGTCGGTGGACAAGGAGGCCGACCTCGCCGCCGACTACCGGCACCTGCTGCTGCAGCCCGAGCACCTCAGCGACCAGGAGGACACCTTCACCGCGCGCTCGGTGGACACCAACCCCCGCGGCATGCCCGGTGCCAGCGCATTCTTCGTCAACGCCGATGACGACCGCGCGATCGCCAACACGATCGTGCTGTACCCCGACGCAGCCACCGCGCAGGAAACGCTGAAGACCGCGACCGAGGCCCTGCCCACCAAGGTCATCGGCGGGACCCCCGAGCCGGTGGCGGTCGGCACCGACGGCGTGGTGATCTCCGGGACCTCCCCGGCCGGTGATAAATCGGTGACGCAGCTGCTGTTCACCCAGGGCCGCGCGCTGGTGCGGCTGGACTTCGAGAGCGCCGTCGGCGACAAGACCTCCGACCAGTTCGTCACCAACGTCGCCAAGATGCAGTTGATCGCGCTGCAGACCGGGCTGCCGGACACGGAGTAATTGCCCTCGGGTTCGGGTATGCCGCAGGTCACGCCCCCGTCGTTGCGGGAAGCGGGGTCAAAACTGTAACGTGTTCTAGTTAGAGAGACTGGAGGCGCGAAGTGACGACTGAAACAGCCCACAGCGGCATTCGCGAGATCGATACCGGCACGCTGCCCGACCGCTACGCCCGCGGCTGGCACTGCCTGGGACCCGTAAAGAGCTTCTTGGACGGCGAGCCGCACAGCGTCGAGATCTTCGGCACCAAGCTCGTGGTGTTCGCGGACTCCGCGGGCGAGCTGAACGTCCTGGACGGTTACTGCCGGCACATGGGTGGTGACCTGTCGCAGGGCTCCATCAAGGGCGACGAGGTGGCCTGCCCGTTCCACGACTGGCGGTGGGGCGGCGACGGCAAGTGCAAGCTGGTCCCCTACGCCAAGCGCACGCCGCGGCTGGCCCGCACCCGCGCCTGGCATACCGACACCCGCGGCGGCCTGCTGTTCGTCTGGCACGACCACGAGGGCAACCCGCCGCAGCCCGAGGTGCGCATCCCCGAGATCCCCGAGTGGGCCAGCGGCGACTGGACCGACTGGAAGTGGAACTCGCTGCTGATCGAGGGCTCCAACTGCCGCGAGATCATCGACAACGTCACCGACATGGCGCACTTCTTCTACATCCACTTCGGCCTGCCGACCTACTTCAAGAACGTCTTCGAGGGCCACATCGCGTCGCAGTACCTGCACAACGTGGGTCGCCCCGACATCAACGACATGGGCACCGCCTACGGCGACGCCAAACTCGACTCGGAGGCGTCGTACTTCGGCCCGTCGTTCATGATCAACTGGCTGCACAACACCTACGGCGACTTCAAGGCCGAGTCGATCCTGATCAACTGCCACTACCCGGTGACCCAGGACTCGTTCATGCTGCAGTGGGGCGTCATCGTCGAGAAGCCCAAGGGCCTCGACGACGCGACCTCCGAGAAGCTGGCCGACGCCTTCACCGAGGGGGTCAGCAAGGGCTTCCTGCAGGACGTGGAGATCTGGAAGCACAAGACCCGCATCGACAACCCGCTGCTGGTCGAGGAAGACGGTGCCGTCTACCAGATGCGCCGTTGGTATCAGCAGTTCTACGTCGACGCCGCCGACGTCACCGCGGAGATGACGGACCGCTTCGAACTCGAGGTGGACACCACCGCCGCCAACGAGAAGTGGCACGTGGAAGTCGAGGAGAACCTGCGGCGGCAGGCCGAGGCCAAGGAACAGCAGACCTCCGAGGTCTCTGGATGAGTTCCGGCAAGGGGACCCCCGACGTCGACGGCCTCGCGCGGTCGATGGTCCTCTTGCACGGCGGTCACGACGACGACGAGCACGACCACGGTCACGGGCCCGCCGACGGTGCCGCCCCGGCCGGATCTTGGAGCAAGGCACCGAGTTTCGCCTCCGATCCGGAGCGCGCGGCGGCGGTGCGCGCCGCCACCGACGCCGACCGCGACCGGTATCTGACCTCGGGGTTGGCGCCGGTGGACTGCCGGTTCTGTCACGCCACCGTCGAGGTCAAAAAGCTGGGCCCGGAATATACTGCCGTGCAGTGGAACTCCGAGGCGGTACAACGGTGCGCGGTGTTCGCCGAGGCGCGCGCCGACGGTCAACGCACGCCGATGCGCGCCTGCCCGAAGTTGAGCGACAGCATCAAGCACGCGATCGCCGAGGGCTGCCTCGAGGCCGTCTCCAGCTCCCCGTCGCCGGGCGACGGCTGACCCGCTTCCGCCGGGAGCATCGGTGACTGACCGTCAGCGCTTCGGCCAGCTGGAGATCCTGCGCTTCGAAACCGGTTGGGTACGGACCAACTGCTACTTGGTCTTTCATCATGCCGACCGGGAGGCGTTGATCATCGACCCCGGCGACGGGGCGGCCGGCAAGGTGCGTGACCTGGTCCGCCGGCACCGCCTGGCGCCGCGGGCGGTCCTGCTGACCCACGGCCACCTCGACCATGTCTGGAACGCGCAGCGGTTGTCGGACCACTACGCCATCCCGACGTGTGTCCACGGCGCCGATCGGCCGATGCTGGTCAATCCGATCCGGGGCGTGGCACCGCGGCTGGTGCAGAAGATGGTGGGCGCCTTCTGTTCCGAACCCGAGCAGGTGGTGGAACTCTCCGACGGCAGCAGCCTGACGCTGGGCGGGATCCACGTGGCGGTGGACCACACGCCCGGGCACACGCCAGGATCGGTGACGTTCCGGGTGACCGATCCGCAGCATCCCGATCTGTTGTTCACCGGTGACACCCTGTTCAACGGCAGCGTGGGGCGCACCGACTTCGAGGGCGGCAGCGGCAATCACCTGCTCGGTTCGATCATTGGAAAGCTGCTGGTGCGCGACGACCGCGCGCAGGTGCTGCCCGGGCACGGCCCGCAGAGCACCATCGGCATCGAGCGGCGCGCCAACCCGTTCCTGCAGCCGTGACTCAGAGCCCGGTGAAGCGCTCCCTGACCTGCTCGGCCGTCAGCCCGTAATCGGCCAGCGAATACGTGTGTTTCGGTGAGCGCGGGCCCCGCCGACTCTCGTCGTGCATATCGCGCATCGCCTGCCGCGCGGCGTCGGAGAGTTCGATGCCGAAGTGCGTGTAGATGCCGGCGACGGTGTCGAGGGGGTCCTGCACGAAGTCGGCGTACTCGATGTCGCAGAACTGCGCCGGATCATGCTTGGCGCGTTCGGCGTTGAACAGCTCCAGCCCGCGCGACCAGGTCTCCAGATTGTCCGCACCGATCTGTTCGCCGACAAAGACATTCGACCAGCCCGCGGTGGTGTGCGCGGACAGCGAACACATCGAGGCCATGATGGTCTCGGCCGGCCGGTGGCACTGCACCACCAACGCGTCGGGGTAGGTGGCCAGCAGCGCGTCGAGGGCGAACAGGTGGCTGGGATTCTTGAGCACCCAACGCTTTTCGACATCGTTGAGCCCGATCAGCTGCAGGTTCTTACGGTGGCGCTGATACGGCTTGGTCCAGTCCTGGTGGGACAGCCACTGCGCGTAGCTGGGCACGTGCGCCAGGGTTTCGTAGGACACCGAGTGCAGCGACTGGCGCAGCAGTTGCCAGCATTCCTCGACCTCGTCCGCGGTCATGTAATGCAGGCCCAGGTATTCCGGATCCTCGTTGTGCGCCTTGGCGAACTGGGCGTCGAGCTGCTGGAACACCGGGTTGTCCGCCCAGGTTTCCCGGGGCGGGCGGGGCTGCGGGAACTCCGCCAGCCACAGCTCGAGGCCCTGGTGGGCGGGGTCGGCGGTCAGCAGCCGATGCAGGGCAGTGGTGCCGGTGCGGGGCAGTCCGGTGACGAAGATCGGTCGCTCGATCGCGACGTCGGCGTGCTGCGGGTGTTGTTTCCACGCCGCCTCGGACATCAGCCGGGCCACCAGCGCGTTGCGCAGGAAGAACCGGCACATCTTGCTGCCGAACTCGGTGAGGTCCTCGTCGCGCTGATAGGACTCCAGCAGCACGGCCAGGCCCTCGCGGTAGTTGTCATCGTCGGCGCCGAAGTCGTCGAGGCCCACGGCCTTGGTGGCCGAGGCGTGCAGGTCCTCGACCGTGCCGACGTTGGTGCGGGGTGCGGTCATGCCTTGAACTCCCCGCAGTTGACGTCCAGGGCCTGGCCGGTGATTCCGCTGGCCAGGTCGCTGGCCATGAACAGGATCGCCGAGGCCACCTCGTCCTCGGTCGGCAGCCGCTTGAGGTCGGAGGCCGCGGCCGCCGCGCGGTAGATGTCGTCGACGGTGGTGCCGTACTTGCCGGCCTGGTGGTTGAAGTAGCCCTCCAGCGTTCCGCCCCAGATATAACCGGGCAGAATGGAATTCACCCGGATGCCCTGCTCCCCCAGCTCGGTGGCCAGCGACTGCGACATGGCCAGCAGCGCGGACTTCGCCATCTTGTAGGCCCCGTACTTGGCCTGTGAGTGGCGCACGACCATCGAATTGACGTTGACCACCGACCCCTTGGCCTCGGCCAGCGCCGGGGTGAAGCCCTGGATCAGCCGCAGCGCGCCGAACACCGTCAGTTCGATGGCCTCGCGCATGTGCTCGAAGGTGGTGTCGGCCAGCGGCTTCATCGACGGCACCCGAAACGCGTTGTTGATCACCACATCCACCCGGCCGTAGGTCTGCATGGCGGTCTCGACCAGGTTCTGCACCTGCGCGTCGTCGGTGATGTCGGTGCCCACGGCCAGCGCCCGGCGGCCGGTGGCCGAGACCTGCTTGGCGACGTCGTCGAGTCGCTCGACCGTGCGGGCGGCCAGCACCAGGTCGGCGCCGGCCTCCGCGCAGCGCCGCGCCAGGGTCGTCCCCAGCGCGGGGCCGACGCCGCTGATCACCACTACCTTGTCTGCAAGTAATCCGGTCATCTGTTACCCCAGCATCCTGTTGGCGATCTGCTGCTGACGCAGCGCGATTCGCGCGCGCCAGCCATCCTCGGAGATCTTGTTCGTTTCGTAATGCGGCAGGGCCTTCGCGACGTCGGCTACGTCCAGCAGTTCGACCGTCGGGCCGTCGGCCTCGGTGAGCTCACGGGACAGCCGCTGCCAGCGGAACTGGAGGTAGCCGCGCCGGTGGCCCAGCGTCTCGCACCAGTTGGTCACCCCCGGGTTGGCGTCGGAGACGACGATCCTGATCTTGCCGTCCGGATCGACTTGCGCCTGAGTGCCGTTCAGCGAGGTCTGGTGGTTGATGTAGTCCAGCGAGATGTACCAGAGGCTGCCGAGCTGGAAACCCATGTAGGGGGCGTCGGAGGCCGGCACGGTGATGACGAGCGCCTGCTCGGGGTTCAGTTCGAAGTGTCCGGCCGACGAGTACTGCGTGGCCAGCCCACCGGGGGTGAGCCGCGGGGCCACCATGGTGTTCACCGGGATGTTGAGGTAGAACCACTGCGGGAACTGCAGCCAGGTCTTGACCCGCTGCACCAGTTGCTTACCGGCCACCGCGTACCGCTTTTCGATGAGTTGTCGGCTCAGCGGCGGAGGCGCGGTGCCGGCGGTGTCGGTCCGCGCCACGGTGACGGTGCCGCGTCGCGCGGACCAGTCGTTGCAGACCTCGCGGATCAGCAGTTGCGACGGGGCGCTCGGCGTCACCCGCCACTCGAAGCTGCCGTCGTCGGCGATGTCGAGTTCGCGGTCGTCGAAGGCGGCCTCACTGGGCGGCACGTTGTTGTCGGTGTACTCGCCGCCGAGCATCTGGAAGCTGAGATCCGTTGTGGTGCCGCGGACCCCGGTGACCACGTACTCCTGGCCCGGTTGCACCCGGGTGCCGAAGTACAGCGTGTCCGGGTTGTCCAGGCCCATCTTCGTGTAGGGCCCGGTGCCCGACTGCAGGACGGGATGGTCGCGGTCGTAGTCGAAGCCGAGGTGGATGCAGGCCGAGATGCAGCCGGCCAGGTACTGCAGGCCCTCGAACAGGTCGGCCTCGGATTCGATATGCGGCGCCTCGACGACCAGGCGTTCAGCCTCGGCGATCGCGTGGACCAGTGGCTGCGAATACATCGACCCGCCCCTTCGTCGTCTTCGGTGGTCCACTACTTGAGTGGTCCACTATTGGAACATGCTGGTAGAGTTTCCGACCTGACACTAGAACGTGTTCCAGTGCGCGTCAATGTTTGAGGAGGCCGTCGTAACCGAGGACTTGTGTCATAGGCCAAAGTTATCTTTGGGGTGTGCAGCTGCGATACAACTATCGGGTCTATCCGACGTCGAGGCAGCGCGGTGGGCTGGCTCAGGCGTTCGGGTGTGCGCGGGTGGTGTTCAACGACTGCATCCGGTTACGGCAGGCCTCGCATGCGGCGGGGGTGAAGATCAGCGATACCGAGGTGCAGAAGCGAGTGGTGACCCTTGCGAAGGGAACACCGGAGCGGGCCTGGCTGTCGGGTGTGTCGTCGGTGGTGTTGGTGCAGGCGTGTCAGGACGCGAGGGCGGCGTACCGCAATTTCTTCGATTCGTTGTCGGGCCAGCGCAAGGGCCGCAAGCTCGGGGCTCCCAGGTTCCGGTCGCGCAAGGACAATCGGCAGGCGATCCGGCTGACCCGCAACGGATTCAGACTGCGCCCGAACGGGAAGCTGTATGTCGCGAAGGTCGGCGAACTCAAGGTCGTCTGGTCGAGGGATCTTCCCTCCGAGCCGTCGAGTGTTTCGATCATCAAGGACGCCGCTGGCCGTTACTTCGCGTCGTTCGTGGTCCAGCTCGACGACGCGCCACTGGCGCCGGTGGATTGCGAGGTGGGCATCGACCTGGGACTGACCACGTTCGCGGTCCTGTCCAGCGGCAAGACGATTGCTTCACCGAGGTTCTTTCGTCGTGCCGAACGCAAGCTGCGCAAGGCGCAGCAGGAGTTGTCCCGCAAGCAGCGAGGCAGCAACAACCGGGCCAAGGCGCGCGTCAGGGTCGCCAAGGCTCACGCCAAAGTGCGGGATTCCCGGCTGGACTGGGCACACAAGTCCTCGATGCAGATCATCCGCGAGAACCAAGCGGTCTACGTCGAGGACTTGTGCGTCAAAGGTCTGGCGCGGACCCGCATGGCGAAGGCGGTCCACGACGCCGGGTGGGCGATGTTCACTCGGCTCTTGGAGGAGAAGGCCACCAGGTTTGGCCGGACCTTCGGCAAGGTGGACCGATTCTTCCCGTCGTCGCAACTGTGCTCTGCATGCGGAGCCGGCGACGGCAAGAAGGCGCTCAGCGTTCGGGTGTGGACGTGCCAGTGCGGCGCGGTGCACGACCGAGACTTGAACGCCGCCAGGAACATCCTCGCCGCAGGACGTGCGGAGAGGCTAAACGCCTGCGGAGAGCCGGTCAGTCTCTCCGCCTAGCGGAGGGCACGGCTCAGTGAAACAGGAACCCACCGCAGCGAGCCACAGGCCGGCAGGAGGAATCCCAGCCCTTCAAGGCCGAGAGGACGTCAAATCCGCCGAACGCGCCTCACCGCCGACGGCGCGGGTGGTCGCCGTCCTCGACTTCCTGGCCCGGCATCCCCACGACAGGTTCGGCCTGTCCGAGCTCGCCCGGCGGGTGGAGCTGAGCAAGCCGACCTGCCTGGGCATCCTCACCACCTTGACCGAGTCCGGTTATCTGGTGCGCGACGTCGGCGACAACGGCCGGGACAAGACGTATCGGCTGGGGCCCGCGCTGATCGCGCTCGGCCACACCGCCCAGGAGTCGCTGCGGGTCAGCCCCGCCGCCCGCGCGGAACTGCGCCGGCTATCCGAGGCCTACCAGACCACCGCGGGGCTGTCGGCCGTCGTCGACGACCGCATCACGCTGCTCGAACTGGTGGGCCCCGCGGGCGTCGACGTCGGCGTGCGGGTGGGGCAGAGCTATCCGTTTGCGCCGCCGGTGGGGCTGATGTTCGTGCTGTGGGACGACGAGGCGCTGCGGGCCTGGCTGGCCAAGGCGCCGACGATCCCGCTGCGCACCGACTCCGATCGGCTGGACGCGGTGATCGCGGAGTGCCGGACATCCGGGTACCTGGTGGAACGCATGACCCCGGGCGGCCGACGGCTGTACGCCCTGATGGCGGGCATGTCGAATTCGATGCCCGATGAATTACGTGCCCTGCTCGGTGAACTGGTCTCCGACATCGGCGAGCGGGTGTATCTATGCGGCGAGGCGCAGGCCTCCGGCCGCAAGCGCGAGGACATCAGCGTCATCTCGGCACCGGTCTTCGACCATCACCAGCGGCAGGTGATGGTGGTTTCGTTGCAGATCGGGCGGGCACTCACCGACACCGAGATCACCAAGCGCGCAAGGGATCTGATGATCTCGGCCGCGGCGATCACCGCGCAGCTGGGCGGTGCGGCGCCCGCGGTCAGCTGACCGTCGCCAGCGCGAACGGCAATACCTCCGGCGCCCCGGCCTCGCGGAGCGCCCGGGTGGCCATGGTCATCGTCCACCCGGTGTCGACCACGTCATCGACCAGCAGCACCGGTCCGCCGACGTCGATCGGCGGCACCTCCCACGCCCCGTCGAGGGCCGCCACCCGATACGCCGAGTTCGCCGCGGTGACCCGGCGCCGCTGCGGCGCGTAGTGCAGGGTCCCGAGGTCGGTGAGCCGGCCGACCTCGGCCAGTCGTCGCGCGGTCGAGGAGATCAGCTTCGGATGCGTGTCCGAGTCCAGCGCGAGGACGGCCACCGGGCGGGTGGTCCATCCCCAGGCTTTGAGCACCTCGATGGCGGCCTGGATCACCTCGTCGGGCGCCTCGTCGTCGGGTTCGGCCAACAGCCGGCGCAGCCGGGCACCCCAACCGAGGTCGGTGAGCCGGCCGATGGCCCGTCCCGGCTCCGCGCCATCGCCGATGCGGCCCTTCAAATCGAGGCCCAAACTTGCCAGGCCGGTGGGCCATTGCTTGCGCGGCGCGATCTCGACCCCGGGGCGGCGCAACCGTTCCCGGGTGGCGGTCAGGGTCGCGTCATCCACCCCGGGCTCGTACCGGGTGCCGGTGCAGTTGTCGCAGCGCCCGCAGCGCCCGCAGCGCTCGTCGGCGGCGAGCTCGGGATCGTCGAGTTGACTGCGCAGGAACGCCATTCGGCATTGGTCGGTGCTCTGGTAGTCGAGCATGGCCTGCTGCTCGCGCTTGCGCGCCTCCTCGAGGGCGCGGTACCGGTCCTCGTCGTACTCCCACGGCTGGCCGGTGCCGATCCACCCGCCCTTGACGCGGCGGACCGCGCCGTCGACGTCGAGCACCTTGAGCACCATCTCCAGGCGCGAGCGATTCAGATCGACCAGCGGCTCCAGCGCCGCGGTGGACTGGGCGCGGTCGGTGTCGAGCGCGGCGATCACGTTGCGCACCATGGCTTCCGACGGGAACGCCACCGAGGAGAAGTACCGCCACACATCCTGGTCCTCGACGCCGGGCAGCAGGACGACCTCGGCGCTGTCGGTGGCGCGCCCGGCGCGACCGACCTGCTGGTAGTAGGCGATCGGCGACGACGGCGCCCCCAGGTGGACGACGAAGCCCAGGTCGGGCTTGTCGAACCCCATGCCCAGCGCCGACGTCGCCACCAGCGCCTTGACCCGGTTGTCCAGCAGGTCGGCCTCGAGTTGTTCCCGCTCGGTGGTGTCGGTGGCCCCGGTATAGGCCTGAACTCGGTGCCCTCGATCCCGCAGCAGGCTCGCGACGTCGCGGGCCTGGGCTACGGTCAGCGTGTAGATGATGCCGGATCCCGGCAGCGAATCCAGCTGGGCGGCAATCCATGCCGCGCGTTGCGCGGGGCCGCCGGGGCGCACCACCGCCAGTCGCAGGGACTCCCGGTCCAGGCCGCCGCGCAGCACCAGGGTGTCGCGCCCGCCCACGCCGAGTTGGGTGGCGACGTCGTTGACGACACGGTCGTTGGCGGTGGCCGTGGTCGCCAGAACGGGGATATCCGTACCGAGTTCGGCGATCAGCGTGCGGATGCGGCGGTAGTCGGGCCGGAAGTCGTGGCCCCAGTCGGAGACGCAGTGCGCCTCATCGACCACCACGAGTCCCGCATCGGCGGCCAACGCGGGCAGTACGTTGTCCCGGAAGTCGGGGTTGTTGAGCCGCTCCGGGCTGACCAGCAGGACGTCGAGGGCGCCCTCGGAGACCTGTTGGTGGATGCCGTCCCATTCGGTGACGTTGCCGGAGTTGATGGTCGCCGCCCGGACACCGGCGCGCTCGGCAGCGGCGACCTGGTTGCGCATCAGGGCCAGCAGCGGCGACACGATGACCGTGGGCCCGTGCCCGGCGGCGCGCAGCAGCTTGGCGGCGATGAAGTAGACCGCCGACTTGCCCCAGCCGGTGCGCTGCACCACCAACGCCCTGCGCCGTTGCACCACCAGCGCCTCGATGGCCGTCCACTGGTCGTCGCGCAGCGAGGCGCCGGGGCCGGCGAGTTGTTCGAGGATCGACTGGGCCTGCTCGCGGGTAGCCATGGCCCCATCCTGCCGGGTGCCGCAGACAAGTGTGCCCGCCCACTACCAACAGCGGGCGGGCACTACCTGGTGTCTACCTGGAGGTCGACTTAGATCGCCTCGAGCGCCTCGATGGACTGCGACGGGGTGACCTGGATGCCGCACTCGTCATTGAGGGCGCGCACGGGCTGCTGGATGGTCCGCAGCTCATCGGCCACATCCGGGTTCTCGGCGAAGTAGGTCTGGTACGAAGCCTGCGCCTGGGTGGCCGGCTGCTTGGCGATATCGCTGAGGGCGTCATCGACCTCGGTGTTCGACGCCAGGTAGCCGCTCACCGATTGCTGCACCGAGCTCACGGTGCTCGCCACGTCGCTGGCGCTGCAGTCCTCCGGGGCCGCACCTGCCGTGGGCAGCGCGATCGTAGCGCTGGCGGCGGCACCGAGGAGGCCTCCGGCGAGGATGCCGCCGAGTCCGCGGTACACAGTCGTCTTGCTAGCTTTCATGCGTTGCTCCTAACGGTTTCGTGGCTGTCGTTGACGCAGCCACTCCCCAACCCGAAGGTGCAACTACCCGAGAGGCGCGGCGGCAAAACACCGGCGCGCGCGATATAAGCGGTTCGCGCCGCTCGAAACTTGGCGTGACCTGCGATGTTACGCACCAAAGTTTTTCGGGCCAATTCGGATCCGGCGCGTGATCCGCGCCGCCGCTCAGAACTGGCTACAGGTATTGAAGGCCTGCTCTATGGGTCCGAGATATGGCTGATTCGCGGGATGACCCGCCAGCAGGCTCGCCATTTGTTGCCGCTGCCCCGGTGGCATACCGAGGAACTGCTGCAGCATCGACATTGCATCCGGGGACCCGCTGAGATCCGACGCAGGGCCCGGTCCCTGCGCATTCAAGGCCGCCGTCACCTGCTGATAACTACAGGTGGTGTTGACCATGGAATCCAGATTCGGAGCTCCGGACGCGATCCCGGCCCCCGCGGAAAATAACAATCCAACTCCGGCAACTACGCCGGCCAGCCTGGTCAAAGGCATATTCATCATGTGTAACCTTCCTCCCCTAAGGCCGGGACTTTACTCTCCGAGATCTGAGCCCGGCCCCGTTTTCATACGCCTCCACAGGCAGTTCACGAACTTTGAACAAGTCAGCGTTCCTGTTGTCCCAGCAGTAGGTTTCGCGTCACTGACCGCGGGGCTGTCGCCCGCAGCATCGAACTGGCCGGCCGCTGACGGACCCGTTGCGGCCACCAGAACCAGCGTCCTAACAACGCCGCAATCGATGGGGTCATGAGCGCCCGCACCACCAGGGTGTCCAGCAGCAGCCCTATCCCGATGGTCGATCCCACCTGACCGATGATGCGGAGATCGCTGACGACCATTGACATCATGGTGAACGCGAACACCAGACCCGCGGCGGTCACCACTTTGCCGCTTCCCCCCATCGCCCTGATGATGCCGGTGTTGATCCCCGCGCCGATCTCCTCTTTCATGCGGGAAACCAGAAGCAGGTTGTAGTCAGACCCCACCGCCAAAAGAACGATCACGGACATTGCGAGCACCAACCAGTGCAGTTCAATCCCCAGGATGTGTTGCCACACCAGTACTGACAGGCCAAAAGCCGCGCCAAGCGAAATCGCTACGGTGCCAACGATCACCAAGGCGGCAATCAAACTCCGGGTGATGATCAGCATGATGCTCAGGATCAGGCCCAGCGCGGCCACCCCCGCGATAAGAAGGTCATAGTTGGAGCCATCACGCATATCCTTGAAAGTTGATGCAGTCCCGGCGAGGTAGACCTCGGCGTTTTCCAGCGGAGTCACCTTCAACGCTTCCTCCGCCGCGTCGGAGATGGCCTCCACACGTGCAATCCCCTCCGGTGTGGCCGGGTCGCCGCGGTGCTCGATGAACATGCGCATCGTCTTCCCGTCCGGAGAGAAGAACAAGCTCATCGCGCGCTGAAAATCCTTGTTGTCGAAGATCTCCGGCGGCAGATAGAAAGAGTCGTCATTCTGGGCGGCATCGAAGACCTTTCCCATCGCGGTGGAGTCCGCGCTCACGTCGTCCATCAGCTCGTACATGCCCGACATGGTGCTGTGCATGGTCAACACCATCGTCCGCATACTCTGCATCGAGGCGACGACGCGGGGGAACTCAGCGAGTAGGCCGGGCATCAGGTCATTCAGACGTTCAAAGTCGACGACCAGCTCGCCCATCTTCGCGCTGACCTGATCGATACCGTCAATGGAATCGAACAAGGACCTGGTGGACCAGCACAGTGGGATGTTAAAGCAGTGCGGTTCCCAATAGAGGTAATTGCGGATCGGTCGGAAGAAGTCATCGAAGTTTGCGATGTTGTCCCGCAACTCATTGGTGAAGTACTCCAGATCCTGTGTGTCCTTCACCATGACCCCGGTGGTAGCCGCGATCTTCTGCATCACGCCGTACACGCGCGCCATGATGCCGATCATGACGTCCAAGTCCTTGGCCTGGGTCAGCAGATCACCCACCCGGTCGCGCTGAAACGGTAGGAGATGTATCTGGCTGGCGCTTTGCAGACTCAGCTGGAACGGTATGGAAGTACGGGCAATTGGAGCACCTTCGGGCCTGGTGACGCTCTGCACCCGGGCGACCCCCCGCACTCCGAAAACACTCTTGGCCAGCTTGTTCAATGTCAGAAAGTCCGCCGGATTACGCATGTCGTGGTCGGCGTCGATCAAGAGAATATCGGGCATCGACCGAGCCGACGGGAAATGCCGTTCGGCAGCGGCTTGGCCGATATTGGCTGGGATGTCCGGGGGCACATACAAGCGGTCGTTGTAGCTGGTCGTGTAGGCGGGCAGGGCCAGCAAGCCGATGAGAGCCACGACGCACGCGGTGGTGAGCACGGGCACGGGCCACCGAACGGTTGCGGTCCCTACCCTGCGCCATCGCCGGACCTTGACCATACGTTTGGGCTCGAGTAGCCCGAATCGGCTCCCGACCGCGATCACCGCGGGAATCAAGGTGAGCGCCACACCCACCGCCGCGAGCATTCCGACAGCGCACGGAACACCCAGGGTCTGAAAGTAGGGCAGTCGAGCGAAACTCAGGCAGAAGATAGCACCGGCGATCGTCAGGCCGGATGCCAGAACGACCTTGGCAACGCTGGCATAGGTGGTGTAAAAAGCCGTCTCTCGGTCCTCGCCCGCCTGGCGCGCCTCCTGGTAGCGGCCGGTGAAGAAGATGCCGTAGTCGGTGCCGACCGCTATCGCCAGGGAGACAAGGAGATTGACAGCAAAGGTAGAAAGACCAATCACCGCGTGGTCGCCCAGGACCGCGACCAGGCCCCGCGCCACCTGCACCTGTATGCCCACCATGACAAGGATCAGGACGGCGGTGGTGATCGACCGGTAGAACAACAACAGCATCGTCAAGATGACCACAAGGGTCACCAGGGTGATGCGGATGATGGACTGATCCCCGGCATGGTTCATGTCGGTCACCAATGGGGCCGGCCCCGCCACGTATGCCGCTACCCCCGGTGGGGGTTCCATCCCCTCCACGATGTCGCGTACTGCCTGCACCGATTCGTTGGCCAAGGCTTCGCCCTGGTTCCCGGCGAGATTCAGTTGGACATAGACCGCCTTGCCATCGGCGCTTTCCACGCCGGACGCCGTCAGGGGATCTCCCCAAAAATCCTGCACATGCTGCACATGCGCCACATCGGCCCGTAATTGCCTTACGAGGTCGTCGTAGTAGCGGTGCGCTTCGTCACCGAGTGGCTGCTGCCCCTCCACGACGATCATCGCAACGCTGTCCGAACTCGACTCCTGGAAACGATCGCCCATGCGTTGCATCGCTTTCAGCGATGGCGCATCAGTGGGGACCAGCGACACCGAGTACTCCCGACCAACTTGTTCCAGCGAAGGCACAGCGAAGGTCACGAGACCCACGATCAACAACCACCCCACGATGATGGGGACCGCAAACCGGTAGATCGTGCGGGCGACGACAGGACGACGACGGTTCATTGATCGGTCGCGCATGCGGTACTCGAACTCTCCGAAGTCTCCTTGCTCATCGCCGCGAGGATTCCTCGGGATTCAGCAGGAGCGCCCGGACGAGGGGCCGGGGACCGGTTGACCGCAGTAGTGCGCTTGCCGGCCGCGGGCGGACTCGTAGTGGCCACCAGAACCAGCGCCCTAACAACGCGGCGATCGACGGGGTCATGAACGCGCGGACCACCAGGGTGTCGAACAGCAAACCGATTCCGATGGTGGATCCCACCTGACCGATCGTTCGAACGTCGCTGACCAACATCACCAGCATGGTCGCGGCGAAGACGAGACCCGCTGACGTCACTACCCTGCCCGTCCCACCCATCGCCCGGATGATGCCGGTGTTGATCCCCGCGTCGACCTCCTCCTTCATCCGCGAGACGAGCAGCAGGTTGTAGTCCGAACCCACCGCCAGGAGGATGATGAGAGCGATCGGGAGGACGATCCAATTCAGTTGGATACCAAGGATATGCTGCCAAACCAAGACAGATAATCCGAAGGCTGCCCCCAACGAAAGCGCCACTGTACCGACGATCACCAACGCGGCGACGAAGCTCCGCATCATGATCAACATGATGCTGAAGATCAGACACAACGCAGCCACGCCCGCGATCAGAAGGTCGTACTTGGACCCATCCACCTGATCTTTGGCCATCGCGGCGCTGCCGGTGATGTAGATACTGGCGTTCTCCAACGGCGTCGCCTTGAGCGCCTCCTCTGCGGCGGTTCGGATCGGCACAACGCGATCGATACCTTCTGGAGTTGCCGGATCTCCTCGCTGCGAGATGAACATCCGAGCCGACTTTCCGTCGGGCGAGATGAACACGTCCATGACTCGTTGGAAGTCGCTGTTCTCAAAGACTTCTGGCGGAAGGTAGAACGAATCATCGTTCTGGGCGGCATCGAAATCTTTCCCCATCGCGGTGGCGTTATCGCTCATCGCTTCCATCTGAGAAAGCACTCCGGACATGGTGCTGTGCATCGTCAGCATCATCGTGCGCGTGCTCTGCATCGTTGCGATCATGGCCGGGAACTGCGCCGCCATCTGCGGCATGAGCGTGTTGAGTTGGTCCAGATTCACCACGAGGTCATGCATCTTCACGCTGATCTGGTCGACCCCATCGAGCGCCTGAAAGAACGAGCGCAGCGACCAACAGATCGGGATGTTGTAACAGTGCGGTTCCCAATGGAAGTAGTTTCGAAGAGGTCGCCAAAAATCATCGAAGTCGGCGATGTTGTCGCGCAACTCGTTGGTGATGTCCTCGAGTTCGTGCGTATGGCGAACCATATCGTCGGTTGTCGACACAACCTGCTGCATGGTCGCGTACATGCGTTGCATGATTTCGATCGTCTCGGCCAAGTCGTCAGCCTGCACGAGCAGGTCGTCCATGCGCTCCTGCTGAAACGGCAGAAGCTGGAGCTGACTGGCACTCGAGGCGCTGAGCATGAACGGTATTGTGGTGTGCTGCAGCGGGGTTCCCTCAGGTCGTGTCGCCGCCTGGACGCGCGATATACCCGGTACCTCGAGCACCCCGCGCGCCAGCTTGTTCAAGATCAGGAAGTCCACCGGGTTGCGCAGGTCGTGGTCCGCCTCGATCATCAGGACCTCGGGTGCCACCATGAGTGACTCCGGGAAATGCCGGTCGGCGGCCGCGTAGCCCTCGTTGGCCGGTATGTCGTCGGGGAGATATGCCCTGTCGTTGTAACCGGGTACATACGCCGGTAATGCCAGCAACCCGATGAGTGAAACCGCCGCAGTCGCAACGAGGATCGGTCCAGGCCAGCGCACAATTGCCGTACCGATGCGTCGCCATCGCCGGACCACGACTTTGCGCTTCGGTTCGAACAACCCGAATCTTCCCCCGACCGCGAGCACGGCAGGGATCAGGGTCAACGCCACAGCGACAGCGACCGTCATACCCAAAGCACAAGGAACACCCAGGGTTTGGAAGTATGGCAGCCGCGTGAAGCTCAGGCACAAAACGGCACCCGCGATCGTCAGACCGGAGGCCAGAACCACCTTGGCCACACTGCGATAGGTGGTATAGAACGCCGTTTCTCGGTCCTCACCTGCCAGACGAGCCTCCTGGTATCGCCCGGTGAAGAAGATGCCGTAATCCGTCCCGGCGGCGATCCCGAGTGTTACCAGCAAGTTCACCGCATACGTCGATAGCGCCAGAATCTCCTGATCGCCGAGGTACGCAACCACTCCGCGAGCCACCTGCAACTGGATTCCCACCATGAGTAGCAAGAGGATGGCGGTGAAGATCGATCTGTAGAAGAACAGCAACATCGTGAGGATCACCGCGAGGCTGAGACCCGTGATCAAGATCAGTGTCCGGTTGCCGCTCTCACTCAGGTCTGCAATCAGCGCGGTCGGACCGGTGACGTAGACCTCGATGCCGGGGGGAGGCGGCGATTGCTCGACGATGTCTCGGACGGCCTCTAGCGATTTGTTCGCGACCCCTTGTCCGATGTCTCCGGTAAGACTCATTTGCACATATACGGCCTTGCCATCGGCGCTTTGTGCCGCGCCGGCGGTCAACGGGTCGCCCCAGAAGTCCTGGACGTGCTTCACATTGGCGGTATCGGCCCGGAGTTGGCGAATCAGTTCGTCGTAGTAGCGGTGCGCCTCATCGCCGAGGGGTTGCTGTCCCTCCAACACGATCATCGCCGCGCTGTTGGAGTTGGATTCTTCGAAGTTCGCACCCATCTGTTCCATGGCCCGGAAGGACGGAGCATCTTTGGGGATCATCGAGACGGAGTGCTCTTTCTCGACCTGCTCGAGGGGCGGGACCGTCGCAGTCAGGAGGTAGGCGATGACAAGCCAGGCCAGGATGATCGGTACGGCCAACCGACGAATCCACCGTGCGACCGGGGGCGGTGCGGTGGCCCGCGACGGATTGCTCATGCAGCCCTCAGCAAGCAGTAGGTAAACGCGCTTACCCCCTGCGCGACTCGCTCCTCCTTGACCTCGTCATCCACCGTGATCCGACAACCGATGCTCGCCGCGTCACCCTGGGCGATGATGTTGGCCATCGCAGAGGCCTCGGTGAGGTCGAACGACAACGACCAGGGCAAGTCCGCGCCTCGAATGAACTGTGGCTCCGCTTCGACGTCGAAGTAGCTGATGTTGGCGACGGTTCCCGGCGGACCGAAGACCTCATAAACGATGCGTTTAGGGTCATACGCTGGCCGTTCTTCGGTTTCGGTACCGGCATAGGTCTCGTTCTTCTCCGCGCCGAAGATGCCGTGAAGTCGTGACACCGTGTAGCCCCCGGCGCCTACAACCGCCAGGATCAGCAGCGGAATCCAGAGCCGCTTCAATACCCCCAAAATTGCGAACCCCCTCGCAGGCGACCTCCCTATCGCCGATTGGAGCGTAATGCATCGGTGGTGTTCACTCCCCCGAAACGGGATTACGTGTCCACCACGGGCGGTGTCAGTCGCGGTCGATCGACCCAGGGGCGCATCAGTGTTCTCCAGATCCGTGAGCAAAGAACTCCAGGATGGCCGCGTTGACCGCCTGTGGCCGCTCCAGGAAACCCAGATGGCCGGTGTCGGCAATCTCGAGGTATCGGCCGTTCGGCAGCGCGTCAGCCACCTCGGCACCGAGGTGCGGCGGCAGCACGAGGTCGTCGGCGAACCCGATCACCAAGACCGGTGTGGTGATCGTCCGGTAGGCGTGCAGTCGGTTGGTCTCGGGAACGACGGCGTACTGCGCGCGAACCCCGGGGCCGGTCGTCGCGGGCCACATGGTGAAGGTGTCGATCCAGTCTTGGACGGCCCGGTCATTGTTCAACGTCGTGGGCGAAAAGCTGTCCAACAAGCGCAGTTTCGCTGCGTAGGCGCTCGGAAGCTCGATCCCCGCATCGAGCAACTCGCACTCGGCCTTCTGAAAGAATCGACGCGCCTGGTCGTCGCGCCCCCTGGTGGCCATCAACGCGGCCTGGCGGACGAGATCAGGCCGGACGAGCATCAGTTCCTGAGCGATATAGGAGCCCATCGAGACGGCCACGATCCGAACGGGGGCAACGTCGAGCTGTTCGATCAGCGCGGCGGTATCGGCCACCATCGTCGCCGTCGTGAAACCGCAGACCCCACCCGTAGCTCCGACACCCCTGTTGTCGAAGGTGATGACGCGGTAGCCGGTGGTCCGAAAAGCGGGCGCCTGGTGGACCTCCCAGGTTCGGCCCAATCCGCCCTGCCCGGCGATGAACAGGACCGGTTCACCATCACCGCGGTCCTCGTACTCGAGGTTCATGCGTCCAGGCGAGCGAACTGGGCCCGCCGGTACTGCTCCACGCACTCCGCACGCCGCACCTTCCCACTGGTGGTAACGGGAATCGAACCCGGTGGGACGAGGACCAGATCCGCGACCCCCACGCTGTGCGAACTGAAGACTGCAGAATTCACGTCGCGCTTGACCATCGAAAGCTTGTCCATGGCTTCCTGGGCTGAGTCCCCCCGCTTCTTGACTTCGGCGATGACAACCAACTTCTCCGCTGCGCCGTCCGGAACCGCGATGGCCGCGCACCGGCCAAAAGTGATCTCCTGGATTGTCGCCTCGATGTCGTCGGGAGAGTGATTGCGCCCGTAGACAATCAATAAGTCCTTGATGCGTCCAACGATGAAAAACCCGTCACCGGAGATGAATCCCAGATCCCCGGTACGCAACCACGGCCCGCCAGGGGTACCACTGTCGTTCGCGACCAGCGTCGCGCCGAACGTCTTGGCCGACTCAGTCGGCTTCTGCCAGTAACCGGCCGCAACGTTGTCACCGTGCACCCAGATCTCGCCGACAGTTCCTGCCGGGCATTCCATTCGCGTGTCCGGATCCACGATGCGAATCACCGGTGCGCTCGGAATCCCATAGCTGACCAGCGGCGTACCGGAACCGTTCTCGGCCCGGCACGCCCGCCCCGTTGTCAATGGCTCGGAGTCGAATCGCACGATGTTCGGTGGTTGCTCGGCGGGTGCAGTCGCCACGTACACGGTGGCCTCCGCGAGTCCGTACGACGGGCGAAGCACCTCTTCGCGCAGGTTGAACGCGGCAAATCGTTGAGTGAAACGTCGCAGTGTCGCCGGATGGACCCGTTCGGCGCCGGTGATGATGACGAGCACGTCCGCAAGATTTAACCCGGCCATGTCGTCGTCCGACGTCTTTCGCACAGCCAGTTCGAATGCGAAGTTCGGCGCAGCGGTGTAGGTGCGTCCGTGACGCGCCAATAGCTGCATCCACCGGGCGGGCCGCTGCAGGAACGCCAGCGGGCTCATGAGCACCGCCGGAACACCGGCCAGCACCGGCCCGCAGACTCCGAGGTAGAGCCCCATGTCGTGATAGAACGGTAGCCAGGAGACGATGGTGCCCCCGGGCGGAATGACGTTCCCGTAGTGGGCGAAATAGCCCGCCATCAACTGTTCGAAGTTGGCCATCAGGTTCCGATGCGACATCATCACACCGGCAGGCCGGCGGGTCGATCCGGAGGTGTACTGCAAATAGGCAGTGTCGGTGGGTGTTCCAGCGTTCACCACACGCACCGCCGGGCCATCGAGATCGACCGAGTCCAGCACCACGATCGAGGCACCGGACCCCGGAGGGACGTACTCGGCGACCGTGTCCGCCACCGCGGTCGTTGTCAAGATCACGGACGGCGACGCATCACTCAAGACTGAGCTGACCCTCTCATCGCTGACACCGCCCAGCGGGGCTGACAACGGGACGGCTATTCGGCCTGCCTGAAGGGCGCCGAAGAAGCCCACGATGTAATCGAGTCCCTGGGGCGCCAGGATTACGGCGCGGTCCCCGGGAGATCCGAGATCCTGCAGATGTCGGGCAAGGTTCAGCACCCGCCGGTACAGCTGCGCATAAGTCAAAGTCTCCGCGACGCCGGACCAGTCATGGTCGTAGTCGACGAACGTGACCGCTGGGTCGTCCCCCTGCAGGCCGGCGCGCTCGCACAGCAAAGTCAGAATAGTTGTCTCCCCCACGGGCACCAGTATCGCGCGCATCGCGGTCGTCGGGGCCGAAAGTGGAGCAACTGATTGCCCGGTTTTCAAGACAACCGGGCCAGCCTGAACCTACGGTAGAAGTCTGTGACTGCCCGCTATCTGCGCTGAAGTCGGGGGGAAGCACGTAAATGACTCCAGCGTAGCTATTCGGCTCACACCAGGGGGAAGCGAACCGTTCGCGGCCAAACCGCTGCGTGGTGCGCTGTGAGGAGGGCTCATGACTCTGTCCGGGACTTCGCATGTCTTGCGAAAAGCACGCGCCACGCCGGTGACCCCGGTTGCCGTCATCGGCATGGCCTGTCGATTGCCCGGCGGTATCGACACTCCGGAGCGAATGTGGGAAGCCCTGCTGGCGGGGAGGGACCTGGTCACGGAGGTTCCACGCGATCGCTGGGACCCGGAGGAGTTCTACGACCCGGAACCCGGGGTGCCCGGCAGGTCGGTCTCCAAATGGGGAGCCTTCCTCGACGATGTGGCTGGATTCGATCCAGATTTCTTCGGGATCAACGAACGAGAAGCCACGGCGAGTGACCCGCAGCATCGGCTACTCCTGGAAACCGCCTGGGAGGCAATGGAACACGCCGGCATCCCGCCGCGCGCCGTATCGGACTCCCTTACCGGCGTCTTCATGGGTTTGACGCACGCCGATTACCAGTTGTTGGCCGCCGACGCACACGCGATCGAAGGTCCGTATGGCTTTTCCGGCAACAACTTCAGCATGGCGTCGGGGCGAATAGCGTACGCACTCGGCGTGCACGGTCCCGCGCTCACTGTGGATACCGCCTGTTCTTCGGGTTTGAGTGCGGTACATCTGGCTTGTCGAAGTCTGCACGAGAGCGAGAGCGACCTGGCACTCGCCGGCGGGGTCGCACTTGCATTGGATCCTCGCAAATGGGCAGCCGGCTCGGCCGAAGGGATGCTTTCGGCCACGGGACGCTGCCGCACATTTGATGTTGCGGCAGACGGTTTCGTACCCGGCGAAGGATGCGTGGTGGTGCTGCTCAAGCGCTTGGCGGACGCCTTGCACGACGGAGATCGGATCCTGGCGATCATTCGTGGCACGGCGACCAACCAAGACGGCCATACCGTCAACATCGCCACGCCCTCAGTCGACGCGCAAACCTCCGCGTACAGAGGAGCACTCGCGGTGGCCGGCGTGGACGCCGCCAGCGTCGGCATGGTGGAAACCCATGGCACGGGTACCGCCACCGGAGATCCGATCGAGTACTCCAGTCTTGCTGCGGTATACGGGATCGATCGCCCTTGCGGGTTGGCTGCCTCGAAGACCAACTTCGGGCATACCCAATCCGCCGCGGGGGCGCTGGGCCTGATGAAGGCAGTGCTCGCACTTCAGCACGGCGTGATTCCACGAAATCTTCACTTCAACCGACTGCCCGACGCGATGGCGCAAATCGAGACGAATCTGTTCGTGCCACGAGATAACACGCCGTGGCCGCAGTCTCACCACGGGCCACGACGCGCGGCGGTGTCTTCGTATGGCGTGTCGGGGACGAACGTGCATGCGATCGTGGAACAAGCGCCGGTCGACGCTCACCGGGATACCCGCCGTAATGGCACTCCACTGACTGCGACCGCCCGAGTGTTCCCGTTGTCCTCGACGTCCACCGACGAACTGCGCCGTACCGCAGGCCGATTGGCAGACTGGGCGGGTACCCACGACGAAGTGGAACTGTCTGATCTTGGCTACACGCTGTCGCGCCGGCGCGCGCACCGACCTGTACGGACCGCCGTTCTCGCCCGGGACCGGACCGAGTTGACCGAAGCGCTACTGCAGGTGGCCGCCGGTGACACGCCCTTCCAGCCCGCCGTCGGCTACGACGATAGAGACCCCGTGTGGGTGTTCTCTGGCCAAGGCTCGCAATGGCCGTCCATGGGCAGCGAATTGCTGTCCACCGAACCGGTATTCGCCGAAACAATCGCGCAGATCGAACCGCTGATTGTCAGCGAGTCCGGGTTCTCGGTGACCGAAGCACTGACCGCACCGCAAGTTGTGACCGGCCAAGAACGCATCCAACCGGCACTGTTCACAATGCAGGTCGCCCTGGCCGCTGCCCTCAGAACTTGCGGGGTACGCCCCGGCGCGGTCATTGGCCACTCGCTCGGCGAGGCCGCCGCCGCTGTCGTTGCCGGGGCGCTCTCGCTCGAGGACGGCGTGGCCTTGGTCTGCCGCCGATCGCGGCTGATGTCTGGCATCGCGGGCCAGGGCGCCACGGCGACAGTGGAACTGGCGGCGAAGGAGGTTCTCTCGGAGCTGACGGCCCGCGGCATCGATGACGTGGTGGTGGCAGTCGTGGCAGCACCGCAATCAACCGTGATTGCCGGTGGTGCACAAACGGTTCGAGAAATGGTTGCAGGCTGGGAGCAACGCGGCATCATTGCCCGTTTGATCCCCGTGGACGTCGCGTTTCATTCCCCGCAGGTCGAGCCGGTTGTCGACGAGCTGGCGACAGCCCTTTCCGGCCTGACCCCAATGCCCCCCGAGGTGCCGTTCTATTCGGCAACTCTGTTCGATCCGCGCGAGGAACCGGTGTGCGATGCCTCGTACTGGGTTACCAACATGCGGCGCATGGTGCGGTTCGCAACAGCAGTTCAGGCTGCGTTGGAGGACGGGCACCGCGTCTTCGCCGAACTCGCCCCCCATCCGCTTCTCACCTATGCGATCAAGCAAACTGCCCAAAGCCGTGACATTCCTCTTGCGGCATTGGCCCCGATGCGCCGCGACCAACCGTTGCGACACGGACTCCAAGGCTTCGTCGCGGATCTGCACAGTGCCGGTGCGAACGTCGACTTCTCGGCGCTATACCCGGAGGGTCAACTTGTCGACGCACCGTTACCGACGTGGGCGCACCGTCGCCTCTGGTTGAGTAGCGACCGTCAGGAAGCGCCCACGCATGGCGGTTCCAGCGTCGCCGTGCACCCCTTGCTCGGTCAGCATGTGTACCTACAGGAAGAGCCAGAACGCCACGTTTGGCAGGCCGACATCGGCCTCGCTAGCCAGCCCTGGCTCGTCGACCACCAAATCCGCGATGTAGCGGTACTTCCTGGGGCCGCCTTCTGCGAGATGGCGCTCGCGGCCGGCACCGCAGTAACCGGTCAGCGTGCGGAGGTGCGAGACATGCGCTTCGAGGAAGCACTGTTGCTGGACGCACACACCACGGTTGGTTGCAGCGCGACGTTGCCGGAGCCGGGAGTCATTCAGTTCACCGTCGACACCCAATCGGAGGGCGCGCCCCGACGACATGCAAAAGCCACACTGCACGTGACCGACGACCTTCCGCCGGAATATGACATGGCCGCGTTGCGCGCAGCACATCCCGATCGGGAGGACGGCAATGCGGTCCGTGAGCGAGTAGGCCGACGCGGCCTCCAGTACGGACCGGCGTTCACAGGATTGAGCGCGGTCTACACCGGCGATGGGTCATCGTTGCTTGCCGAAGTCGCGCTGCCGCGTTCCATCCGTTCCCAACAGGACGCTTACGGTGTCCATCCAGCATTGTTGGACGCCTGCTTCCAGTCCGTCGAGGCCCATCCCTCCGTCCAGGCGGCGGGTGACACGCTGGGTTTGCCATTGGGCGTTGGACGACTTTGCGCATACGGACCGGTACGCAACGCGCACTACTGCCACACCCGGATCACCCGCCTCGATGCCACCGGGATCGAGGCCGATATCGACGTGCTCGATGAACACGGGACGGTGCTGCTCGCAGTGCACGGACTACGACTGGGTGCAGGATCCGAACAGGCACGGCGCGACCGGGTACTGGCCGAAAGGTTGCTCACTGTCCAATGGCAGCACCGCGAACTGCCGGAGGCGGAGTATGACGAGCCCGGAAGCTGGCTGATCATCAGCGCCACCGCGGAACCGATGTCGGCGAAACTGGCCAAGACCCTCGAAGAACACGGCGCCGCATGCGAGCTCATTCATTGGCCTTTGGATGCCGACCACACCCACAATGCCGAGCAACTGAGACACCGACTCCGGGCCGGGGGCCTCACCGGCGTGGTGATCCTTGCCGGGATCAAGAACGGCCACCCCGAGGAGCAGACCCCGCAGCTGGGATGCGAGTACGTACGGCATCTGGTCCATGTCACCCGCGAATTGCCCGAGATCCAGGGCGAGCCTCCTCGCTTGTACGTCGTCACCCGAAACGCCGAGACCGTGGTGGCCGGGGACACGGTGAACCTGGAGCAGGCTGAGTTGCGGGGCTTGATCCGGGTGATCGGCACCGAACACCCGCATCTGATTGCCACCCAGATCGATCTGGACGAAGCCACCGCCGCCGATGCTGTCGTCCGGCAGCTGCTCAGCGGCTCCAACGAGGATGAGACCGCCTGGCGCAATGGCCGGTGGTACGCCGCACGGCTGTGTCCTGCACCGCTACTTCCCGAAGATCGCCGGACCAAGATTGCCGACCATCAGCGCGACCGGATGCGCTTGCAGATCCGCACTCCCGGGGACCTCGGGTCCATGGAGCTCGTCTACTGCGAACGCCGGCCACCCAGCCGAGGACAGATCGAGGTTGCCGTCAACGCTTCGAGCGTGAACTTCGCCGACGTCCTGGTCGCCTTTGGCCGCTACCCCGCCTTCGACGGCCGCTTGCCGCAACTCGGCATCGATTTCGCCGGTGTGGTCACCGCCGTCGGACCCGGCGTGACAGACCACAAGGTGGGCGATCGGGTGGCAGGCCTGTCCGCGGACGGGACTTGGGGGACGTTCCTCACCTGCGACGCAGGGCTGGCCGTCACCATCCCCTCCGGTCTGAGCGATGCGCAGGCCGCCGCATTGACCATCGCCACTGCCACAGCCCATTACGGCCTGACGGAGATGGCCGGCATCAGCGCGGGCGACAAGGTTCTGATCCACTCGGCGACGGGCGGTGTCGGCCAGGCCGCGGTGGGTATCGCCCAAGCCGCCGGCGCCGAGATCTACGCCACGGCCGGCAGCGAACAGCGGCGGCAACTCCTGCGAGACATGGGCATCGAGCATGTCTACGACTCGCGCAGCTTGGACTTCGCCGGCCAGATTCGTCGTGACACCGACGGGTACGGCCTGGACATAGTGCTCAATTCGGTGACCGGCGCAGCCCAGCGCGCCGGCCTCGAATTGCTCGCGTTCGGAGGGCGATTCGTCGAGATCGGGAAGCGCGATATCTACGGCGACACCAAGCTGGGACTGTTCCCGTTCCGCCGCAACCTGTCGTTTTACGCTGTCGACCTCGCCCTGATGTCCTACAGCCATCCGCATCGGCTTCAAAGGTTGCTGTCCACCGTCTACCGGTTGGCTGCAGACGGAACTCTGCCGATGCCCGAGTTCACCACCCACCCACTTGCCGATGCGGCCAACGCGATTCGAATGATGGGAGGTGCACAGCACACCGGCAAGCTCGTGCTCGACATCCCACATACAGGCTCTAGCCGCCTGGTCGTCCCGCCTGCGGGAGTCCAGGTGTTTCGTGACGACGGCGCCTACATCGTCACGGGTGGTCTCGGAGGCCTGGGACTCTTCGTGGCAGAAAAGATGGCAGCCGGCGGTTGTGGACGTATCGTGTTGTCCTCGCGCTCGCTGCCCAACTCGCAGACGATGGCAACAATCGAGCGTATCCGTGCGACCGGCGCCGACGTGGTCGTGGAATGTGGGGATATCGCCGACGCCGCCACCGCGCACCGACTGGTGGCGGTCGCGACTGCCGGTGGTCTCCCGGTTCGGGGCGTGTTGCATGCAGCGGGGGTGATCGAGGATGCCGCACTGACCAACATCACCGACGGCCTGATCGAGCGCGACTGGGCACCAAAGGTGCACGGGGCATGGAATCTGCACAGCGCCACCGTCGATCAGCCGTTGGACTGGTTCTGTGCGTTCTCGTCGGCGGCCGCTCTGGTGGGATCTCCTGGGCAGGGCGCGTATGCCGCTGCGAACAGCTGGCTGGACGCCTTCAGCTCGTGGCGACGGTCCCACGGCCTACCCGCCACCACGATCGCATGGGGAGCCTGGAACCGAATCGGTCGAGGTACCGAACTGGCCGAAAGTACCGGCACGGGCATCGTTCCCGACGACGGCGCCTACGCCTTCGAGACGCTGCTGCGGCACGACCGCACCTATGCCGGATACGCGCCCATCACAGATGCTCCCTGGTTGTCCGCGTTCGCCGAGCGCAGTCCGTTCGCCGAGGCCTTCCGGTCGACCGCCCGACATTCGAATGGAACCAGCAAGCTGCGGGCTGAACTCAGTGAGCTTCCCGCCGAGGAGTGGCCGGTACGGCTGCAACATGTGATCGCCGAACAGGTCAGTTTGATACTTCGGCGCAGCGTCGATCCCAACCGACCACTGTCTGAGTACGGGATCGATTCGCTGAGCGCATTGGAACTCCGCACTCGGATCGAAGCCGAGACCGGGGTGCGGCTTTCGGCCAACGGAATGACCACCGTCCACGATCTAGCCGGGCTGCTGTGCGAGAAGCTGGCACCCGCTGAAACCGGCTGAGTCGGTCGGCTATGTGGGGCTCACTCGTAGCGCTTGCCCTATTGTTGACGATCAACCCGCTACGCGTCGGGATCATCCTCTTGGTGTTGTCTCGTCCCCGGCCGATGCAGAACCTGCTCGCGTACTGGGTCGGAACACTACTTTCTGGACTTTTCTATTTGGTGATACCACTTGCCGTCCTCCATGCAACGCCTACTTCGGCAGCTTTCATAGAACTCGTCCGATCAGACCGCGATCCGGTGGTACAACACTCAATAATCGCTCTCGGGTCGGTTCTGCTTCTGGTGGCCGCGATGATGGCCGTGCGGTCTGTGACTCGGAGTCCAACGAACCGGGTGGGGTCGCATCAAACTGTCCCGAGTGGAACAGCGACCGCGACCCTAGACTCGGCGTCCATTCCTCTCATCTCACGGCTGACCTCCCCCACGTCAGGAGACGGAGTATCTGAGAAAACCCCTCTGCAAAGGCTTTTCGGTCGGGCCCGGGAAGCATGGCGGGGCGGATCAACGTGGATCGCTTTTGCACTTGGCCTAATGGTGATGCCGGCCGACGGTGTCCTGTTAGCACTAGCGGTCATCGTCGCCTCTGGTGCCGCAATCGGAACTCAACTCGGCGCTGCCGTCGGCTTCGTACTCGTGGTACTCGCGTTTGAAGAGGTAATCCTCATCAGTAATGTTTTCGCCCCAACGCACACTCAAACGGCACTTCGGTACCTGCACCACTGGGCGACGACTCACCATCGCAAGTTCATGGCGGCAATCTTGGTGTTGGTCGGCGCCTCCTTGATCGTGCAAGGTGTGGGTGGCTTGTAACCCGACTTTTCCATCGCCAATCGGTGCGGAGGTGCGTGTGCTCTCCGCCCGGCGCAGGGTTAGACGAGCCCGAAGTGGCGCAGGTCAGAAACGTACTTGGCGATGATCGATGAGGACACGTGTGGAATGTCGTTATCCGGACCGATCTTCGCGGCCCGAACCGCGGCGCGGAAACGATCGGTGGGACCGACCGACCCGTTCACCGGCGCAGCAGGCCGAAGATCTTCATCGCTCGCGAAGCTCAGTTGGAACTGAAGGACCTCGAGGACCGATTGCTGACGCAGATGCTCGGGAAGCGCCTGCAAGCTGGCTTCGAACTCTCGCAACCAAGCCCCATAATCATCGATCCGCCGGATCGAGCATCCCGCGTCTATCAACCAGTCGACACATTCGTCGAACCCAACGCCATCGTTGTGCGGATTCATGACATGGTAAGTCTTGTAACCGTCTTCCACCTGGGCGCCTAGCGTAGAAATCGCTTCCGCTACGAACTCAACAGGTAATGCGTCAAAGTGAGTACGTTGCCGCACTCCGTTAGCATCCAATTCGAAGAACGATGCTGGCGCCAACCCCGTGGCTGCCACGCTGAACACCATGCGGGTAAAGATGTCCGACAAGTTTAACTGCCCACCGTAGGTCGTATCCGCCAAGATCATGTCGCAGCGAAATACGCCGACAGGCATCTGACACAGATCATGGGCCTCTCGCAGTAGCACCTCGCCCGCCCATTTACTATTCCCGTAACCGTTGGAATAGGTTTCGCGGTTCACCCGGGTGGGGCTAACCATGCGTATATCGCTATCCTCATCGAACAGCGCGGGCTCGATCTGGTCTCCAACGTTGGCGGTTGACACATAGCAGAACCTTTTGATTCTGCCGGTTATAGCCAACCGAATGAGCTCGGCAGTGCCTAGGACATTGGGCCCGAAAAGTTCGCTATATGGAAGAACCCCGTTCACCATCGCCGCGGAGTCCACGATGAGATCAACAGAATCAGCAAGCTGCTGCCAGGTGCGCTCGTCCAACCCCAAGTCGACATCACCCTTATCGCCCGCATGCACGACAAGGTGCTTCGCGGCTAGGCGCTGGAAGTGACTCTGCAGCACAGGATCGCCACTGTCGAAAACCTTGGATAACCGGTCTCGCGCACTTTGATCTGAGGATCCGCGCACGATGCAGATCAGTTTTCCGCCCACCACGGCCATTCGTTGCAACCATTCAAGGGCGAGATACCGTCCGAGAAACCCCGTAGCCCCAGTCAGAAGAACAGTACGGATGTCAGCGACCTCACGGGGTAGTACCGTCGCGTTGCTGAGCGTTGCGCCGTCGATGAACTTGTCCAGGGTTAGGTCGCCTGCATACAACGCTGCAGCCGCGCGGCCGTGGACCAAGGCAGAAGTTGGCCTTCCCGAATCCCGGTACAGAAGACGGACCAAGCCCGATATCGACGGTGCGTCAAATAGTGTGCGCACAGCAACTTCCGTCTCAAAAATCGAGTTCACCCTCGTGATGGCTTCGACCGCAGAAAGCGAATCACCACCCAAGTCGAAGAAAGAATCATCGACGCCGATCCGACTCATATTCAGAACGTCAGCGAAGATTCGTGCGAGAGTCTTCTCCTCTGCAGTCGATGGCTCCCGATATCCCTCAGCCGCGTAATCCGGCACAGGCAACTTCCGCTTGTCGAGCTTCCCGTTGACCGTTAATGGCAGACTGTCTAGGACCACCACAGTGGCCGGCACCATGTAGCTCGGCAAGTGCTGCGCCAACGTAGTCCGAACCCGTGCAGGATCGGCCGCTCCGGTGACATAGCCGACCAGGCGTTTCTCGCCTGGACGGTCCTCCCGCACGATCACTGCCCCATGAGTCACGCCCGGGACACTCGCGATGGCAGCTTGAACCTCTCCCATCTCGATGCGATAGCCGCGGATCTTGACCTGTTCGTCGAGCCGGCCGGTGTACCGCAGCTGTCCATCCGCTCCCCACGAAGCCAAGTCCCCGGTACGGTACATGCGCACCCCAGAATCGCCGAACGGCGACGCTACAAATCGCGTGGAAGTCAATCCGCCACGACGCCAGTACCCGTAGCCCAAGCCCGACCCCGCAACGTAAAGTTCGCCGACCACTCCGGGAGGTACTGCTCGCAGAAACCGATCCAGGACGTAAAATCCTAAGTTAGCCAGTGGCAAACCAATTGGACTGATGGTATGGGCAGTGTCGCTCGAAACGATCTCCCGGAAGGAAGCGTGAACGGTGGTCTCCGTGATCCCGTACATGTTGATCAGGCGCGGTGCCCCTGGATGACGATCCATCCAGCCCCGAAGCCGGTGCGGCTCGAGGGCCTCCCCACCGAACACCACGGTCTTCAAAGCCAACTCGTCGCGAGTACCCGTCTTGAGCTCATCGACTGTCAGAAAGGTATAGAACGCCGAAGGCGTCTGACTGAACATGGTGACGCGTTCGGCCGCCAGAAGCGCATGCAAGTCTTCGGGCGCCCGAGTCACTACGTCTGGGACCACGACCAAGGTTCCGCCGTAGAGCAACGCGCCCCAAATCTCCCAGACCGAATAGTCGAAAGCCAACGAATGGCATTGAGTCCATACCTGCCCCGATAGGTCCAGATCAGTGTCGAGCGTCCCCAACAGCGCAGTCACGTTACGATGCGGAATTGCCACACCTTTCGGGGATCCCGTCGTACCTGAGGTATAGATCAAATAGGCGATCTCGTCGGAAGACGGAGCTTGGAGCGCCGTAGCGGGATAGGTGCGAATGCGTGGGTCATGGTAGTCGATGAACATGGTTGCGTCGCGTAGACGGTGGGCCAGCGCAGACGTACTGATCGCCGCAGTAGGCGCCGCGTCGGCCAGCATGAACTCGATTCGAGTGTCCGGATGTGCGGGATCGATCGGTAGATATGTAGCGCCCATCTTGAGGATCCCGAGAATCGCGACAACGGCTTCGGGGCATCGATCAAACAAGACCGCGATACGATCGCCTGCACGGACGCCGCGGTTAAATAACCAGTGCGCCAGTCTATTTGACATCACGTCCAGATCATCGTATGAAATTGAACTTCCGCCAAAGCGGATCGCCGCAGACCCGCCTGCAGATGCAGCTACCTCCGCAAAGAGCGCAGGGATGGACATCTCGGTAGCCGGCGAGGTCAACGCGCCCTGGGTGCCGAGTTCATCCAGATAAGCATGCTCATCTGCGTCTAGCACATCGATCGATGACAACGGTCGGGCCGGATCGGACGTCATGGCCATCAATACCCGTTCGAACCTACGAATCAGTAGCTCGATACTAGTGGTATCGAAAACGTCTGTGCGAAATACTACCGAGCCGTATATCCCATCAGTAGCACCGGATTCAGTCCATCTTTCTCGGAGGTAGAAGACCAAATCCATAGGGGCGGCTTTAGTTTCAGCCCACAAGGGCGAGACCTGGACATCACCCAGACTTAGCGACGAGGTGGGGTCGCCGCTGTTTTCCCACGCGAAGTTCTGCCAGGCTAGCGTCACTTGGATCAGGGGGTGGTGAGTCAGACTTCGCGTCGGATTGAGGCGTTCCACCAAGGCCTCGAACGGCACGTCTTGGTGTTCGAATGCGCCCAGACTCCTTCTCCGTACCTGTGAAAGCAGCTCAGCAACAGTCGGATCACCCGCCAGTTCCACACGCAGCACAAGCGTGTTGACAAAGAAGCCGACTAGATCGTCGAGCGCCGGGTCGCGCCGTCCGGCGATCAGGACAGCGACACCGACATCGCTAGTACCGCACATCTTCGACAGCAGAACAGAAAGCGCTGATTGGACGACCATGAAGCTGGTGGCTCCGTGTTCCTTGGCAATCCGCGCAACTCGCTTCTGTAGGTCGGCGGACCATTCCACCGTCACACTCGAGCCGTGATGATCCGCTACTGGCGGATAGGGACGATCCGTTGGCAGCTCTAACCGTTCTGGAAGTCCAGCCAGCTGTTGTTCCCAATAGGCCAATTGGCTGGACATAACGCTGTTCGGGTCCGACTCGTCGCCCAGCCAATGGCGTTGCCACAATGTGTAATCAGCGTACTGAACTGGCAGCGGAGCCCAATCCGGTGCCAAACCGCTGCATCGACTCGCATAGGCCACCCCCAGATCACGCACCAAGGGCGCTACCGATGCGCCATCTCCGGCAATGTGGTGTATGACCGCCACCAGTACATGCTCATCTTGAGAGATCCGGAAGAGCCAAGCACGGACGGGTATTTCACGGCTCAGGTCGAAGTCATAGCACACTGCTTTTGCGATATCTCCGTGAAGCCGGTCCGCCCGCCACCCACGCGCATCAACAATTTGCCAACCGAAGTCAGCTTGTTCCGCAGGAACCACAGTCTGCCTGGGAATCCCTTCGGGTGCGGTGAACAAAGTCCGCAGGCTTTCATGACGGACCACGACATCCGATAACGCCGACCGCAGAGCCTCGACGTTCAAGCTCCCGCGAATTCGATACGCGGTAGGCATGTTGTACGTCGAAACCTCTCCCTCGAACTGGTTGAGGAACCACACGCGACTCTGCGAATACGACAGCGGTATCAGTTCCGGTCGATCGACCGGTACCAGCGGGGGAAGACCAGTAGGTCCCTCTGCTACGGCCACCGCCAACTGCGAGACCGTTGGGGCGTCGAACAGCGTACGGACCGCAACGTCGGTGTCTAGAGTTGCGTTGATTGCTGCGATGACCCGCATCGCCGAAAGCGAGTCCCCGCCGAGATCAAAGAACGAGTCATCAACCCCTACTCGATCCAGACCCAACACATCGGTGTAGATACCGGCCAGGATCTCCTCGGTCGGCGTCGACGGCGCCCGGTACCGGTCGACGTCGGCGTAGTCCGGAGCCGGAAGCGCACGCTTGTCGAGCTTGCCGTTCGAGGTCACGGGCAGGCTGTCGAGAGTCAGGACCGCAGCGGGGACCATGTAGTGGGGTAGCTGGGCGGCCAGCGCAGCGCGAGCACGCACCGGATCCGCTGTCCCGACGATGTAGCCCACCAGACGCTTGTCACCGGGGCGGTCCTCGCGTGCAATAACCGCAGCCTGCTCGACTCCATCCAGACTCACCAAGGCAGACTGGATCTCGCCTGGCTCGATGCGGTAGCCACGAATCTTGACCTGCTCATCAGCGCGGCCCAGATACTGCAGCTGACCGTCATCTCCCCAGCGCACCAGGTCCCCGGTGCGGTACATCCGCGAGCCCGCCGCTCCGAACGGACACGCCATGAAGCGCGCAGCGGTCAGTCCGGGTCTGCGGACGTAGCCCACTCCGACGCCGCGTCCGCCCAGATACAACTCCCCGACTACACCGATGGGCACTGGACGCAGCCACTGATCCAGAACAAAGAAGGCAGCCCAGGCTATCGGAGAGCCGATTGGAGGCGCCCCACCCCCGGCCTCCAGTGGGGCGCTCTTTGATGCCCACATGGTCGTCTCGGTGGGGCCATACACGTTCACCATCACCCGGCCGGGCGCCCACCGATCGACCAATTCTGGCGGGCACGGCTCGGCGCCGATCACCAACGCCGTGGCATCCAGCCCCTCCGTCGCCAACACTCCTGCAGCGGAGGGAGTTTGGGTCAGGACGGTGACGCCTTCATCGACCAACAGGCGGTGGAAACTCTGTGGCGAGACAGCGACCTCCTCGGGGACAATGACAAGTCGTCCACCATGTAGTAGCGCTCCCCAGATTTCCCATACTGAGAAATCGAAGGCATAGGAATGGAACTGGGTCCACACTCGGTCTGGAATCAAGTCCAGGCCAATCTCCAGTGCATCGAACAGTTGAACGACGTTGTGATGAGTGACCGTCACGCCTTTGGGCATTCCGGTTGTGCCCGAGGTGTAGATGATGTGGGCGAGATCGTGCGGTGACGGAGCCGGAATCCGACTCTCCGGGAAGCGGTCGATGTCTGGATCCGCAATGTCGATCACCGGCACGTCGTAGTGGTCCACACGGGACCGCAGTTTGGCCGTGGTGATCACCGCGGAGGGCAAGGCGTCGGACAACATGAAATCGATACGCGCATCGGGGTGCACAGGGTCGATCGGCAGATAGGCCGCTCCTGATTTCAATACGCCCAGGATCGCGACTATGGCCTCTGCACACCGCGCGAACAACATGACCACCGATTGGCCCGGGCCGATACCGCGATCCGCCAGCAGGTGGGCCAGTCGATTCGAGGCCTCATCCAGCTCGCGATACGTCAGGTGGACCCCACCGCAGCTCACTGCTACTGCTTCCGGGGCCCGAACTACTTGCTGCCCGAACAGTTCCGGTACCGAACTCGGCGCTGTTACTGGCCGGTCCAGGATTGCGCGGTTGCCCAGCTTGTCCAACCGGTTCCGCTCGCTGTTATCGATCAGATCGATCGACGACAGGAGCCGAGAAGTGTCGCCGGTGATCTCGCTCAGCACCCGCTGTAAGCGGTTGATCAGGACCTCGATCGATGACCTGTCAAAGACATCGGTTCGATACTCGACCATCCCACCGATGCCGGCGGGCTCGCCTCCTTCGGCAAAACGCTCCTCGAGAGAGAACGCGAGGTCCATCCGAGCGGTATGAGTGTCCGCGGACAGGGGGGTGACCTGTACGTCACCGATGATTGACTCGGCGACCGGGTTTCCGGCGAAATTCTGCCAGGCGAGCATCACCTGAACCAGCGGGTGATGGGTCAGGCTGCGGGCGGGGTTGAGTCGCTCGACCAGCAGTTCAAACGGAACGTCCTGGTGATCGAAGGCTGCCAGGCTGCGTTGCCGCACCTGGGCCAGCAACTCGGCCACGGTCGGATTACTGCTCAGTTCAATCCGTAGTACCAAGGTATTGACAAAGAAACCCACCAAATCGTCGAGAGCCGGGTCGTTGCGGCCGGCAATCGCAAAGCCGATCGCCACATCGTTGCTGGTCCCCAACTCTGCGAGCAACACCGCCAGGGCGGCCTGCACCACCATGAAGCTCGTCACATTATGCTCGCGGGCAACTCGGCATACCTGTTGCTGCAATTGGGCCGGCCAGTCGACCGTGACACTTGCGCCCCGGTGATCGGCTACTACTGGATAAGGGCGATCCGTCGGTAGCTCCAGCCTTTCCGGCAGCCCTGCCAACGCTTGCTCCCAGTAGGACAACTGCGCGCAGATCACACTGGCGGCGTCATCTTCACCGCCAAGCCAATCACGCTGCCACAACGTGTAATCGACGTACTGCACCGGCAACGGAGCCCAGCTTGGTTCATGGTCTCGCTGTCTGGCGGCATAGGCTGTTGCGAGGTCTCTCACCAGCGGGGCAACGGAGGCGCCGTCAGCGGCGATGTGGTGCACGACCGCCACCAATACGTATTCATCGTCGCCTGAGCGGAACAACCGGGCCCGCAGAGGGATTTCCCTGTCAAGAGCGAAACAATGCTGTACGAAATCTTCTAAAGCTTCCCCCAATTGAGCCGCCGACCAGGTCTGGGCATTCACCACCTGCCAGCCGAAATCGGCGTCTTCGGGAGCCAGGACCACCTGTCGCGGAACACCCTTTTCGGCAACAAAGACCGTGCGCAGCGACTCGTGTCGGGCCACGACATCAGCCAGCGCCCGCCCGAGTGCCTCGACATCCAACTCTCCACTTATCCTGAAAACCGTGGGCATGTTGTGCACGGGCGAGGGCCCTTGCATCTGCTCTAAGAACCACATCCGCTGCTGCGCAAAAGACAGCGGAATGCGCTGAGGACGTTCCTGAACCACCAGCGGTGCACGCCCACCCGAGCTTTCACCGATCGCGGTGGCCAACTGCGCAATGCTGGGTGTGTCAAAGAGCGCCCGCACTGTCAGCGACGAATCGACGTGGCTGTTAACCGCCGCGATCAACCGCATCGCCGATAAGGAGTCGCCGCCAAGGTCGAAGAAGGAGTCATCGACTCCGACGCGGTCCAAACCCAAGATCTGGGCGAAGATTCCGACCAAGATTTCCTCGGTCGGTGTCGATGGGGCCCGATAGGTGTCCACATCAACGTAGTCCGGTGCCGGCAGAGCGCCCTTGTCGAGTTTGCCATTGACCGTCAACGGCAATGCCTCGAGCGCCACGATCGCGGCAGGCACCATATATGCCGGCAGTCGCTCGGCCAACGCGGCACGCGCGCGGGCTGGATCCGCGGTGCCGGTGATGTAACCGACGAGACGCGGCTCACCAGCGCTGTCTTCGCGGACGACCACTACTGCCTGGGCTACACCGTCGAGATCAGCGAGTGCACACTGGATCTCACCGAGTTCAATCCGATACCCGCGAATCTTGACCTGCTCGTCACCACGCCCGAGGTACTGCAACTGCCCGTCTGCTCCCCACCGGACAAGATCACCGGTGCGATACATCCGGGAGTCCACGCCGCCGAACGGGCAGGCGACGAACCTTGACGCGGTCAGTTCCGACCGACGGATATAACCGACCCCGACACCGCGGCCGGCGACGTACAACTCGCCGGTGACACCCGCCGCCACCGGACGCAATTGTTGGTCCAGCACGAACAACGCCGCGCCCGGCACTGGGAAACCGATCGGCACCACACCCGAATTCGGTTGCAACGGTGCACTGATCGTCGCGTACACCGTGGTCTCCGTCGGACCGTAGCCATTGATCATCACCCGACCCGGCGCCCACCGGTCCACCACCTCGGGCGGGCAGGGCTCGGCCGCAACCATCAACGCCGCCGACTCCAATCCTTCCCGCGACAACACTCCTACCGACGACGGTGTCTGACTCAACACCGTCACCCCCTCGGCGACCAGCATCGCCTGCAACTGCGCCGGCGAACGGCGCACCTCCTCGGGCACCACCACAAGACGACCACCGTGCAGCAGCGCGCCCCAGATCTCCCACACCGAATAATCGAACGCCAGCGACGAACACTGCGCCCAAACCTGATCAGAGGCCAACCGCACCCCCACATCAAGGCCATCAAACAGCCGCGTCACATTCGCATGGGTGACCGCCACCCCCTTCGGCACGCCCGTCGTGCCCGAGGTATAGATGACATGCGCAACATCGTCAGCGGCCGGAACCGAAAGGCCGGTGACCGGTTGCGCCCCCAGCCGCGGGTCCGCCACGTCCACCACCGGCACGTCCTGGCCTGACAGCCGGTCCATCAATCCGCCCGAACTGACGACCGCGACCGCAGCGGCGTCGGCCAGCATGAAACCGATGCGTACATCCGGCACAACAGGATCCATGGGCACATAGGCTGCCCCGGTTTTCAACACCGCCAGGATCGCCACAATCGCCTGCGCCGAGCGATCCAGCAACAGCGCCACGTACTCGCCAGGCGCAGCGCCATGCGCCACAAGAAGATTCGCCAACCGACTCGATGCCTCGTCCAACTCGCGATAGGACATCGTGCGACCGTCGTACGACACTGCACCCGCATCCGGCGTACGAGCAAGCTGCTGTGAGAACAGCTCCGGAATCGACACCTCGGCCACGGACTGGGTAAGCACACGGGAATTGCTGAACTCGTCGAGATCGCCTCGGTCTTCGTCATCCAAGAAGTCGATCGACGACAGCCGCCGAACTTGTTCAGTGGTCATCCTCAGGCCCCCATCTCAGCGGTCAGTGCAACGAGGACCCGCCGCAATCGCTCGGTCAGACGCTCGACGCTTCGCGCGTCGAACACGTCGGTGCGAAATTCCACGGTCCCCCCAATCCCGGCTGGTTCGCCGGCCTCGTCGAAGCGTTCGGCCAACGAGAACACCAAATCCATTCGTGCGGTGTGGGTGTCGGCCGGAAGCGGGCTGATCTGCACATCCCCCAAGCTCAGCCCCGCGGCCGAGCCGCCGCCGTGCTGCCACGGCAGGTTCTGCCAGGCCAGGATCACTTGGATCAGCGGGTGATGCGTCAGGCTACGCGCGGGATTGAGGCGCTCGACCAGCATCTCGAACGGCACGTCCTGGTGCTCGAAGGCCGCGAGGCTCCGCTTCCGGACTTGCTCCAGCAGCTCCGCGACGGTGGGGTCACCGCCCAGATCGAGCCGCAACACCAACGTGTTCACAAAGAATCCAACAAGATCGTCGAGCGCGGGATCGGTGCGACCGGCAGTGGCGATACCAATGGCTACATCGTTGGTGGCAGCCAGTTTGGACAGGAGCACCGCCAGGGCGGTTTGCATCACCATGAAGCTGGTGGCGTTGTGCTCCCGGGCCAACTGCGCCACCCGCAGCTGCAACTCCACCGGCCAGTCGACGGCCACACTGTCACCGCGGTAGTCAGCCACCGGTGGATAGGGCCGATCAGTGGGTAACTCCAACCGCTCCGGCACCCCCGCCAGCTCCCGTTCCCAGTACGCCAGCTGTCCGGATATCGCGCTGTCTGGGTCCTTCTCGTCGCCCAGCCAATCCCGCTGCCACAACGTGTAATCCGCATACTGCACCGGCAGCGGGGGCCATTGCGGCGCGCGCCCTTGCGATCTGGCCGCATAGGCACCGGCCAGATCCGACACCAACGGCGTCACCGACCACCCATCACCGGCGATGTGATGAACCACCGCTACCAAGAGATGTTCGTCGGTGTCGGTTCGGAACAGGGTGGCCCGCAGGGGAATTTCAGTTGCGAGGTCGAAGGTGTGGCCTGCGGCTGCGGCGATTGCGGCCTCCATCTGCGTCTCCGACCAGCCCTCGGCGTTGACCACCTGCCAGCCAAAGTCAGCTTGCTCGACCGGAATCACCACCTGGTGGGGCACCCCGTCCGATGCGACGAACACGGTGCGCAGACTCTCGTGCCGGCCCACCACATCGCCGAGGGCGTCGCCGAGTGCCGCGGCGTCCAGGCGTCCACTCAATCGCAACGCCACCGCCATGTTGTAGATCGGCGACGGGCCTTGCAGCTGTTCGAAGAACCACAACCGCTGCTGAGCGAACGACAACGGCACGTGTTCGGGCCGCGGCATCACCTGCAGCGGCGGCCGGGTCGCCTCCGCACGGTGAGCATCGAGGTAGTCGGCGAGCCCGCCCACCGTCGGCGCGTCGAACAAGTAGCGCACCGGAACGTCCATGCCCAGCGCCGCCTGCAGTCGGGCGGTGACCCGGATGGCGATCAATGAGTCGCCGCCGAGTGCGAAGAAGTCATCGTCCATGCCCACTTGGTCGAGACCTAGCACTTCGGCGAAGACGTCGGCGACGGTCTTGCCGGTGGGCGACTGGGCGGCCCGGAACGGCTTGGCGGCGAATACCGGTTCCGGCAGGGCTTTACGGTCAATCTTGCCGGAGGTTGTCAACGGGAACTGCTCGAGCACCATGATGTGGGTCGGCACCATGTAATCCGGGAGCGACTCGCCCAACCGCTGGCGTACGGCGCTGATCTTGGTGTTGGTGTCCGGATCGTTGGCGTAACCGGCCGGTCGGTGTGCTCCGGTGGGAACCGAATAGACGTCGGTCAGAATCGATCCGTGTCCAGAAATGGTCGCATCGATGAAGACCGCGTCCATCGTGCCGGGTTCGGCTCCCCAGGTGACCGCGACCCGGTAGCCGATCTCCTCGCCGAGCCGGTGCAGTTGCTCGGCCGTGGCGGCCCCAGCGACGGCGCACGTGCGCACGTCGGCCAGGGGCGCCCCGGACGCCAGTGCCTGTTCCTGGGCGACATCCGTGATGACCCCGACCCGGGGAAGTGCGGTCACTCTGATCGCGCGGGGGCGTTGTGCCGTCAACTCGGTGTGCAGTCCGGACAGCCCGGCACACGTAGTCCAGTCCCGCTGCGGCACCGCGGCCAGGGAGCAGGCCGACACCGGTGCCTTGCGGAGTGCGACGTCGTAGCGATACCGAGTCAACTCGTTGTCGGCGTCGCCGCGCTTGACCTGGATGTCCAGCGCCCCCACCGTCTCATTGCCGGCCGCCCAGGTGGTGAAGAACTCCGGGGCCAACAAGAGTTCAGGTTCGCCGACGACCGCACGCTGCACCCGTTGCCGAATCTCATCGGTATCGGTGGAGTCGGTACGTGCCAGCGCGACACCGGTCTGGAAAGCCCCCTGCAGACTGTGGTTACGGATGTCGCCGATGAAGACCGCCCCGCCCGGTACCAACAACTCGACAGCGTTGTCGAGGACCTGGCGCAGATAGCCCGCGTTCGGGAAGTACTGGACCACCGAGTTGATGATGATGGTGTCGAAGTACGCCCGCGGCAGCTCGCCGATGACATGGGCGGGCTGGGTCCACAACCGCACGCGCTCGCCCCACTGCTGCGGAGCGACCGATCCCTGCAACGTGTGGATCGTCGGTGCGGAAAAGTCAGTGCCCCAGTACTGTTCACATCGCGGGGCAAGGTGAGCCAGCAACAGTCCGGAACCGACACCGATCTCCAAGACCCGCCGCGGGGCCAGTGCCCGGATACGCTCCAGCGTGGCGTTCTGCCATTCCCGCATGTCTGTCAGCGGGATCGGCGCACCGGTGTAGCTGCTGTTCCAGCCCCGGAAGTCGCCGCCGAACTCCGATGCGCTCTCGGCGTCATACAACTCGTCGTAGATCTGCTGCCACTGATCAACGACCTCGGCGTCTCGATCGGCGGTACTGCTGTGCTCGAGCGCGACGTAGCCGATGAGATGATCGGTTCCTGTCTCACCGTGATGGACGGTCACGGCGGCCCGGGCCACCTGCGGGCAGGACAGCAGGGTGTTCTCGATCTCACCCAGTTCGATGCGCTGCCCACGCAATTTGATCTGTGCGTCGGCCCGCCCCAGATACTCCAGAGTCCCCAGCGAGGTCCACCGCACCAGATCACCGCTGCGATAGAGCCGCGACCCCACGGCCCCGAACGGGTTGGCGACGAATCGTTCCGCGGTCAAACCGGGCCTGCCCACATAGCCACGGGCCACCGCCGGCCCGCCCAGATACAACTCCCCGACCACCCCGACCGGCGCCGGGTGCAGGCGCGCGTCCAGTACCAATGCCGTCACCCCAGGAAGAGGAGCACCGATGCGCACCGGTTGCCCGGGCGACAACTCGGCGCAGGTCACCCAGATGGTGGTCTCACTGGGACCGTAACCGTTGAACATCGACCGGCCCGGCGCCCACGCATCCACCAAAGCTGTCGGGACCGCCTCCCCAACGGCGACCACCGTGCCCAAGTGGTCCAGTTGACTGCGATCCAACGTCGCCAGAACCGTCGGCGTCAGCACCGCCGCATCCACGCGATGCTCACGCAGCAGCCCGGTCAGCGCCTCCCCGGCATAGCAATCCGGTGGCGCCACCACCAAGGCCGCCCCCGAAGCCGTCGCCATCAACCATTCACCCACCGACGCGTCGAAGGTCGGCGCCGACACCATCAACATCCGCGACTGCGCACCCAGCCCGAAGGTGTCGCGCTGCGCCTCAGCCCAGCCCAGCAACCCGGAATGGCTGACCACAACGCCTTTCGGCGTCCCCGTCGAACCCGACGTGAAGATGACGTAGGCACCGTCATCAACACCCACCGGCGCCAACCGATCCGCATCGGTGACCGCGGCCGCACTGCATCCGTCCAGATCCAGATCATCAAGACGCAACACCGGACGCTCACCGGCCCCACCCACGCAGTCGGCGCCGACGGTCAGGACACAAATCGCCCCAACCCCGTCGAGCAGCGCCGCAATCCGGGCGTCCGGGTGGGTGCGGTCGACCGGCACATAGACCCCACCGGCCTTGAGCACCGCCCACCACGCCACCACCGACTCCAGGCAGCGGCCCATCGCCACACCGACCGCGCCTTCCGGACCAACCCCCGCCCCGATCAACACCCGCGCCAACCGATTCGAAACCTCGTCGAGCTCGCGATAGGTAAGCGACCGGGAGCCGGCAACGACCGCCGAGGCCGACGGGCTCGCGGTCACCGCCGCCGCCAACAGCTCCGTGGCGTGTCCGACGGGCGCCGACGTACCCACGCCGGTCCACCGCGCCAGCAGGCCGTCCCATTCGTCGGCGCCCAGCAGCGGGACCTCGCCGACCACCACCGACGGGTCGGCGACGACGGCCTCGACCACCCGGCCGAACCAACCCACGAATCGTTCGATGGTGGACCGGTCGTACAAGTCCGTCGCGTAGGCCACCGTGCCCGCGGCCAGAGGTGCATCCGGGTGATCACCGGATACCTCCCGCAATTGGATATCGAGATCGAACTTGGCGGTCCCGGTGTCGGTCGCCAAGGGTTCGACGGTGGCCCCGTCGACCTCCATGGCAACCGGACTTGTGTTGTTCTGGAACACCATCAGTACCTGGAACAGTGGATGGTGCGACGCCGAACGCATCGGATTGAGTCGCTCCACCAGCAGGTCGAAGGGCACCGCCTGGTTGTCGTAGGCGTCCAGCGCCTTCTGGCGGACCTGTGCGAGTACCTCACCGAACGGCAGCGCCGCGCTGACGCCCACCCGCAGCACCCAGGTGTTGACGAAGAACCCGACCAGATCATCGAGCGCCGGATCAGTCCTCGCAGCGATGGGCGCGCCCAGAGCGACATCCTCACCCGCACCGGCGCGCTGCAGCACCACAGCCGTCACCGCCTGCAGCACCATGGACACCGTCGCGTTGTGCGCGGCCGCCAAGGCCTTCACCGACGCCCACGTGGACGGTTCGATACGCAATTCGACCGAATCACCCTGGTAGCTGGGCACTGGCGGACGGGGGTTATCCGCCGGCAGCGACACCGTCTCCGGCAAGTCGGCGAGCTCTCGTCGCCAATACCCCAGCTGCGCGGCAATTACGCTGTCGGGATCGGATTCGTCCCCCAGCCAGTTCTGCTGCCACAACGTGTAATCGGCGTACTGCACCGGTAACGGGGTCCACTGGGGTGCCTGTCCGCGGCATCGTGCGGCGTAGGCGGCACTGATGTCGCGCACCATCGGGGCCACCGACCAGCCATCAAAGGCGATGTGATGCACCACAATCGCGACCAGGTACCGAGCGGGCGCCTCCTCGAAGATGCGCATTCGGATCGGTATCTCGGTCGAGAGGTCAAACCGGTAGCCCGCCATAGCGGCCAACGCGACCGCCACGTCAGTGTCCGCCCCCGACTCCACGACTGTTCCGCTGCGCCGCCACATGCCCGCCAGGGCCGGAAGCACATGCTGCGACGGGGCGCCGTCGACGTCGGGGAACACGGTGCGCAGAGATTCGTGGCGGGTGATCACGTCGTCGAGGGCCGCGTCCAAAGCCTCGGCATCCAGCATCCCGTTGATGCGCAGGGCGATCGGGACGTTGTAGGTGGCCACTCCGCCCTCGAAGCGGTTGAGGAACCAGAGTCTGCTTTGGGCGTAGGACAATGGGATGTGTTGGGGGCGTGTCTGAATGGTCAGCGGTGGGTGTGTGGCGGTGCCTTGGTCGATGCGGGGTGCGAGTTGGGTGATGGTGGGGGCGTCGAACAGGGTGCGTACGGCCAGGTCGGTGTCGAAGGCCTTGTTGATCGCGGCGATCAGACGCATCGCTGAGAGCGAGTCGCCACCGAGGTCGAAGAAGGACCCATCGACCCCGACACGGTCCAACCCGAGGATGCGGGCGTAGATGTCGGCCAGGATCTCCTCGGCCGGACTCGACGGCGCCCGATACCGATCCACATCGGTGTACTCCGGTGCCGGCAACGCCCGCTTGTCGAGTTTGCCGCTGACCATCAACGGCAACCCGTCGAGCACCACAATCGCCGCGGGCACCATATAGCCCGGCAACCGCTCAACCAGTTGCGCCCGCAGCGCCACCGGATCAACCGTGCCAGCGCGGGTTTCGGTGACATAACCCACCAACCGCGACTGCCCGGGGGTGTCCTCACGCACCATCACCGCAGCTTGACCCACACCCTCGGCAGCGCTCAACGCCGCCTGGATATCACCAAGCTCAATGCGATAACCACGGATCTTGACCTGATCATCGGCACGCCCCAGATACTGCAACTGCCCATCGCGGCCCCAACGCACCAAATCCCCGGTCCGATACATCCGCTGCCCACCAGGAGCCCCATCCCCACCGAACGGGCACGCCACAAACCGCGACGCCGTCAACCCAGATCGCCGCACATACCCCACCCCGACACCGCGCCCGGCCACATACAACTCCCCGACCACCCCCGCCGGCACCGGACGCAACCACCGATCCAACACCAACAACGCCGCCGTCGACACCGGCGCACCGATCGGCACCACAGCCGAACCCACCGACAAAGGCGCGCTGATCGCCGCATACACCGTGGCCTCAGTGGGCCCGTACGCATTGAGCACCACCCGACCCGGCGCCCACCGATCCACCACGTCGGTCGGGCAGGCCTCCCCACCGAGCAGCACCGCCACCGACTCCAACCCAACCGGATCCAACGCCGCCACCGCCGACGGCGTCTGCGTCAACACCGTCACACCCTGCTCGACGATCAAATCGTGGAACCTCCGCGGCGTCGCGGCCACCTCCTCAGGCACCACCACCAACGACCCACCACCGAGCAACGCCGCCCAGATCTCCCACACCGAGAAATCAAACGCATACGAATGACACTGCGTCCACACCCGATTCGCAGGAAGATCCGCAGGCATCGACTCCACCAAATGCACCAGATTGCGGTGACTGACCGCCACCCCCTTCGGAACCCCCGTCGTCCCCGAGGTATAGATCAAATACGCCACATCCCCGGCATCCGGAACCGGCAACGCACTCACCGACTCCTCAGCAATACGCGGATCGTCATACTCAAACAGCGGCAACCCCGCCCCCGCCAACAAATGCCCCAACGCGCCAGTACTGATCCCGGCCACCGGTGCCGCATCCGCCAGCATGAACTCGATCCGGGAAGCAGGCTGCCCCGGATCGACCGCCAAATACACCCCCCCGGCCTTGAGCACCGCCAACATCGACACAATCGCCTCAGCACACCGGTCGAACGCCAACACAACACAGTCGCCCGCACCAACACCCTGGCTGATCAGAAAGCGCGCCAACCGATTCGACGACTCATCCAGTTCCCGATAGCTCATCAGGCGCTGTCCGGATGAGATCGCCACCGCATCGTCCAGCCGCGCCGCCTGTGCAGTGAACACCGCCGGGACCGAGTCCTCTGCCTCCGGCTGATGCAGGACCATGCAGTTCCCCATCGCGCGGAGACGCGCGAACTCCACATCGTCCGCGATCTCGACCGAAGACAAGGGTCGATCGGGGTCGGCGGTGAGCGTCCGCAGCGTCCGCTCGAGTCTTGCTACCAGAACCTCGACACTGGAGAGGTCGTACACGTCGGTGCGGAACTCGACCATGCCGCCAATGCCGGCGGGTTCACCGGTACTTGTGAATCTTTCCTCGAGGGAGAACGCTAGATCCATCCGCGCGGTGTGGTTGTCTATCGGCAGCGGGCTGATCGTCGCATCACCGAGGCTGGGCACGAGCCGGTTCTCAGCACGCTGCCAGGTGAGCATCACCTGGACCAGTGGATGGTGAGTCAGGCTGCGTGCCGGATTCAGCCGTTCCACCACTGTTTCGAACGGCACGTCCTGATGTTCGAAGGCAGCGAGGCTGGTTTGGCGCACTCGGCCGATCAATTCGGCGACGGTGGGGTTACCGCCCAGGTCCACCCGCAACACCAGGGTGTTGACGAAGAATCCAACCAACTCATCGAGAGCAGGATCGTTACGCCCGGCGATGGCAAACCCGACCGCAACGTCGTCACTGCCGCTCACGTTGCCCAGCAGCAGCGCCAACGCGGCCTGCACCATCATGAAATTGGTCGCGCGGTGCTCCCGAGCGACGCGCGCCAGCTGTTGTTGCAAATCCGTCGACCACTCCACCGGAACACTGGCGCCGCGGTGATCGGCCACCGCCGGGTAGGGGCGATCGATGGGAAGTTCCAAGCGCTCAGGCAACCCCGCCAGCGCCCGCTCCCAGTACCCCAACTGTTCCGAGAGCACGCTATCCACGTCGGAGTTGCTGCCTAGCCAATCCCGCTGCCAGAGCGTGTAATCCGCGTACTGCACGGGCAGCGGAGCCCAATCCGGGCCCCGGCCTGCTGATCGCGCAGCATAAGCTTTGGCCAGATCGGCCACCAGCGGAGCCATCGAAGCGCCGTCGGCGGCGATGTGGTGTGCTACCGCCACCAGAACATGGTCCTCGGCGCCGGTCCGGAAAAGCTTTACTCTGAACGGCACCTCGACCGACAGTTCGAAGCTGTGGCATGCGGCCGTAGCGATGGCCGTCTCCAGCTGATGGCTGGGCCAGGCTTCGGCGTCGACGATCTGCCAACCGAAGTCGGCGTGCTCAGCATCAACCACAATCTGCTGAGGCACCCCATCGACCGTCGTGAACACCGTGCGCAGCGCCTCCTGCCGGGCGACGACATCCGCCCATGCTCGGCCCAGGGCTTCGGAGTTCAGACCACCTTCCAGGCGCAATGCCACCGCCATGTTGTAGATCGGCGAGGGCCCCTGCAGCTGATCGAGGAACCACAACCGCTGCTGCGCAAAGGACAACGGAACGACCTCAGGTCGTGCGATCTGCGCCAGCGGGACACGTCGCTGGTAGTTCTCGCCGATACGCGGTGCGAGTTCGGCAACCGTGGACGTATCGAAAATGCTTCGCACGGTAAGTCCGGCGTCGAGATCGGAGTTGATGGCGGCGACCAAACGCATGGCCGACAGGGAGTCGCCGCCGAGGTCGAAGAACGAGTCATCGACCCCGACCCGGTCCACGCCGAGGACCTCGGTATAGATCCCGACGAGGATTTCCTCAGTGAGGTTGGTCGGAGCGCGGTAGGTACCGGCCACCTCGGAATATTCCGGCGCGGGCAAGGCACGTCTGTCGAGCTTGCCGTTCACCGTCAACGGCAACTCACCGAGCGCCACGATCGCCGTGGGCACCATGTAGGCCGGCAGTCGATCGGCAAGCCGGGCCCGTGCCCCGGCAAGATCAACTGCACCCGGGCTCGTCGCGGTGACATAACCGACCAATCGGGGATCGCCGGCCCGATCCACTCGGAGAACCACTGCCGCTTGCGCCACGCCGTCGAGTTCGGCCAGGGCGCACTGAACTTCGCCGAGTTCGATGCGGTAGCCGCGGATCTTGACCTGTTCGTCGGCTCGACCAAGGTAGTGCAGCTGGCCGTCCTTGCCCCAGGACACCAGATCGCCGGTCCTGTACATCCGCCGGCCCGGCACTTCCGCGTCGGCGAACGGGCAGGCCACAAACCTCGACGCGGTCAGGCTCGCCCGACGCAGGTAGCCGACGCCGACCCCGCTACCGGCCACGTACAGTTCGCCGACCACGCCCATGGGCACCGGCCGCAACCACCCGTCCAGGACGAACAACGCTGATCCCGGCACGGGGAACCCGATGGGCACCGACCCCGAATTCGGCTGCAGGGGTGCGCTGATCGTGGCGTACACCGTGGTTTCGGTGGGACCGTAGGCGTTGATCATCGTCCGCCCCGATCCCCACCTGCCCACCAGATCTTCCGGACAAGCCTCACCGGCGACCACGGCCATCGTCGACTCCAGTCCATCGGAGGACAGCATGGCCAGCGCCGACGGCGTTTGACTCAGAACGTTGACTTCTTCGGCCCGGAGCAACGCGTTGAACTCCGCCGGTGAGACGGCCACCTCCTCAGGCACGACCACCAGTCGTGAGCCATGAAGAAGGGCGCCGAAGATGTCCCACACCGAGACATCGAAGACGTAGGAATGCCATTGTGTCCACACACATCCGGGACCGGATAACGCAGTGTCCAGCGATCCGACAAGCTGTGTCACGTTGCGGTGTGTGATGGCCACGCCTTTCGGGACGCCCGTCGTTCCCGAGGTATAGATCAGGTAGGCGATATCGTCAGGGGCCGGCCCCGTCGCCGGCGCGACCGGAGACTGGTGGTCGATGCGGGGATCGCCCACATCGACCACCAGAACCCCGTAACCGGTCAGCCGGTCGGCCAACGCGGAAGTGGTGACTACGGCGATCGGCGCCGCATCGCCAAGCATGAACTCGACCCGTGCGTCGGGCAACGCCGGATCGATCGGCAGGTAGGCCGCTCCCGACTTCAACACCGCGAGGATCGCCACGACCGCTTCGACACCGCGACCGAACAGCAACCCCACACTGCGACCCGGTCGCGCGCCCAGGTGTGTCAACCAGTGCGCCAATCGATTTGATGACTCGTCGAGTTCGCGGTAGGTCAGCTCCTCGCCTCGACAGCTGAGGGCCACCGCATCGGGGGTGCGAGCCACTTGCAGCCCGAACAGCGAGACGATGGACACCTCGGGGACCGCGCTGGTCAACGCCGCACGGTTGGCGACCTGGTCCAGCTGCGCGTACTCGCTGCGCTCCAGCAAATCCACCGAGGACAACGACCGCAAGGAGTCGCCCGTCATCGTCTCCAACACCCGTTCGAGCCGCCGGACGAGGACCTCGATACTCTCGGCGTCGAACACATCGGTACGAAACTCGACCGTGCCACCGATCCCCATGGCGGCGCCCGTATCGTCGAAACGTTCGGTCAGGGAGAACACCAGGTCCATGCGCGCGGTCAGGGTTTCGGCCGGCATCGGCGCGACGTCCACGTCACCGAGTTTCAAACCCGCGACAGGATCGCCGCTACGCCACGGGAGGTTCTGCCAGGTCAGCATCACCTGGATCAGCGGATGATGGGTCAGGCTCCGCGCCGGGTTCAGCCGCTCCACCAAGACCTCGAAGGGCACCTCCTGATGCTCGAACGCCGTGAGGCCGCGTCTCCGCACTTGTCCAAGGACCTCCGTCATGGACGGGTCCCCGGCCATATCGATCCGGAGTACCAAGGTGTTGACGAAGAACCCCACCATGTCGTCCAGGGCCGGATCACTTCGGCCGGCAGTCGCAATGCCGATTGCGACGTCGGTGCTGGCGCTGAGCTTCGACAACAACACCGCCAACGCCGACTGCACCACCATGGAGCTTGTTGCGTTGTGCTCGCGCGCCAACCGCGCCACCTGCTGCTGCAGATTCGACGGCCAATCGACCACCACGCTGGCGCCTCGATAATCCGCGACCTTCGGGTAGGGGCGATCCGTCGGCAACTCCAGGCGCGGCGGTAGGCCGGCCAAAGCCTGCTCCCAGTAGTCGAGCTGCCCTGAGATCACGCTGTCCGGATCGGACTGGTCGCCCAGCCAATCCTGCTGCCACAGGGTGTAATCGGCATACTGCACCGTGAGAGGGGCCCAATCCGGGGGTTTGCCAGAGGATCGCGCGGCGTAGGCGCCGCTGAGGTCACCCACCAACGGCGCAACCGACCACCCGTCCGCGGCGATGTGGTGTACCACCGCCACCAGCACGTGTTCGTTCTCGTCGATCCGGTAGAGCGTTGCTCGCAGCGGAACCTCGCGCGCGATGTCAAAGCTGTGGCGGGACGCCGCACAGATCTCGTCGTCGAGCCGCTGCTTCGACCAGCCTCCGGCCTCGACTGTCTGCCAGCCCGGATCCGCCCGCTCGACCGGTAACACCCGCTGTCGGGGCTGTCCGGCGACCGTGGTGAAGACGGTACGCAGACTCTCGTGGCGCCCGACCACGTCTCGGAGAGCCTCTTCGAGCGCGGCTACATTCAGGGAACCTGTCAACCGCAACGCCACCGCCATGTTGTAGATCGGCGACGGTCCCTGCAACTGATCCAAGAACCACAACCGCTGCTGGGCGAACGAGAGCGGGATCGCGTCAGGACGCGACACCTCGCGCAACGGCGGACGGGCCGTCACAGCGTGATTGGTCTCCAAACACGCCGCAAGCCCACCGACCGTCGGAGTGTCGAACAGATACCGCACGGGCACCTCCACGCCCAACGCGGCCTGCAGTCGAGCGCTGACACGGATGGCGATCAACGAATCTCCACCCGAGTCGAAGAAGTTGTCGTCGAGCCCAACTCGGTCCATCGCGAGGATCTCCGCGAACACTTCGGCGACAGTTTTTTCCGTGGGGGTCTGGGGTGCCCGGAATGCCTTGGCGGCCAGTATCGGTTTCGGCAGCGCCTTCCGGTCGATCTTGCCCGAGGAGGTCAGTGGGAACTCCTCCACGACGACGATGTGGGTAGGCACCATGTAGTCCGGCAACCGCTCGGTCAAGTGCTGGCGTACGGCACTGATCTTGGTGTTGGCGTGCGGGTCATTGGCGGAGGTGCTCTGTGCACGAACGTCGTTCGGTGCCAGGTAGAGGTCGGTCAGGGGCTCGAAGCAGTCGCGGGCCGCGCCGAGGAGGAAGACGGCGTCCAATGTGCCGAGGCCGGAACCCCAGGTGACCGCGACACGGTAGCCGAGTTCGGTCCCGAGCCGATACAACTGTTCCGGAGTCACCGACCCATCAGCCTGATCGCAGGACTCTGCTTCCGCCAGCGCCTCCGAGAGGTCGGCACCCGCCGCGAGAGCCTGTTCGACGATGACGTCGCCGAGTACCCCGCGGCGCGGGATATCGCAAACCCGAAGCACTTCAGAGCCCTGTGCGACGAGTTCTTCGGAGAGCGCGCTCAACCCCGCATACTCGGTCCATGACCGGCGGGGCGCATTTGCCAGCGAGCGCGACGGCGTCGGGGAACGGCGGACCGAGACGTCGTATCGGTAACGCGTCAGCTCATTGTCGGACTCACCACGCTTGGTTTCGATGGCGATCCCGCCGGCCAGTGGGTTGGCGGACGCCCAGCAGGTGAAGAATTCTGGCGCCAGGAGCAACTCTGCCTCACCGAGTATGGCGCGCTGCACGCGCTGCCGGATCTCGTCGGCGTCGGCAACAGCCCCCGTGGCTTGATTGCGCGCCACTGCGACACCGGTCTGGAAGGCACCCTGCAGACTGTGGTTGCGGACGTCGCCGACGAACAGCGTCCCCGCCGGCGCCAGCAGTTCCATGACGGTGTCGAGAACCTCGGCGAGGTATCCGGCGCTCGGAAAGTACTGCACCACCGAATTGATGACAATGGTGTCGAAGTAGCTCGACGGCAGTCCTTCGGGGTCATCCGCCGGCTGAGCCGACAGTTTGACCCGTTCGCCCCACGGGCGGGCGGCTACTGCGGTCCGTAAAGCGTGGATGGTGGGTGCGGAAAAGTCGGTGCCCCAGTATTCTTCGGCTTCCGGCGCGATCTGGGAAAGTACCAGGCCCGAGCCCACGCCGATCTCCAAGACCCGCCGCGGCCGCAGGGCCAGGATGCGCTCCACTGCCGACGACCGCCACTCGTGCATTTGCGACAACGGAATTGGCTGCCCGGTGTAGCTACTGTTCCAACCACGGAAGTCACTGCCGAACTCGGCCTCGGCGATGTCGGCGTCATAGAGTTCGTCATAGATGTGTTGCCACTGATCGACCACCTCGGTGTCATGGTCGTCGGTGCTTTCCTGGGTCAGGGCGATGTACCCGATCAGGTGGTCTGCTCCGGTATCACTGTGATGCATGGCCGCTGCGGCCCGCGCAACGTGGGGGCAGGCCAACAGCGTGTTCTCGATCTCGCCCAGTTCCAGCCGCTGACCTCGCAGCTTGACCTGCGCATCCGCACGACCCAGATACTCCAGCGCACCAGCCGCGGTCCAGCGAACCAGATCCCCGCTGCGATACATCCGGTCGCCCTCGCGGCCAAAGGGGTGGGCCACGAACCGATCCGCCGTCAGATCCGGCCGACCCACATAGCCGCGCGCCAAACCCGCCCCGGCCAGATACAACTCACCGACCACGCCGACGGCCACCGGCCCCAACCGCGCGTCCAACACCAGCGCGGTGACCCCGGCGATCGGAGCACCGATGCCCACCGACTCCCCGGCCCGCAACGCACTCCAGGTCACCCAGATCGACGCCTCGGTCGGGCCGTAGGCGTTGAACATCCGCCGCCCCGGCGCCCACGAAGCCACCAACTCCGCCGCACACGCCTCACCACCGGTGACCAACGTGGCCAACCGCCCCTCGACCCGCTCCCGGTCCAGCGTGGCCAGCACCGTCGGCGTCAACAACGCCGCATCCACACGGTGGTCGACCACCACCGCGCTCAGCGTCTCACCGGCATAGCTGTCCGGACCGGCCACCACCAGCGCCGCCCCCGACGACACCGCCCACAACCACTCGAACACCGAGGCATCGAAGGTCGGTGCCGCGACCATCAGCAATCGCTCACCGGCGGCGACCCCGAACAGATCCCGGTGTGCGCCGGCCACACCCAACAGCCCGGCATGGCTGACCGCCACGCCCTTCGGCGTCCCGGTCGAACCCGACGTGAAGATCACATACGCCAAGTTGTCCACCGTCAGCGGCGCCCACCGATCGTCGTCAGTAATCGTCGCCGCGCTCCGCGAGGCCAGATCCAACTCATCGACCCGCAGCACCGGGCGCTCTCCAGCCCCGGCCACCACATCGGCACCGCAGGTCAGCACACACACCGCCCCCGCGGCATCGAGCACCGTGGCGATCCGCGAGTCCGGATGCGTCGGATCCACCGGCACATACACCCCGCCGGCCTTGAGCACCGCCCACCAACCCAGCACCAGCTCCGCGCACCGATCCATCACCACACCCACGGCACGTTCCGGGCCAACCCCGGTCTCGATCAGCCACCGCGCCAACCGATTCGAAGCCTCGTCCAACTCTCGATAGGACCACACCCGCGCACCATCGATGACCGCGGCACCACCGGGATCAGCCTTCACCGCCGCGGCCAGCAACTCCGGCACCAAGTCGACCGGCGCCGTCATCCCGGCACCCGACCAGCCCGACACCACCTGCTCACGCTCAATCGCGTCCTGCAGCTCGACCTCCCCGACCAGCACCGCCGGATCCGCCACGACCGCCTCGACCACCCGACCGAACCAACCCACCAGCCGCTCAACAGTCGAACGATCGAACAAATCGGTGGCATAGGTGACCACGCCGGCGCACGTCGGCAAGCCGGCGCCTTCCCCGGGCATTTCACGCAGCGCGAAGGGTGCGGTCGATTCCTCCACGGGTACTTCGCGCAGCTGGATGTCCAGGTCGAACTTGGCAGTCTGGGTCCCGACCGCGACCGACTCGACGCTCGCTCCGTCGAGTAGCACCTGCGGGCGGACGTTGTTCTGGTAGACCATCGCCACCTGGAACAGCGGATGATGCGACGCCGACCGCGACGGGTTGAGCCGCTCGACCAGCAACTCGAATGGCACATCCTGATTGGCGTAGGCCTCCAGGGCTTTGGACCGCACTTGCTCGAGTACCTCACAGAACCGCAGTCCGGGATTCACCGTGGCGCGGAGCACCCAGGTGTTCACGAAGAACCCGACGAGCTCGTCGAGCGCGGCGTCCATTCGGCCTGCGATCGGCGCACCCAATGCGACGTCCTCACCCACCCCGGCGCGATGCATCAACACCGCCATCACAGCCTGCAACACCATCGACGCGGTCGCGTTGTGGGCCGCGGCGACCGCCTTGAGTCCGGCCCACGTCTGCGGGTCGATGCGCAGACTCACCTCCTCTCCGTGGTAGCTGGCCATTGCCGGCCGCGGACGATCGGTCGCCAGGGACACCACCTCGGGCAGATCCGACAGCTCCCGCCGCCAGTAACCCAGCTGTGACGTCAGCACGCTGTTCGGATCGGACTCCTCACCGAGCCAGTTCTGTTGCCAGAGCGTGTAGTCGACGTACTGCACCGGAAGCGGTGTCCAGTCGGGTGCCTGGCCCTGGCAGCGCGCCGCGTACGCCAACCCGACGTCACGCACCATCGGCGCCAGCGACCAGCCGTCAAAAGCAATGTGGTGCAGAACGATTCCGAGTACATGCCGGTCAGGGCCCAGCGCCAGGACCTTCGCCCGAATCGGGACCTCGTTCGACAGCTCGAATCGATGCTCCGCCAACTCCAGTAGTTCGGTGTCCACCTCGTCTTCCTGCGTCGCCGTAACTACCGCTCCGCCGCGGCGCCACAGCCCAGGTTCGGCCGGCAGGATCCGTTGCGTCGGCACACCGTCGAGGTCGGGGAAGGTGGTCCGCAGAGCCTCATGACGGGCGATCACGTCATCGAGGGCCGCCGCAAGCGCATTCACGTCCAGCTGCCCGTCGATCCGGAACGCGGTGGGCATGTTGTAGGTGGCGACGCCGCCTTCGAACCGATTGAGGAACCAGAGCCGACTCTGCGCGTAGGACAGCGGGATCACCGCGGGGCGGGATGCGGGGACCAACGGGTCACGGGTGTCGGCCCCTTCGCCGACGCGTGCGGCCAACTCCGCCACCGTGGGGGTGTCGAAGAGGGTACGGACGGTCAGGGCTGCGTCGAGGGTGGTGTTGATGGTCGAGATCAGTCGCATGGCTGACAGGGAGTCGCCGCCGAGGTCGAAGAACGAGTCGTCGACACCGACGCGCTGCAGGCCCAGGACCTGGGCGTAGATTCCGGCCAGGATCTCCTCGGTAGGTGTCGTCGGCGCCCGATATCCGGAGCCGATGTACTCCGGTGCGGGCAAGGCCCGCTTGTCGAGTTTGCCGTTGACCGTGACCGGCAGCGCGTCGAGCACCACGATGGCCGCCGGGACCATATAGGCCGGGAGCCGGTCGGCCATCGTGGCTCGCACCTGGGCCGCATCCGCACTACCGGTGATGTAGCCGACCAATCGTTTGTCTCCGGGCTGGTCCTCGCGGGCGATCACCGCCGCCTGCGCAACCCCGTCCGCCGCGGCCAACACGGCGTGGATCTCGCCGAGTTCGATGCGATACCCGCGGATCTTGACCTGCTCATCGGCGCGGCCAAGGTACTGCAGTTGCCCATCGGGGGCCCAGCGCACCAGGTCCCCGGTCCGGTACATCCGCAGCCCCGACGGCCCAAAGGGACACGCCACAAACCGTGACGCCGTCAACCCCGGGCGACGCACATACCCCACCCCGACACCACGTCCGGCCACATACAACTCACCGACCACCCCGACCGGCACTGGACGCAACCACGCATCCAGCACCACCAGCGCCGCACCCGGCACCGGCAGTCCGATCGGCACCACGCCCGGCCCCGCCACCAAGGGTGCAGAAATCGTGGCGTACACCGTGGTCTCGGTCGGACCGTAACCGTTGACCATCACCCGCCCCGGTGCCCACCGATCCACCACCTCGGCCGGACACGGCTCGGCGGCGACCATCAATGCCGCCGGCTCCAGCCCCTCATCCGCGAGCACGCCCACCGCCGACGGGGTCTGGCTCAACACCGTGACTCCCTCGGCGACGAGCAACGCATGCAACTCATCTGGAGCGCGCGTCACCTCGTCGGGAACCACCACCAACCGGCCGCCGTGCAGCAGCGCACCCCAGATCTCCCAAACCGAATAGTCGAAGGCCAGCGACGAACACTGCGACCACACCCGATCCGGACTCAGCTCGATCCCCACATCCAGTCCGTCGAACAACCGCGTCACGTTGCCGTGCGTGACCGCCACCCCCTTCGGGGTGCCGGTGGTGCCCGAGGTGTAGATGATGTGTGCGATGTCATCGGGCTTCGCCCCGCCCGGCACCGCGGTGCACGGCTGACAGTCGATGCGGGGATCACCCACATCGACTGTCAGCACGCCACACCCGGCCAGCCGATCAGCCAGCCCGGACGAACTCACCGCCGCCACCGGCGCCGCATCGGAAACCATGAACTCGACCCGCGCCAGCGGATGCGCCGGATCGATGGGCAGATACCCCGCCCCGGTCTTGAGGACCCCGAGAATCGTGACGACCGCCGCCGCCGAGCGCTCCAGCAGCACCGCCACACACTCGCCCGGCCCGGCACCGCACTCGATCAGTAGGTGCGCCAACCTATTCGACGCCTCATCCAGCTCCCGGTACGTCCAACCGCGCCCCTCAGCGGTGACGGCCACCGCCTCCGGCGCACGCGTGACCTGCCGGGCGAACAACTCCGGAACCGATGCCGCTCGGATCGGACGTCCCAACACCTCCAGATGACCAAACCCGCCGAGGCGATCCCAGTCGACCGGATCCAACACCTGCACCGACGACAACAACCGCGACGAATCGCCCACCATCGCGACCAGCACCCGCTCCAATCGGCGCGCCAGATCGGCGGTCTCCAGATGTGGAAACTCGATTCCGCCGCCCATGGTGCTGAGCAGGAGCTGGTCGCCGCGACTGGAGAACACCAGACCGAAGCCGCCGACGACGCCCACGTTGACCAAAGATGCGGTCGCGGGCAATCCACCGAAGTCCAGCGAGAAGCTGGCCGGCAGGAAGTTCACGCTGACCCGGTTCGTGAGTCCGCCGACGTCACGGGACCGCGCCTCACGCTCGAGGTCATGTACGGGGAACCTCTGATGTTGCAATGCTTCCCGGATCCGGAGGTCGACGTGTTCGCAGAAGCTGCCGACCGTCGCGTCGGCCCGCACCCGTAGCACCAGCGGGACAATCCCGGACAGCATCCCGGGCAGGGTCTTCGATTCGGGACGTACGCGGCGAGTGACCGGAAGTTCGAGAACAACATCGGAACCCTCGGAATCCCAACCGCGGACCAGTAGCGCGCACGCCGCGGTGATGACCGACGATCTCGGAAGGCCCCGCGCCTTGCACCAGTCCTCCACGCTGTCGAGCACACCCGGATCCAGTTGCACCGAGGTGCTCGGCTCGTGCGAGGCATCGTCGGCCGGCTCGCCACCCCACCGGGACTCCGGACCACCTTGTTGCGCAAGCTGTTCCCGCCAGTAGGCCTCGTCCTCGAGGTAATCCGCGGACGCTTCGTAGTCCCGCTCCTGATCGATCAGATCCGCCAGTGAGCCGAACAACGACGGCGGGATGGATGCACCCGACACGGCCGCCGAGTACAACGAGGCAAGGCGCTGGCCGACCAGGGCGATCCCCGTGCCGTCCAGAACAATGTGATGACACGCACCGAACAAGAAGCACTCGTCGCGGCGCGACTGGAACAGGGCGAACCGGAACAGCGGACCGTCGAACGACATCGGCGATCGCTGAATTGCCGAAGCCATCTCGCGGGCTTCCCGTTCCGGATCGTCGCAGCGGGTGAGATTGTGGTACTCGAGCTCGAAACCTGGGTACTCGAGCGGCTTTTGGAAGACCTGCCCGTCGCGTTCGACAAAGGCTGCCCTAACCGGCTCTGTCTCCTTCAATAACCTACGGATCGCCCATTCGAGAGCATCGCGTTCGACGGCCCCCTCGATCTTCACGAACAGGCCGAGTTGCCATTCGGTACCGGTATGCACCGCATGCTCCGCCAGCCAGATGTCCAGCTGTGCGCGAGTCGCGGGCAAAAAGCCATCGTCAGGCTGCATTGGTTCCCCCACCGCAGAATTCAGCGCCCTAGACCCCCCAGGGCAGCTAACGGCCGGACTGGCGGCCGCTCAAAGAGCTAGCTCTTGGCCAGCCTGTCGCGCAGACTCTTCGGCCGGATGTCGGCCCAATTTTGTTCGATGTACTCCAGGCACTCGGCGCGATCGGCCTCGCCGTGGACTACCCGCCAGCCAGCGGGCACGTCGGCGAATGTCGGCCAAAGGCTGTGCTGCTCTTCGTCATTGATCAGGACGAAGAACGTGCCGTTTTCATCGTCGAACGGATTCACACTCACTAGGGCCTCCCCACCCTCAAACCCGCGCCGGCCTGCGAAAATCGATCAACCGGATGCAAGACAATGCCCCCACAGCTTGCGTCCGTGCTTATCGTGTGGCCCACTCCGAGCTACTTGTGTGTTGCAGTGGGTCAGCTTAGCGACTTCTCCGGCGAAAAGAAGCAAAAATGGGCGATCCGGGCATAACCTGAGGCCATGCCGCGATCGTGCGACTTCTCGGTGGACTCCTCGGCCAGTGTTGAGCAAATTCACTGGGCGTTTGCCGAACGCGCCTACTGGTTGGCGCGGCTGGCGAATTTCGGCGGTACGGCCAGCCTCGAGGAGTTCGATGTCGACGCCGACGGCGTCGTGACCACGATCGTGGCCAACAGCTTGCGTCCCGACGGGTTACCCGGACCGCTCGCCAAGGTGTTTCCGCGTCAGTGGCGGGTCGAACAGAAGGAAATCTGGAGCCCCGCCAGCGACGGGAAGGTCCGCGGCAAGATCGCGTCGAGGTCCCACGGCGCGCCGGGATCCGGGTCCGCCACGGTGTGGCTGGCCCCGACCCCGGTCGGCTCGCGCCTCAAAGGCCGCGCCACCCTCGAGTTCAAGGTTCCGCTGGTCGGCGGCAAAATCGAGACCCTCATGGGCAAGTCCCTGGTCCAGAGCATCGAAGTGCTCCAGGACTTCACCACTGACTGGATCAAACAAAACGCCTGATCCAGCGCCGCAGAATCAGCCCGCCGACGCGGCCTCCTGCTCGCGCTTGACCTCCAACGCGATGTCGATCAGCTGGTCCTCCTGGCCGCCGATCAGCTTGCGCTTGCCGGCCCGGTGCAGCAGTTCGTGGGCCGGGACGCCGTAGCGCTCGGACTGCCGAATGGCGTGCTTGAGGAAGCTCGAGTACACCCCCGCGTAGCCCATGATCAGGGCGTTGCGGTCCAGCAGGCATTCGGTCGGCATCGCCGGGGCGACCACTTCTTCGGCGGCGTCGGCGATGTCGAAGAAGTCGATGCCGGTCTTGACGCCGATCTTGTCGAAGACCCCGATCAGCGCCTCGACCGGGGCGTTACCCGCGCCGGCGCCGAACCTGCGGCAGCTGCCGTCGATCTGCTTGGCCCCGGCGCGCACGGCCTCCACCGAGTTGGCCACGCCGAGCCCGAGGTTCTCGTGGCCGTGGAAGCCCACCTGCGCGTCGTCGCCGAGTTCGGCCACCAGCGCCGCCACCCGGTCGGACACGCCTTCCAGTACCAGCGCGCCGGCCGAGTCGACGACGTAGACGCACTGACAACCCGCGTCGGCCATGATCCGGGCCTGCTGGGCCAGCTTCTCCGGGGAGATGGTGTGGCTCATCATCAGGAACCCGACGGTCTCGAGTCCCAGCTCGCGGGCCAGCCCGAAGTGCTGGATGGAGACGTCGGCCTCGGTGCAATGGGTGGCGATCCGGCAGATCGACCCGCCGTTGGCCTGCGCCTCCTTGATGTCTTCCTTGGTGCCCACCCCCGGCAGCATCAGGAAGGCGATCTTGGCCTCCTTGGCCGTCTCGGCCGCGAGCTTGATCAGTTCCTGCTCGGGGGTCTTGGAGAACCCGTAGTTGAAGCTGGAACCGCCCAGACCATCGCCGTGGGTGACCTCGATGACCGGGACGCCGGCGGCATCGAGCGCCGCGACGATGCCGTGCACCTCGTCCTTGGTGAACTGATGGCGCTTGTGGTGCGATCCGTCACGCAGGGAGGTGTCGGTCATCCGGACGTCCCAGACGGGGTTGAAGAAGATATCGCTCATCGTGCTGCTTCTTTCTGCGTCGAGATCAGCTCTTGGGCGATCTCCTCGCCGACCTTGGTGGCCGCGGCGGTCATGATGTCCAGATTCCCCGCGTACGGCGGAAGGTAATCCCCGGCGCCCTCGACCTCCACGAAGGTCGTGACGGTGGCGTAGCCGCCGGAGGTCACCGACGGCGGATCGAACTGCGGCTCGTTGAGCAACCGGTAGCCGGGCACGTAGGTCTGCACCTCGGCCACGACGTCCTTGATGGACTTGGTGATCGCAGCCTGATCGGCGTCCTCGGGGATGGCGCAGAAGATGGTGTCGCGCATGATCATTGGCGGATCCGCCGGGTTGAGGATGATGATGGCCTTGCCGCGCCGCGCCCCGCCGATGGTCTCCACACCCTTACTGGTGGTCTTGGTGAACTCATCGATGTTGGCGCGGGTGCCGGGACCGGCCGAGGCAGACGCGACCGACGCGACGATCTCGGCGTAGGGCACCTCCACCGTGCGCGAGACCGCGTACACGATCGGGATGGTGGCCTGGCCGCCGCAGGTGATCATGTTGACGTTCGGCGCCTTGACGTGTTCGTGCAGGTTGGCCGGCGGGATGACCGCGGGGCCGACGGCGGCCGGGGTCAGGTCGATGGCCCGGATGCCGGCCTCCTCGTAGCGCGGCGCCGCCTCCCGGTGGACGTAGGCGCTGGTCGCCTCGAAGACCAGGTCGGGCTTCTCGTCGAGGCCGAGCAGCCAGTCCACGCCCTCGTGGCTGGTCTCCAGGCCGAGCTTGCGGGCCCGGGCCAGTCCCTCACTCTCGGGGTCGATGCCGACCATCCAACGCGGCTCGAGCAAATCCGAGCGCAGCAGCTTGTACAGCAGGTCGGTACTGATGTTTCCCGACCCGACTATCGCAACCGAGGCTTTCATGTGTGGACTCCTGCCCGTGTTGAAAAATCGAAGCTCATTCGAAAGTCAGTCGTACTGAACCTAACCCAGCGAAGTCCGCGACGAAATTGTCGCCCGGACGTGCATCTATCGCACGGGTGCACGACCCCGGCAACACCACGTCACCGGCCTTGAGGCGAACCCCGAAGCTGTCCACCTTGCGGGCCAACCACGCGACCGCGGTCACGGGATTTCCCAGCACGGCGTCGCTACGTCCCTCGGCCACCACCTCGCCGTTGCAGGTCAGCACCGCATCGATGGTGCGGATATCGATGTCCTTGGGCGACACCCGTTCCTTGCCCAACACCCAGCCCGCCGAGGACGCGTTGTCGGCGATCGTGTCGCACAGCTTGATCTGCCAGTTCTTGATCCGGGTATCGATCAGCTCGATGGACGGGACGAACGCGGCCGTCGCGGCCAGCACGTCGTCCTCGGTGCAACCGGCCCCGGGCAGATCGTCGGCGAGGATGAAACCCACCTCGACCTCCACCCGCGGATACAGGAACGCCGAGGTCTTGACGGGGACGTCCTCGAAGACCTCCATCTCGTCGAGCAGGTGCCCGTAGTCCGGCTCGTCGACGTTCATCATCTTCTGCATGGCCTCGCTGGAGAGCCCCACCTTGTGGCCGACGACCTTGGCTCCCTCCGCGACGCGCTGGCGGATGTTGAGCAGCTGGATCTCATAGGCGTCGACGACATCGATGTCGGGATTGCCCGCGGTCAACGGGTCGATCGCAATTCTGCTGCGCTCCGCCTCGGCCAGGTCGGCTGCCAACTCGGCACGGGTCTTGGCGTCGAGCATTTTGTGAATTCCCCTCGCTGCTGTGACCGGGGCAGTTGTCCGATGACCCGGCAATTCTATAACGTGTTCTACATGACTGCTCAGGAGTACGACGTCGTCGTGGTCGGCAGTGGCGGAGCCGGCATGGTTGCCGCCCTCACCGCTGCCCACCAGGGCCTCTCAACGGTAGTCGTTGAGAAGGCCCCGCACTACGGGGGTTCCACTGCGCGGTCAGGTGGTGGCGTGTGGATCCCGAACAACCGGGTTCTGCAGCGCGACGGCGTCACCGACAGCAAGGACGCTGCCCGCACCTACCTGCACACGATCATCGGAGACGTGGTGCCGGCCGAGAAGATCGACACCTATCTGGACCGCGGTCCGGAGATGCTCGATTTCGTCCTCGACCACTCGCCGCTGAAGCTGTGCTGGGTGCCCGACTACTCCGACTACTACCCGGAGACCGCGGGCGGCCGCGCCGGTGGCCGCTCGGTGGAGCCCAAACCGTTCGACGCCAAGAAGCTCGGCGCCGACCTCGACGGCCTCGAGCCGCCGTACGGCAAGGTGCCGATGAACATGGTGGTGCTCCAGCAGGACTACGTCCGCCTCAACCAGCTCAAGCGCCATCCGCGCGGCCTGCTACGCAGCCTCAAGGTCGGCGTCCGCACCATGTGGGCCAACGCCACCGGCAAGAACCTGGTGGGCATGGGCCGCGCGTTGATCGCACCGCTGCGCATCGGGTTGCGCGACGCCGGCGTGCCGGTCCGGCTCAACACCGCCCTGGCCGACCTCTACATCGAGGACGGCGTGGTCCGCGGCATCTACGTCCGGGACTCGCAAGCAGCAGAATCCGAAGATCCCCAGCTGATCCGGGCTCGACGAGGGGTGATCCTGTGCAGCGGCGGGTTCGAGCACAACGAGCAGATGCGGGTGAAGTACCAGCGCGCCCCCATCAGCACCGAGTGGACCGTCGGCGCCAAGGCCAACACGGGTGACGGCATCCTGGCCGCCGAAAAGCTCGGCGCCGCACTGGAAATCATGGAGGACTCGTGGTGGGGTCCGACCGTCCCGCTGGTCGACTCCCCGTGGTTCGCGCTGTCCGAACGCAACTCGCCCGGGTCGATCATCGTCAACATGTCCGGCAACCGGTTCATGAACGAGTCCATGCCCTACGTCGAGGCCTGCCACCACATGTATGGCGGCCAGTACGGCCAGGGTCCCGGCCCGGGCGAGAACATCCCGGCCTGGCTGGTCTTCGACCAGCGCTACCGCGACCGCTACATCTTCGCGGGCCTGCAGCCGGGACAACGGATCCCGAAGAAGTGGCTGGAGTCCGGCGTCATCGTCTCGGCGCCCACACTCGACGAGCTGGCCACCAAGGCCGGGCTGCCGGCCGGGGCGTTCAAGGCCACGGTGGACCGCTTCAACGGCTTCGCCCGCTCCGGGGTGGACAAGGACTTCCGTCGCGGCGAGAGCGCCTACGACCGCTACTACGGCGACCCCACCAACAAGCCCAATCCGAACCTGGGCGAGATCAACCAGGGGCCGTTCTACGCCGCCAAGCTGGTGCCCGGCGACCTCGGCACCAAGGGCGGCGTCCGCACCGATGTGCACGGCCGCGCACTGCGCGACGACAACTCGGTGATCGAGGGCCTCTACGCGGCCGGTAATGTCAGCTCGCCGGTCATGGGACACACCTATCCCGGCCCCGGCGGCACCATCGGACCCGCGATGACGTTCGGCTACCTCGCCGCGCTGCACATCGCCGGCCAAGCGCACGGCGGAAAGGCCTGACATGCCCATCAATCTCGACGAAGCACTCGGCGCCGAACTCGAACCCGTCGAGTTCTCCTGGACCAGCAACGACATCCAGCTCTACCACCTGGGCCTGGGCGCCGGCGCCGCGCCGCTGGACCCGCGGGAGCTGCGCTACCTGGTCGACAACACCCCGCAGGTGCTGCCGACGTTCGGCAACGTCGCGCAGAGCTTCCATCTGACCGATCCGCCGGAGGTGCAGTTCCCCGGGATCGACATCGAGCTGAACAAGGTGCTGCACGCCAGCGAGGGCATCTCCGCGCCGGGCCCCATCCCGCCGACGGGCACCGCCACGGCGGTCACCCGCTTCACCGACATCTGGGACAAGGGCAAGGCGGCCGTCATCTGGTCGGAGACCACCGCCACCGCACCCGACGGCACGGTGCTGTGGACCCAGAAGCGGTCGATCTTCGCCCGCGGCGAGGGCGGCTTCGGCGGCGAGCGCGGCCCGTCCACCTCCGAGACGCTTCCCGACCGGGCTCCCGATCTGGAACTCGACATCGTCACCCTGCCGCAGCAGGCGCTGCTGTACCGGCTCTGCGGGGACCGCAATCCGCTGCACTCCGACCCGGAATTCGCTGCGGCCATGGGCTTTCCGCGTCCCATCCTGCACGGGCTGTGCACCTACGGCATGACCTGCAAGGCGCTCGTCGACAACATCGTGGACGCCGACGCGGCCGCGGTGAAGTCGTACAGCGCCCGGATGGCCGGCGTGGTGTTCCCCGGCGAGACGCTGCGCGCCAACCTGTGGAAGGACAACGACCGGTTCGTCGGCGCGGTCACCGTGCCCGAACGCGGCGACGAGGTCGTGCTCGCCGGTGTGGAGTTCGTGCCGGCCTGAGTTCCCGGCACAAACCCCGGGCCTACTCAGCCCAGGATCAACCCGGATGTCGGCACCCCGGTGCCCGCGGTGACGAGCACGTGCTCGACGTTGTCCACCTGGTTGACCGACGTCCCGCGCAGCTGCCGAACCCCCTCGGCGATCCCGTTCATGCCGTGGATGTAGGCCTCGCCGAGTTGTCCGCCGTGGGTGTTGATGGGCAGCCGTCCGCCGAGCTCGATGGCGCCGCCCGCGATGAAGTCCTTGGCCTCGCCCTTGCCGCAGAACCCGAGTTCCTCGAGTTGCAGCAGCGTGTACGGGGTGAAGTGGTCGTAGAGGATCGCCGTCTGGATGTCGGCCGGGGACAGCCCGCTCTGCTGCCACAGCTGCCGGCCCACCAGCCCCATCTCGGGCAGGCCGAGTTCGTCGCGGTAGTACGAGTACATGGTGAACTGATCGGCCCCGGCGCCCTGCGCGGCGGCCTCGATGATGGCCGGGCGGTGCTTGAGGTCCTTGGCGCGCTCCGGCGTGGTGACCACGATGGCGACGCCACCGTCGGTTTCCTGGCAGCAGTCCAGCAGCCGCAGCGGTTCGGCGATCCACCGGGAGTTCTGATGGTCCTCGATGGTGATCGGCTTGCCGTAGAAGTGCGCCTTGGGGTTGTTGGCGGCATGCTTGCGGTCGGCCACTGACACGGCACCGAAATCGGCACTGGTGGCGCCGTATTCGTGCATGTAGCGTTGCGCGATCATCGCCACCGAGGCCGCCGGTGTGCTCAGCCCGTGCGGGTAGGACCAGCTGTACTCCACCCCGCGGGAATCCGCGTTCACGGTCAGCCCGGGCATCACCTGACCGAAGCGGAACTCGGAGCGCTCGTTGAAGGCCCGGTAGGCGACGACGACCTCGGCCACCCCGGTCGCCACCGCGAGCGCGGCCTGCTGGACGGTCGCGGCGGCCGCGCCGCCGCCGTAGCCGATCTGACTGAAGAACTTCAGGTCCCCGATCCCGGTCGAACGGGCCACGGCGGTCTCCAGGTTGGAGTCCATGGTGAACGTCACCAGACCGTCGACGTCCGACGGCGCCAGCCCCGCGTCATCGAGTGCGTCCAGGACCGCCTCGGCGGCCAACCGCAGCTCGCTGCGTCCGGAGTTCTTGGAGAAGTCGGTGGCACCGATGCCGGCGATGGCGGCCTTGCCGGAGAGCATCAGCTGTCCCCCAATGTCAGTGTGGCGGTGGCGATCACGTGGTTACCCAGGCTGTTGGCGCCGGTCACCTTGACCGTCACCAGCTCGCCGTCCACCTCGGTCACCTCGCCCGAGAAGGTCACGGTGTCATAGGCGTACCAGGGCACGCCGAGGCGCAGCCCGATGGACTTGATCCGCGCCGAGGGCCCCGCCCAGTCGGTCAGGTAGCGCTGCACCAGTCCGGTGTCGGTGAGAATGTTGACGAAGATGTCCTTGGACCCCTTGGCCTGCGCCTTGTCCCGGTCGTGGTGCACGTCCTGGTAGTCGCGGGTGGCGATGGCCGTGGAGACGATGAACGTCGGGTCGCCGTAGATCGCGAGTTCGGGCAGCGCGGTGCCGACTTCGATGGTGCTCATGCCTCGGGCTCCCATGCGTACAGCGTCCACGCGGGACTGACGTCACTGTCGGGGAAGTCGATGAAGGTGGCACGCACCGGCATTCCGATCTGCACCTTGTCGGCCTCGACGTTGCGCAGCTCGCCGAGCATGCGCACGCCCTCGGCCAGTTCGACCAGCGCGATGACGAAGGGCAGGCTGCGCCCCGGGACCTTCGGCGCGTGGTGCACGACGTAGCTGAACACCGTGCCCGTGCCGGCGGCCACCACGTAGTCGATCGACGCATCTTTGTCCTGCCACACCGCGGGCACCGGCGGGTGTTGCAGCGTGCCGTCGGGGCGCCGCTGGATCCGCAGCTCGTGGGCGTTGATCCCGTCCCAGAAGAACTGGGTGTCCCGCGACGACGCCGGGCGCATCAGCTTGTCCGGGTCGAGATCGGCCGGGATCTCCGGCTTGTCGTCCTCGCGCGGCTTGAACTTCATGATCCGCCAGTCCATCTCGGCGACTTCCTCGTCGCCGACGGTCCAGGTGATCTTCTGGTTGACGAAGAAGCCCTCACCCAGCGCGGTCTGCTTCGGGCCGACGACGTCGGTGACCTCGGCGCTGATCGCCACCTGCTCGCCCGGCTCGAGATAGCGGTGGTAGGTCTGCTCGCAGTTGGTGGCCACCACACCGACGTAACCGGCGTTGTCGAACAGGTCCATGATGGCGCCCAGCGGGTCGTCATCGGGGCGAATGCCGCTGAGTCCCAGCATGGTCCACACCTGGATCATGGCGGGCGGGGCGACGATCCCCGGATGCCCTGCGGCCTTGGCCGCGGCCTCGTCGACGTAGATCGGGTTCTTGTCCCCGATGGCGTCGACCCAGTGGTGGATCATCGGCTGGTTCACCGGGTCCCGGCCCAGCCGCGGCGCGCTGCGTCCCAACGACGTCAACCGGTCGATGCCGGCCTGCAGATCGGTCATCAGCGCGGCACCCGGGGAACCTTGAGGCCCGACGCGGCGATCATCTCGCGCATCACCTCGTTGACGCCGCCGCCGAAGGTGATCACCAAGTTGCGCTTGGTCATCTTGTCCAGCCAGTCCAGCAACGCGGCGGTGTGCGGATCGGCCGGATTGCCGTACCTGCCGACGACCTCCTCGGCCAGCCGGCCGACTTCCTGAATACGTTCGGTGGAGAAGACTTTGGTGGCGGCGGCATCGGCGACGGCGATGGTCTCCCCCGACGCGGCGACCTGCCAGTTGAGCAGTTCGTTGATCCGCCAGATCGCCTTGATCTGCCCGAGGAGGCGGCGGGCGCCCTCCTGCTCGATCGGCACGACCCCGTCGGATCCGGGCTGGGCCGCCCATTCGGAGACCTGGTCGTAGATCCCGGCGACGCGTCCGGCCGGGCCGAGACCCACGCGCTCGTGGTTGAGCTGGGTGGTGATCAGCTTCCAGCCGCCGTTCTCCTCGCCGACGAGCATGTCGGCGGGTACCCGCACGTCGTTGTAGTACGACGCGTTGGTGTGGTGCGCCCCGTCGGACAGGATGATCGGCGTCCAGGAGTAGCCGGGATCCTTGGTGTCGACGATGAGGATCGAGATCCCCTTGTGCTTGGCGGCATCCGGATCGGTCCGGCAGGCCAGCCAGATGTAGTCGGCGTCGTGCGCGCCGGTGGTCCACATCTTCTGCCCGTTCACGATGTATTCGTCGCCGTGGCGCACCGCGGTGGTCCGCAGCGATGCCAGGTCGGTGCCGGCCTCGGGCTCGGAGTAGCCGATCGCGAAATGCACGTCGCCGGTGAGGATTCCGGGCAGGAACTTCTTCTTCTGTTCCTCGGTGCCGTGCACCTGCAGCGTCGGGCCGACGGTCTGCAACGTGACCATCGGCAGCGGAACATCGGCGCGGTTGGCCTCGTTGACGAAGATCTGCTGCTCGATGGGGCCGAACCCGAGACCGCCGTACTCCTTGGGCCAGCCCACCCCGAGCTTGCCGTCCGAACCCATCCGCTTGATCACCGCGCGGTAGGCCTCGTTGTGCCGGTCGGACTCCATCGCCGCGGCCTCTTCGGGCGTGATGAGAGTCGAAAAGTATTCCCGCAGTTCGGCTTGCAGGGCCCGCTGCTCGGGCGTCAGCTCGATGAACATTTACGCTCCCACCAGGTCGAGGCGATGCGAGGGCCCGCCCAACAGCCGGGTCAGGTCCTTGATCGAGGAGTAGTAGCGGTCCATCGGGTAGGTGATGTCCATGCCCATGCCGCCGTGCAGGTGATGGCAGATCCGCATGGCCGGCGGCGCCTGCGAGGCCAACCAGTAGCCCAGCACGGCCAGGTCCGCCTCGGCGTCGAGGCCCTCGGCCAGCCGCCAGGTCACCGAGTTCGACACCAACGAGATGGTGCGCGAGGCGATGTAGACCTCCGACAGTTGCGCGGCCACCGTCTGGAACGTCGACAGCGGTCGCCCGAACTGCTCGCGGGTGGCCACGTAGTCGGCGGTCAACCGCAGCGCCCCGGCGACCAGGCCCGCGGCGAACGCGCCGATCGCCGCCAAGGCCAACTGGTTGACGCGTTCCGCGGTCGCCCCGTCGAGGACGTCGGCCTCGGCGTCGGCGAACACCACGACGAACTCGTCGGACCCGTTGGCCGTCGGCGTCCGGGTCACCGACACACCGGCGGCATCCCCCGCGACCACGGCCACCCCGGTGTCGGCGGTGACCACGATCCACTGCGCCTGATCCGCATACGCCACACCGGTTTTGGTGCCGGTGAGCCGCCCGGCGCTCAGCCGGACGGTGGGGTGCGGCGGCAGCGCGGCACCGGGCTCGTTGAGCGCCGCGGTCAACACCCCACCCTTGCCGAACTCGGCCAGATAGCGGTCCTGCTGCGCCTCGGAGGCCAGGTCGAGCAGCGGCAGCAGCCCCAGGCCGAGGGTCGCCAGCGCGGGACTCACCATGCCGTGACGGCCGATCTCGGTCAGCGCCGTGGCGATCTCCGGCAGACCGAGGCCGTCGCCGCCGAGGCGCTCGGGCAGGCCGAGCGCGGTGACCCCGCCGTCCACGAGGGCCTGCCAGTTGTTATCCCGGCCCAGGACGGAGGTGACAACGTCGGCGACAGCCTGCTGGCCTTCGTCCGGACTGAAATCCACCCGAATACTCCTTGATTCGACTTGGGTTCGCGCTACGCGGCCGAGGACTTCCCGGTGAAGTTCACCGGCCAGTGCTTGATGCCGTTGAGCCATCCCGACTTTAGGCGCTCGGGCTCGCCGGCCGAGGTGAGATCCGGCATGTGGTCGGCGATCGCGTTGAAGATCAGGTCGATCGTCATGCGGGCCAGGTTGGCGCCGATGCAGTAATGCGCCCCGGTGCCGCCGAAGCCGACGTGCGGGTTGGGGTCGCGCAGGATGTTGAACGTGAACGGGTCCTCGAAGACCTCTTCGTCGAAGTTGGCCGACCGGTAGGACATCACCACCCGCTCGCCCTCCGCGATCTTGACCCCGGCCAGTTCGGTGTCCTCGCTGGCGGTGCGCTGGAACGCCGACACCGGGGTGGCCCACCGGATGATCTCGTCGACGGCCGTGGCCGGGCGCTCCCGCTTGTAGAGCTCCCACTGATCCGGGTTCTGGGTGAACGCGATCATGCCGTGGGTGATCGAGTTCCGGGAGGTCTCGTTGCCGGCCACCGCGAGCATGATGACGAAGAAGCCGAACTCGTCGTCCGTGAGCTTCTCGCCGTCGATGTCGGCCTGGACCAGCTGGGTGACGATGTCGTCGCCCGGGTTCTTGGTGCGCTCCTCGGCCATCTTCATGGCGTAGGTGATGACCTCGAAGGAGGACATGGCCGGGTCGACGTCGGCGTACTCGGGGTCGTCACCGGCGGTCATCTCGTTGGACCACCGGAACAACTTGTCGCGGTCGTCCTGCGGGACCCCGAGCAGGTCGGCGATGGCCTGCAGCGGGAGTTCACAGGACACCTGCTCGACGAAGTCGCCGGTGCCCTCGGCCGCCGCGGTGGTGACGATGTTCTGGGCGCGCCGGTTGAGTTCGTCCTTCAGCCGCCCGATGGCACGCGGGGTGAAACCGCGGGAGATGATGCGCCGCAGCCGGGTGTGGTGCGGCGCATCCATGTTCAGCAGGACGTTGCGCTGCAGGTCGATGGCCTCGCGCGTCATCCCCTCCGGCCAGACGGGGATGGCGCCGTCCATCGCGCTGCTGAACACGTCGCTGCGCCGGGACACCTCGCGCACGTCGGCGTGCTTGGTGATCAGCCAGTAGCCCTTGTCACCGAAGCCGGCGGTGCCGCCGGGCACGTTGACCCAGTGCACCGGGTCGGACTGGCGCAGTTCGGCGAGCTCCTTGACCGGCAGGCCGGCCAGGTTCACCTCGGCGTCGAGGAAGTCGAAGTCGCTGGAGATATTCGGGGCGGCCATGTTTTTACTCCTGATGGTGGTCGCAGGTGTTCGGGTTGCGCAGCGGCTGTGCCGGACGACCTGAAACAACGTGGTCTAGTTCCGATTGCCACCATTGAAACACGGCCTGACCGCAGATCAAAGGTGGTATGGCATCGTCGCTTGTCAGAGTAATGAAACGTGTTCTAGCCTGAGCTCATGGGTAATCCTGTCATCGTCGAAGCCACCCGCAGCCCGATCGGCAAGCGCAACGGCTGGTTGTCCGGTTTGCACGCCACCGAGCTGTTGGGCGCGGTGCAGAAGGCCGTCGTCGAGAAGGCCGGCATCGACGCCGGCGACGTCGAGCAGATCATCGGGGGCTGCGTCACCCAGTACGGCGAGCAGTCCAACAACATCTCCCGGGTGGCCTGGCTGACCGCCGGGCTGCCCGAGCACGTCGGCGCGACCACCATCGACTGTCAGTGCGGCAGCGCGCAGCAGGCCAACCATCTGGTGGCCGGTCTGATCGCCACCGGCGCCATCGACATCGGCATCGCCTGCGGCATCGAGGCCATGAGCCGGGTCGGGCTGGGCGCCAACGCCGGGCCGGACCGGTCGATCATCCGCGCGTCCTCCTGGGACATCGACATGCCCAACCAGTTCGAGGCCGCCGAGCGGATCGCCAAGCGCCGCGGCATCACCCGCGCCGACCTCGACGCCTTCGGCCTGGCCTCGCAACTGAAGGCCAAGCAGGCGTGGGCCGAGGGCCGGTTCGACCGCGAGATCTCCCCGATCGAGGCGCCCGTGCTCGACGAGAACAAGCAGCCCACCGCCGAGCGCGGGACCGTCAGTCGCGACCAGGGATTGCGGGACACCACCGCCGAGGGGTTGGCCGCGCTGAAGCCGGTGGCCGAAGGTGGGTTGCACACCGCGGGCACGTCATCGCAGATCTCCGACGGTGCGGCCGCGGTGCTGTGGATGGACGAGGAGAAGGCGAAGGCGTTGGGCCTGAAGCCACGCGCCCGGATCGTCGCCCAGGCCAACGTCGGCGCGGAGACCTACTACCACCTCGACGGCCCCGTGCAGTCGACGGCCAAGGTGCTGGAGAAGGCCGGGATGAAGATCGGCGACATCGACCTCGTCGAGATCAACGAGGCGTTCGCCTCGGTCGTGCTGTCCTGGGCGCGTGTGCACGAACCGGACATGGACCGCGTCAACGTCAACGGCGGCGCCATCGCGCTGGGCCATCCCGTCGGCTCCACCGGTGCCCGCCTGATCACGACCGCGCTGCACGAACTCGAGCGCACCGACAAGAGCACGGCGCTGATCACCATGTGCGCCGGCGGTGCGCTGTCCACCGGAACGATCATCGAGCGGATCTAGTGGCCCCGGTTTCCGACGCGGACCGCATTGCCGCCGCCCGGGCGTACATCGAAGCGCTGGCCACCCACCGGGCCGACGCGGTGCCGTTCGCGCCGGGTTGCACCCGCACCGAGGTCGGCCTCAAGACCGGCTTCTCCGGAAATCACCTGCGCCGCAGCCTCAATGGCGGCCCGCAGTACCGGGTGATCGAGTCGGTCAGCGACCCGGAGTTCACCGTTCTCGGCGACACCGTCCGCGCACAGTTCGAGCTGTCGACCAAGCCGACGCTCTTCGGCCGCAAGGTCGGCGCGCGGGTCGACGAGACGTTCCTGATCCCCGCCGAAAGTCCTTCGGGGCAGGCGCAAATCCAACACATCCGGGCCAGCATCAGGCCATTCCTCACGCGATAGGGTGCCGCCATGGCCAATCCGCCCAAGGGGCTGAACTCCAAGCAGACCGGCGTGATCATCAAGTGGATGTCCCGCTTGAACACCTGGGCGTACAAGACCACCGGCGGGCGTCTCGGCGGCAAGTGGCGCGTGGGCTCCAACCGGTTCTCGGCCCCACCACCGATCGGGATCCTCACCACCATCGGCCGCAAGTCCGGTGCGGAACGGGACAGCCCGCTGCTGTTCCTGCGGGAGGGTGACCGCGTGGTGCTGGTGGCCTCCCAGGGCGGCCGCGCGACCAACCCGATGTGGTACCTGAACCTGAAGGCCAATCCGGCGGTGTCGTTCCAGATCAAGAACGAGAAGCTGGAACTCACGGCGCGCGACGCGACCGACGCCGAGCGCGAGCAGTACTGGCCGAAGCTGGATGCGATCTATCCGGACTTCGACAACTACCGCTCCTGGACCGACCGCAAGATTCCCATCGTCATCTGCGACCCGCGCTAGCGTCTCGACGCGACCCCGATCCGACCCAGTGCACACATTTGTTAATGTGTGCACGCTCACATGCCATCGGGGAATGTGAGCCAGCCCATTCGGGGCTCACAGGACGGAGCGTTGATGCGCGAAGACTCGGTTTGGCTCGAAGCACCGGAACGACGACGGCCGCCGGCGGCGCTGCGTGTGCTGGTCGCGACCTTGTCGGCACTGGTGCTCGTCGTACTCGCCGCCATCCCCGCCGGGGCGATGACCATCACCTTCATCCGGCACGCGGAATCGCAGGGCAATGCCTCCGGTTACATCGACACCAAGGTGCCGGGCCCGGAGTTGACCGACAAGGGCTGGGGCGAGGCGAACGCGCTGCCCGGCAGGCTCGTCGACTACGGCATCGACGCCGCCGACTTCGACGGCATCTACGCCTCGACGATGATCCGCACCCAGCAGACCGCCCAGCCCCTGCTGGCCTCGCTGGGGCGCCCCGAGAGCGACCTGGTGGTCATCGGCGCGTTCGATCCCGAACTAGCCGAGCGGCACGAACGGCAATCCGTCGCCGGGATCCAGGAGATCAGCGCCGGCATCTTCGAGGGCTCCTCGCAGGAGGACGGCCTGGGCCGACTCGGCTACGGGCTGGCGCCCATCGCCTGGGTACTGGGCGCGCGGTTCGTGCGGATCCCCGGCTCGGAGGACGGCAACGAGTTCGCCGCCCGGATGGAGGCCGCCATCGCCCAGATGGAGGCCGCGGGTGACACCAACGGCGACGGCGAGACCAACGTCGTGGCGTTCTCGCACGGCGCCACGATGATGTTCTGGACGATGATGACCGTCGACAACCCCAATCTGCTGCTGATGCTGCAGCATCCGTTGGAGAACACCGACGTCGTGGTCGTCGACAAGAACGACGACGGCAGCTACACGCTGAAGAGCTGGGCCGGCCAGGACGTGGCCCCGGCGACCTACCCGGTGAAGATGCTGGTCAACGTTCGTGATCTGGTCGTGGCCCCACAGACCGCGCTGTACAACATGCGTCAGCCCGTGTTCGACGCCGACCTCGAGGCCGTCGGCCAGACCGCGGTGCAGGGGGTGCGCGACGTCGGCGACGCCACCGTCAAGTTCGTCAGCGATTCGGTCACCGATACCGTCGACGCGATCCGGGACCTGGTGCGGCCCCGGGCAACTCGCAGCGAGCACACCGAGCAGACCACGCCCGCCGTGGCCGTCGATGTCGAATCCAGCGATGCCGAGGTCACCGCAGTCGAGGTCCCCGCTGTCGAGGTCACGGCCGAGGCCGAACCGGAAAACGACCGCGCCCTGATCCGCCAGCTGCGCGACGCCCGCGCGGAACGCTCGGCCCGGGCCGAGACCGCCGGCACCGCGGTGCGGGACGCCGCTCGGAGCACCCGCTCCGAGCTGACCAAGGCCCGCGGCGAGTTGCGCGAGCGGGTCCGCGGCACGGTCAGCGACGCCGCCGACACCGTCCGCAAGGCGGTGTCCGGCAAGGACAAGAAGGACACCGCAACGAAGGAGACGGCGAAGAAGTCCGATTCGGGCACCGATTCGTCGGACAAGTCGGCCGCGTGACCGCATAAACCATCACGAAGAGCGTCGGCCCCCTCGGATTTCGAGGGGGCCGATTGCCTTCTCGGACAGTGCCGGTCAGACGGCCAACGCCGCGTCGGACCCCGGCGCCGCATCGGCCCCCGCCGCTATCCGGGTCACGTCGAACACCGACACCTTTCCGACGCCGTCGTCGCCGACGTGGGTGACGTAGAGGTTCCCCGCCTGATCCACCGTCACCCCGATACCCTGACCGGTGATCGGGATGGTCCCCAGCACATCGCGCGCCGTCTCGTTACTGGGCCCGATCACCGACACCACGTCGTTGCCGGGGTTGTCCGGATCAGCGTGCAGGACATAGGCCCAACCAACCCGATCCACGGCGAGATCGCGCGCCACCGCCGGTACGTCGAACTCGGCCCTGTGCACGTGGCCACGTCTGGCCCAATACACCTGCACCCGAGCTTCCTCCGAGTCGGCGAAGTACACCAGGTCCGCCGCGCCGCCGGCCATCGCCGACGGCTGCAGACCATCGAGTTCGAAGTCGTTCCAGACCGTCCCGTCGTCCACGACCCGCACCCGAGATCCCGCAAGCACATACAGCTCGCTACGTCCAGAAACCGTCGCCAGATCCGTTATCGGGCTGGCACCGGCCTCCGCCTCGACGATCACGGTCGGCGTCCCCTCGGGGGCAGTCGTCATCCACACGCGATGTCCGTCGGAGACATACAGGTGGCTCCAGCGGGCATCGACCGCAACGAGGAACTGCTGCCCCTCGGCGTCGTCGATATCGACCTGGGCGGTCCGACCGTCCTGGGTATTGATCCTGGTCAGCACGGCCCGACCGTCGACGGAGTGGGTGACGTAGATCCAATCGCCCCAGGCTGCCACCCCAGTCGCGTCGCCGGGAACCTCGACGGTGTTGATCAACGTCGCCTCGACCGGGGTGCCGTCAGCAGGGGCCACGGCAACGCGAACGTCGCCCAACGCCGTCTGGCCATTTTCGCCGATGACGTGCATAACGATCAGCTCGGAGTCGGACAGTTCCCCGGCCAGCGCCAACTCCCGCGACTCCGGAGTCGGGACATACCTGTAGCCGATCTCCCAGGTGCCCTCTTCGACCTCGTCGTATCGGACCTCCTGCACCTCGCCGTACACAACGTAGGCATGAACAAAGGGGCGGTAGCGGCCGGTGTAGCCGGTGACGACGACGGTGAAGTCGACCGACCCATCCGCGTTGGGCGACAACGAGTCCGGGTCCGGCATCTGCAACGTCAATTCCTGATCGACCGCCTCGGCCGGCGGGATGGGGACTTCGACGACGCGGGAACCGCCATGGATATCCGAGACCGTGAGGTGGACCGAGTTGCTCACCTCGCCCGAATCAGGATCCGGCATATACAGGTAGCGCAGTTGCGTGACCTCGCCAATCTGGCCCCGGTCCATCAGGAACACCCTGCCGTGTTCGGCATCGGTCACAACGATGTGGACGTCGTCGCCGTCGGCATCGATGAATTCGATGTAGCCGTGATATCCCGTCTCGCCGTTCGCATTCGGCCGCCATTCGCCGCCGTGCACCCCGGTGAACACCGGGTCGATGTTCTCCGCTTCGATGAGGATCGCGACGTCGACCTTCACCTCCGGCGCGCCGACCAGGGAGATCGCGATCTTCTCCACCGCCGTCGAGGGTCCCTCTCGATACTCGTAGGCCAGGCTGTGGGCGAACTCCTCATCCCGGACGTGGGTGTAAGCCACCTGCCACGTAGTCTCCGATGTCCGCACCACGTCGACCTCGAAACTGCCGCCGTACTCGAGCTCATCGAACTCGAAATCCGGTTCCCGCCCCGCCGCGTCGGTGTACACGAAACTGCCTGTCACCGCGCCGTTCTCGTCGCGTTCGCTCGGCCCGGTGTGGTCACTGATCGCTGGGGTGGGCGCGGCGGCATCGAGGTCGATCGTGATGGTGGCGACGGTGGAAGCCCGCCCGGTCAGACCGTGCAGATGCCAACCGGTGTTGCGCGCGGTCACGGTGAACGTGTCGGTGCCGGTGAAACCCGCGGGGTCGGTCACCGTGTAGGTGAAGGTTCCGTCCTCGTTCACCGTCACCGTGCCGTACTCACCGTCGGTGCTGGTGTACGCCAACGGATTACCCGTGGGATCGTCGAACTCGACGTTCCCGGTCACTTCGACCAGGCCGTCCGCGGTGCGTGTCACCTCGACCTGCGGCAGAGCGCCGCTGGCCGCGGTCGGCGGATCGCGGTAGATCACCGCCTCCAGTCGCCGATACAGGCCCCAGATCCCCTCCAGGATCGGATTCTGCGGGGTCGGCGTGTTCGGGTTGAACCCGAACACTCCCAAGACGCCGATCACCAACGACCGGATCAACGGGGGCGGCGGCGGTGGCTCCACGCTGACCTCCACCTGCGCGGCAGGCACGGTCGGCGCCTCCGGATCCGCGGGATCCTCCGGCTCGGGCAGTTCAGTTTCGGCATCTTCGGGCTCGGACCCTTCAGGCGCACCGGGCACCTCAGACTCCCCAGGATCCGTCGGCTCAGGCGCTTCCGTCACGGGTGCTTCAGGCTCGGCAGGATCAGTGGACTCGTCGGGATCGGTGGCGCCACCGGAGTCGGACGCGTCATCCTCGACGACCTCGGAACCGGTGTCGCCGTCCGGGTCTTCGGCGTCGTCGGCCTCCTCGACGACCTCGATGTCAGTGCCCTCAGTCTCCTCGATGACCTCCTCGACGACCTCGGCGTCAGTGTCTTCGATGAGCTCGATGACTTCGGTGCCGGTGTCTTCGGTAGCTCCGGTGGCGGCTTCAGCGGCGATTTCGGTGGCGATCTCGCCGGCCGTGTACTTGCCTGCGGGGACGGTAGCGGCCGTGCTGTCAGGCACCGAATCCTTGTCAGGCGCCGAATCCTTCTGCACCGCAGCAGTGTTGTCGCTGTCGAGCGCGCTCGTCTCCTCGGACCGGGATTTCGAACGCAGCCGATCCAGGCCGCCGGACCGTGCGGACGGCCCGGTCGTGGACTCCCGTGCGATCCGTTCGGCACGTCGTAGGGCGCGATCACTGATCGTGCGGGAGTCGCCGTCGTCAGCATCACGGGCCGACGTCGCCCCCGACACCGAGGTGGATCGTGGCCCGCGCTCGGTGCGGTCCGCGCGGGTCGAACGCTGTGTGGTCGACCCCTGCTCACCACCGCGGTCTCCGGAGCGCGCCGCCTCGGGCCCACCGCGTTTGGTGTCCGACGATCCGGCGCTCGAAGAATCCGAGTCCGACGAGGATCCCGATGAGGACCCCGACGAGGACCCTGACGAGGATTCGTCGGCCCATGCCACCGGCGCCGGTGCCCCGATCGCTGTGCCGATGCCCAGCGCAACCGCCAATGCCCCGACCCGACCGATGTATCGCGAATTACCCACGGCAATCTCTCTTCGTCCAGTAACGCCCGAATGAGGCCAACCGCATCGAAGCTGCCGCACGTCGCTTAACCGGACGGCAAATACAACTGCACTCCGTCATCCACTCAGCAAACAGTGCCGGCACCGGACAACCGGAGACTCAGCAATCATCAGCTGGGCAAGAACGCCCCGATACAGCTCGGAGGCTATCAAGATCGACCGAAATGCCGCAGGAATACAGCAAAATACCCACAAACGTTAAAAAAATGCCCACCCGGGATTCACCCGGGCGTCGACCGCGATCTCAGACGCGGCTACGCGCCGTAAACGGGCACCGCCGGGCGCGCCTTGGCCAGCAGATCGGAGACCACCGGCCCGAGTTCGGCCGGGTCCCAGCGCGCGCCCTTGTCGACCTGCGGTCCGTGCGCCCAACCCTCGGCGAGCCGGATCTTGCCGCCCTCGAGCTCGAACACCTGACCGGTGACATCGCGAGACGCCACGCTGCCCAGCCAAACCACCAGGGGCGAGACATTTTCCGGTGCCATCGCGTCGAAGTCGTCGCCCTGGGTCGCCATCATGTCGGCGAAGACGGTCTCGGTCATCCGGGTGCGCGCCGAGGGTGCGATGGCGTTGACGGTCACCCCGTAACGGCCCATCTCGGCGGCGGCGACCAGGGTCAGCGCGGCGATACCTGCCTTGGCTGCACTGTAATTCGCCTGCCCGACGCTGCCCTGCAGCCCGGCGCCCGAGCTGGTATTGATGATCCGGGCATCCACGGTGTCGCCCGCCTTGGACTGCGCGCGCCAGTAGGCCGCGGCATGCTTCATGGTGGCGAAGTGCCCCTTGAGGTGCACCGCGGTGACCGCGTCGAACTCCTCCTCGGAGGTGTTGGCGAACATCCGGTCGCGCACGATGCCGGCGTTGTTGACCAAAACATCGAGTCCACCGAACGAGTCGACGGCGGTCTGGATCAGCGCTTCGGCCTGAGCCCAGTCGGCCACGTTGGATCCGTTGGCCACGGCTTCGCCTCCGGCGGCGATGATTTCGTCGACGACACCCTGGGCGGCGCTACCGCCACCGGCCGGCGAGCCGTCGAGGCCCACCCCGATGTCGTTGACCACCACCCGGGCGCCTTCCGCGGCGGCGGCCAGCGCGTGGGTGCGGCCCAGGCCCCCGCCGGCGCCGGTGACGATGACGATGCGACCGTCGAGAACTCCCATGTTCGTGTGTCTCCTTCTATTTGAGGTCTGCGGTGGTGGTCGACAGGTAGTGCGGCGGCTCGCCACCGCCGTGCACCTCCAGCGACGCGCCGCTGATGTAGGCGGCCGCATCGGAGGCCAAAAACGCCGCGGCCCAACCAACGTCCTCGGGTTTGGCCAGGCGCCCCAGTGGGACGTTCTTCGAGATCGCGGCGATGGAATCCGCGTCGCCGTAGAAGAGGTCGGCCTGCTCGGTCTCCACCATGCCGACCACCACGGAGTTCACCCGGACCTTCGGGGCCCACTCGACGGCGAGCGTGCTGGTGATGCTCTCCATGCCGGCCTTGGCGGCGCCGTAGGCGGCCGTCCCCGGCGTCGGGCGCCGCCCGCTCACGCTGGCGATATTGACGATCGAACCGCCGCCGTCCTGGGTCTGCATCACCGCGTTGGCGTGCTGCGAAACCGACAGCGGACCAAGGAGGTTCAGTTCGATGATCTTGGTGCTGAACTTGGCCGAGGCGTCGGCCGCCGGGACGTAGGGCGAGCCGCCCGCGTTGTTGACCACTACGTCGAGCCGGCCGTGACGTTCGACGACGGCAGCGATGAGGGCGGCCACCGACTCGTCGTCGCGCACGTCGCAGGGATGGAACTCGTACGGCGATCCCCCCACCGGGCGGCGCGCGCACGTCACCACCGTGGCGCCCTGACCGGCGAAGACGGCGCTGATGCCGGCCCCGACACCGCGGACGCCACCGGTGACCAGAACCACCCGACCGTCCAGTTGCAGATTGATTCCAGCCGCGTCAGTCACTGTGCTAGCGTACCAAGCAAGTGCTTGCTTAGGTAGCGACCCCTCCAGGAAGTGACTCGATGACGATCACCACCCAGACAGTCGAACCGGGCATCGTCTCGGTCACCGTCAACTACCCGCCGGTCAACGCGATCCCCTCGGCCGGCTGGTTCGAACTCGCCGACGCCATCACCGCGGCCGGCCGCGACCGCAGCACCCACGTGGTGATCCTGCGCGCCGAGGGCCGCGGGTTCAACGCCGGCGTGGACATCAAGGAGATGCAGAACACCGAGGGCTTCACCGCGCTGATCGACGCCAACCGCGGCTGCTACGCGGCCTTCAAAGCGGTCTACGAATGCGAGGTCCCGGTGATCGCCGCGGTCAACGGCTTCTGCGTCGGCGGCGGCATCGGCCTGGTCGGCAACGCCGACGTCATCGTCGCCTCCGACGACGCCAAGTTCGGCCTCCCCGAGGTGGAACGCGGAGCCCTCGGCGCGGCCACCCACCTGTCCCGGCTGGTGCCCCAGCATCTGATGCGTCGACTGTTCTTCACCGCGGCCACCGTGGACGCCGAGACCCTGCACCACTTCGGATCGGTGCACGAGGTGGTACCCCGCGCCGAACTCGACGAGTCCGCGCTGCGTGTCGCCCGCGACATCGCGAGCAAGGACACCCGCGTGATCCGGGCCGCCAAGGAGGCGCTGAACTTCATCGACGTACAGCCGGTCAACGCGAGATACCGCATGGAGCAGGGCTTCACGTTCGAACTCAACCTGGCCGGTGTGTCCGACGAGCACCGTGACGCCTTCGCCGGCACTGACAAGGGAGCCAAGTGATTCGGCGGGCACGAGCGCAGCGAGAAGGGGAAAAATGACCGACAAGAGAACAACTCTGGATGACGCCGTCGCGTCGATCGAGAGCGGCATGACGATCGGCATCGGCGGCTGGGGCTCGCGGCGCAAGCCGATGGCGTTCGTCCGCGCCCTGCTTCGCACCGACGTCACCGACCTGACCGTCGTCACCTACGGCGGGCCCGATCTCGGCCTGCTCTGCGCAGCCGGCAAGGTCAAGCGGGTCTACTACGGCTTCGTGTCCTTGGACTCGCCGCCGTTCTACGACCCGTGGTTCGCCAAGGCTCGCACCTCCGGCGCCATCGAGGCCCGCGAGATGGACGAGGGCATGGTCCGCTGCGGGCTGCAGGCCGCCGCCCAGCGGCTGCCGTTCCTGCCGATCCGCGCGGGGCTGGGCAGCGACGTGCGGCGGTTCTGGGGCGACGAGCTCAAGACCGTCCGCTCGCCCTACCCGACCGGCGAGGGCTACGAAGAGCTGATCGCCATGCCCGCGCTGAACCTGGATGCGGCGTTCGTGCACCTGAATCTCGGGGACGCCCAAGGCAATGCGGCCTACACCGGGATCGACCCGTACTTCGACGATCTGTTCCTGATGGCCGCCGAGCGGCGCCTGCTGTCGGTGGAGAAGGTGGTGTCGACCGAGGAACTGGTGAAAGCCGTGCCACCGCAGGCGCTCCTGGTCAACCGGATGATGGTCGACGCCGTGGTGGAGGCCCCGGGCGGCGCCCACTTCACCACCGCCGAACCGGACTACCGCCGCGACGAGAAGTTCCAGCGGCACTACGCCGAGGCCGCCGGGTCCGACGAGACCTGGCAGCAGTTCGTCGCCACCTACCTGTCCGGCAGCGAGGCCGACTACCAGGCCGCCGTGCAGAAGTTCACCGAGGGAGTCCAGGCATGATCAGCGTGAGTCGCGCCGAAGTCTGCGCGGTGGCGTGCGCCGAACTGTTCCGCGATGCGGGCGAGATCATGGTCAGCCCCATGACGACGGTCGTGTCGATCGGCGCCCGGCTGGCCCGGCTGACCTTCGCACCGGACATCCTGCTGACCGACGGTGAGGCCCGGCTGATCGCTGACACCCCCGCCATCGGCGCACCCGCCGAGATCGAGGGCTGGATGCCCTTCGGACGGGTGTTCGAAACCCTGGCGTGGGGCCGACGACACGTGGTGATGGGCGCCAATCAGATTGACCGGTATGGCAATCAGAACCTGTCGGCGTTCGGGCCGATCCAGCACCCCACCCGGCAGATGTTCGGCGTGCGCGGGGCACCCGGCAACACCATCAACCACGCCACCAGCTACTGGGTGGGCAACCACTCGCGGCGCGTGTTCTGCGACTCCGTCGACATCGTGTCCGGAATCGGCTGGGACAAGGTTGATTCCGACAACCCTGCCTACCGGTTCGCGAACATCTACCGGGTGGTCACCAACCTCGGCGTGTTCGACTTCGGCGGCCCGGAGCGCACCATGCGGGCGCTGTCGCTGCACCCCGGGGTGGAGGCCGATCAGGTCGCCGAGAACACCTCGTTCGAGGTGCACGGTCTCGACACCGCCGAGGTCACCCGGATGCCCGAGGTCGAGGAGCTCGAGCTGCTGCGCGAGGTGATCGATCCGAAGTCACTGCGGGACAAGGAAGTCAAGGCCTAGACCATGGGCAAGCTCACCACAGCGCTGACCGAGCTGGTCGGCATCGAACACCCCGTCGTCCAGACCGGCATGGGCTGGGTGGCGGGGGCCCGGCTGGTGGCCGCCACCTCCAACGCCGGCGGCCTCGGCATCCTGGCCTCGGCGACCATGACGCTCGCGGAACTCGAGACCGCGGTGACCAAGGTCAAGGCGGCCACCGACAAGCCGTTCGGCATCAACATCCGCGCCGATGCCGGGGACGCCAACGACCGGGTGGACCTACTCATCCGCGAGGGCGTCAAGGTCGCCTCGTTCGCGTTGGCCCCCAAACCCGATCTGATCGCCAAGCTCAAGGACGCCGGCGTCGTGGTGATCCCGTCCGTCGGCGCGGCCAAACACGCCAAGAAGGTCGCCGGCTGGGGCGCCGACGCGGTGATCGTGCAGGGCGGCGAGGGCGGCGGGCACACCGGGCCGGTGGCGACCACGCTGCTGCTGCCGTCGGTGCTCGACGCCGTGGCCGACACCGGGATGCCGGTGGTGGCCGCCGGTGGCTTCTTCGACGGTCGCGGCCTGGCGGCGGCGCTGTCCTACGGCGCGGCCGGCGTCGCGATGGGCACCCGGTTCCTGCTCACGTCGGACTCGACGGTGCCCGACGAGGTCAAGCAGCGCTATCTGCAGGCCGGTCTCGACGGCACCGTGGTCTCCACGCGGGTCGACGGGATGCCGCACCGCGTGCTGCGGACCGGGTTGGTCGAGAAGCTCGAAAGTGGTTCCCCGGTGCGGGGCTTCACCGCGGCGGTGGGCAACGCCCAGAAGTTCAAGAAGATGACCGGTATGACCTGGTCCTCGATCGTCAAAGACGGGCTGGCCATGCGCCGCGGCAAGGACCTGACCTGGTCGCAGGTGGTGATGGCGGCCAACACCCCGATGCTGCTCAAGGCCGGCCTGGTCGAGGGCAACACCGACGCGGGTGTGCTGGCCTCCGGGCAGGTCGCCGGCATTCTCGAGGATCTGCCGTCGTGTGCGGAACTCATCGACGCGATCGTCGACCAGGCCGTCGAGCACCTCCGCGGTGCCGCCGCCCAGATCACCGATTGAAGCAATTAGCTTCATTTTATGATTATGAAGCTATGATCTTCATATGTCGGCTGCGAAGCGCACGGCTTCATCCGTCGTCGCCACCCTGATCGGTGACGTCGTGGGGTCGCGGGCGTTCCCGGATCGCCGCGCCCTGCACGACCGGCTGACCGCCGCGTTGGCCACGCTCGGTGACGACGCGACCGACCCACCCGCGCTCACCGTCGGCGACGAGTTCCAGGGCACCTTCGCCACCGTCGGCCACGCGATCGACGCCGCCTTCACGCTGCGCCTGCTGCTGACCCCGGACATCGACATCCGGTTCGGCATCGGCTGGGGCGCCGTGACCAAACTCGACACGGACTCGGGCATTCAGGACGGCCCGGGCTGGTGGGCCGCCCGCGAGGCCATCGAGTGGGTGTCGGCCCAGCAGGAGCAACCCGGGTTCACGCAGCTACGCACGGCCTTCCGCACCGCCACCGACGACGGCACCGATCCACACGCCGTCAACGCCGCCCTGATGTGTCGGGACCATCTGCTTGGATCGCTGGACGAACGGTCCCTGCGACTACTGGCGGGCCTGCGCGCGGGGCGGTCGAAGAAGGAGTTGGCCATGGCGGAGCGGATCAGCGCCTCGGCGGTGTCGCAGCGCGCCGGCCGGGCGGGGCTGGACCTCATCGTCGCGGCCGCCGACGAACTGCGACAACTCCGGTGAGCGCGCTCGCGGTCTTCCTGTCTGCGGTCGGGCTCGCCGACCTCTGCCGCAAGCTCACCGAGCGCCGCTGGCCGGCGCTGGCCGCGGGACCCGTGGTGGTCCTCGCCGGCGCCCTGCTGGCCGGGCTGTGGCGCTTCGGCGACATTGTGCTGCTGACCGTCGCCGCCGCGGCCGCGGTGCTGTGGGTGCACCTGAGCGCCACCGCCGAGCGGACCGGCACCCGCGAGGGCCGGGCACTGACGGTGTTCGGCGGCACCGTCGCGCTGCTGCTGGTGTTGGCCGGTTGGACGTCCCCGGTCGACGGTCCGGTGGCGGACTGGCTGCGCTGGGTCGGCCTCGGCGACCTCGAACCGGACCGCGCGCTGATGATCTTCGCCGTGGTGCTGCTGCAGCTGGTGACCGCAAATCAGTTGGTGCGGTTGATCCTTGGCGCCGTGGGCGCGGTCCGCCCGGCCGGACAGCCGCAGCCCTCCGACCGGCTCAAGGGCGGCCGGCTGCTGGGCCCCATGGAGCGGCTGCTCATCGTCGGGTTGGGATTGGGCGGCCAGATCGGCGCCGCCTCGGCGGTGGTCGCTGCCAAGGGCATCATCCGCTTCCCCGAACTCAACGCCCAGCGCAAGGAGAACAACGGCGCCGGGATCGACGAGGTGACCGAGTACTTCCTGGTGGGCAGCTTCGCCAGTTGGCTCATCGCGATGGCCGGCCTGGTGCTGGCGCTGAACTGAGCCCGTCGAAACCGCGCAAGCGATCGTCGGGCTTCATAGACTCGGGCCAACACACTTCTCACTCGGCTCTCGGAGGCAACATGAAAACGAACGCGGCGATTCTCTGGGAGTACGGCGGCGACTGGACCGTCGAGGAGATCGATCTCGATCCCCCGAAGGACGGCGAAGTGCTGGTCTCGTGGGAGGCCACCGGCCTGTGCCACTCCGACGAGCACATCCGCACCGGCGATCTGCCCGCGCCGCTCCCGATGATCGGCGGGCACGAGGGTGCGGGCATCGTGCGGGAGGTCGGTCCCGGGGTCATCGGCCTGCAGCCCGGCGACCACGTGGTGGCCTCGTTCCTGCCGGCGTGCGGCCGCTGCCGGTTCTGTTCGACGGGTCACCAGAACCTGTGCGACCTCGGCGCCATGGTCATGGCCGGCACCCAGATCGACGGCACCTACCGTCGCCACCTGGACGGCAAGGACATCGGCGTGATGGCGCTGGTGGGCACCTTCTCCCAGTACGGCACCGTGCCGGAGGCCTCGATCGTCAAGATCGACGACGACATCCCGCTGTCGCGGGCCTGCCTGCTGGGCTGCGGCGTCACCACGGGCTGGGGTTCGGCGGTCAACACCGCCGACGTCCGGCCCGGCGACACCGTCGTGGTGATCGGCTTCGGTGGGATCGGCAGCGGCGCGGTCCAGGGCGCCCGGCTGGCCGGCGCCGAGAAGATCGTCGTCGTCGAACCCGTCGAGGCCAAGCGCGACCAGGCCCTGCAGTTCGGCGCCACGCACTTCGTCACCTCGATGGCGGAGGCCACCGCGCTGGTCGCGGAGCTGACCCGCGGGGTCATGGCCGACTCGGCCATTCTCACGATGGGCCTGCTCGAGGGCGGTCAGATCGAGGAGGCCGCCAACATCATCCGCAAGGGCGGCGCGGTGGTGATGACGGCCCTCGCCACCATGGCCGACACGGCGCCGACCCTGTCGATGATGATGTTCACGCTGTTCCAGAAGCGGCTGCTGGGCAGCCTCTACGGCGAGGCCAACCCGCGCGCCGACATCCCGCGGCTGCTCAACCTGTACCGGCAGGGCCAGCTGCTGCTCGACGAGACCGTCACCCACGAGTACAAGCTCGCCGAGGTCAACGAGGGCTACGAGGACATGCGGCAGGGCCGCAACGTCCGCGGCGTGGTGCTACACGACCACTGATCAGAGGCGCTCGATGATGGTGACGTTGGCGGTGCCGCCGCCCTCGCACATCGTCTGCAGTCCGTAGCGACCGCCGGTGCGCTCCAAGGTGTTCAGCATGGTGGCGAACAGCTTGGCACCGGTGGCGCCCAGCGGGTGGCCCAGCGCGATCGCACCGCCGTTGGGGTTGACCTTCGCCGGGTCCGCGTTGGTCTCCTTGAGCCAGGCCATCACCACGGGGGCGAACGCCTCGTTGATCTCGACGGTGTCGATGTCGTCGATCGACAGCCCGGTCTTCTCCAGCGCGTAGCGCGTGGCCGGGATGGGGCCGGTGAGCATGAGCACCGGATCGGCCCCGCGGGTGCTGATGTGGTGGATCCGTGCGCGCGGCTTCAGGCCGTGAGCCTGCACTGCGCTTTCTGAGGCCAGCAGCACCGCGCTGGCACCGTCGGAGATCTGGCTTGCCATGGCCGCCGTCAGCCGACCGCCGTCGACGAGGGTCTTCAGGCCCGCGAGCTTCTCCAGCGAGGATTCGCGCGGCCCCTCGTCGACCCGGAACGGACCGCTTTCGGTGTCCACCGTGAGGATCTCGTTGTCGAAGTTGCCGCCGCGGATCGCCTCGAACGCCTTCTCGTGGCTGTGCAGCGAGAACTTCTCCATGTCCTCGCGCGACAGGCCCCATTTCTCGGCGATCAGTTCCGAACCGCGGAACTGCGAGATCTCCTGGTCGCCGTAGCGGTGCAGCCAGGACTTGGACTCGTTGGTGGGCGAGGTGAAGCCGAACTGCTCGCCGACGGTCATCGCCGAGCTGATCGGGATCTGACTCATGTTCTGCATGCCGCCGGCCACGATCAGATCGGCGGTACCGGACATGATCGCCTGTGCACCAAAGGAAATGGCCTGCTGACTGGAGCCGCACTGGCGGTCCACGGTGACGCCGGGAACCTCCTCGGGGTAGCCCGCCGCCAGCCAGGACAGCCGGGCGATGTTGCCGGCCTGACCGCCGATGGCGTCCACGCAACCGGCGATCACGTCGTCCACCGCGGCGGGGTCGACGTCGACCCGGTCGAGCAGTCCACGCCAGGCCAGCGCGCCGAGATCGACCGGGTGCACCCCGGCCAGGGCTCCGCCGCGCTTTCCGACCGCGGTGCGCACCGCGTCGACAACGTACGCCTCAGCCATTTCGTCTCCTTACGAGTTCTTCTCTTCGACAACGTCTTTGGTGATGCCACCGAGCACGATGGCCAGGTACTGCACGCCCACCTGTTCGGCGGTCAGTTCGCCGCCCGGCTGATACCAGCGCACCGACACCCAAGTGGTGTCGCGGATGAACCGATACACCAGGTCGACGTCGAGGTCGGGACGGAAATAGCCCTCCTTGACGCCCTGGTTGAGGACGTCGACCCACATCTTGCGTTGCTCGCGGTTGCGTTCCTCGACATAGGAGAAGCGCGGCTGCGACGACAACCGCTTGGCCTCGTCCTGGTAGATGACGACTTGGGCGTGGCGGTGTTCGATCGCCTCGAACGACGCGAGGAAGAGTCCCTTGAGCCGCTCCAACGGGTTGGGCTCGGTGTCGATGATCTGCTGGTAGCGGTCGAACAACCAGTCCAGGAAGCTGCGCAGCACCTCGTCGACCATCTCCTCTTTCGAGGCGAAGTGGTGGTAGAGGCTGCCGGACAGGATGCCCGCCGCGTCGGCGATATCGCGCACGGTCGTGGCCCGCAAGCCGCGCTCGGCCATCATCGAGGCAGCCAACGCGAGCAACTCCTCGCGCCGACTGGCGGGCTGACTGGGCGGATCGGACGCCATGGCGGTCATCCTATCAACCAAGCGCTTGCTAGGTGACTAGAGGCCGCGCGGGGGCCGCGAACGTGCACAAAACCGGGAAACTGCGCGGCGTGGCGGCCGGGGACGCCCCTGCAAGCGGGGGACCCCAGCCCGCTCACGAGAAGGTATGGAGCCCCCAGCGCCGCCCGCTCACGCAGTACGAGAAGGGGCCTCGGGTCAGGCGGCGGTGCCGCTGCTGCCCTCACGCGCGCGCCGCGCCGCGATGAACGACCGCACGCCGGCGACGACGTAGATGACCAGCAGCACGAACATGATGGTGCTGACGATGATGGCGGCCGGCACCTCGGAGGTGCCGTCGAACACCTCGCCCAGCTTGACCACCCGCGACAGCGAACCCAGCGCGCCCAGCAGCGCGATGACCAGCGCCGCGTGGATCGCGTGTCGGTGCAGGTCGGGTTTGCGCGCGATCAGACCGGCCACCACCAGGAGGATCCCGACGAAGGCGGGAATGAGCGCTGTGACGCTGGCCGCGGCGGTCACGATGTAGGCGATCACGCCGGTGGCGACCAGCAGGCCGCCGATCCACAGGGTCAACTTCGTCACCGAATCGGTCCTCTCAGAACTGTTGCGAACGCTGACGGTCCGGGCGGTTCGAGCTGCCATGAGCCCCACCCACCAGGCCATCTGTGCCTGATCGACCTCAAACCTACCCGAGTTCAACCCTCGCCCCGAAGTCGCGATGCGACCGCGGGCGGACCCGACGCGTGGCCGACGGGCCCGCCAACGGAATCCACCGACTTCGAAAGTGGCCCACCGTGCCATTTAGTTGCCAGTTCAACAATTAACCCTCGCGCCTTCCGGGAAAATCCGCTGCAGCGACGACAACATAGAACCCGCACCAAGGGGGTGCCCCCACCGATCGCGGGCGCCGAGTCCGCTACCCCGGCCGACGAGCTGGCGGCCCCGTTAACGCTGATAACTTAACTTACCTGGCGACCGTCGGCCAGATCTAGCAAATAGCGACCAACCCTTGCCTGGGCTCCTGCGCGCGGCGGCACGGCCCCCGAGTCGATTCCCATCTCCACCCCACTACCAGCATCTTCATCATCACCCGCCGCGATTTGCGGCGGCTACTGCGGCAGTCGGGGTGCCCGAAAGATCTTTTGAATCTCGCGGACAGGCGAACTTACTGCGGGGTAACTTCCGGTGTCTGATTTACGCCCTCGTAAAGGAGAGTCCATGCAAGTCTCTGTTCGATCCCCCTTGGCCGCCGGTGTGGCGCTGGTCTGCGCCAGCGCAATTGCGATCAGCCCCATCGCAGCGCCGGCCCCAGATGTACAGCTACCGGCGATCCATGCCTCGGCTGTGTCGGTCGAACTCTCCGCGCTGACCAATCCACTGCAGCTGTGGGGCGAAGTCTTCGGCACCGCCGGACAGCACATCGGCGGACTCGGCGAAGTCTGGCTCGCGGACCCCGCGCCGATCCTCACCCAGATCCTCGCCAACCAGCTGCACTCCGCGAACGTCTTGAGCAGCGCGGCACAGACGACGATCGACGGCTTCAAGGACGCGTTCGCACCGGAAGGGTGGATGAGCTTCCCAGCGGCGCTGCAGGAAGGCTTCGACCTGATCGCGGCCGGCCAGTACGAAACGGGATTCACCGCCGTGGCGTCCAGTTTCCTGCTGCTCGGGCTGCCGCTGATCGGGGGCGTGAGCGAGGCCTGGCCCGCCATCGCCCAGCCGTTCGAGAATCTGGCACACCTGGTCCAGGAACTGCCCGTGAACCTGCCGGCGCTGGTGGTCAACGGACTGCTCGGCCCGTTGACCGCGGTCGCGGCCGCCAGCGGTCACACCTTGGAAGAGCTGGCCGGCGCCGCGACCAACGGCGAGGTTGCCGAGTTGGTCAGCACCCTCGTCAATGCGCCGGCGACGCTCACCGGCGCCCTGCTCAACGGGTACGAGATTCACGGCACGATGACCAGCGGCCTGCTGAACGCACCGCAGGGCTGGATTGCGGGCGGCGCCATCGCGACGGTGTTGTCCGCGCTCGCGGGCATCGCGGACTCCATCGCAACCCCGGGCGCGGACCGTCAGGATGTGCTGGGCAGCGTGACCGACCTACCCGGCTTCACTGCGCTGTCGCCGGACCCCGGCGCGGCATCGACGGCCCTGGTCGCGAAGACCGTCACGCTCGATGTCGCAACCGAACTCGACGACGCGTCGGCAACGGCCGGAACCGCCACGGAGCCCGCGGCCGAAATCACGACCGCGGCCGAAGTCAAGACCGAGATCAAAGCCGAGGTCGAGGTCGAGCCCGCCGCGGCCACGACCACAGAGGTGACCGCCCCTGACGAGGCACTCGCCGAAGCCGCGATCGAAACGGCGGAACTCGGTACGACCGGCACCAAGCCGGCCCGCCCAGCCCAGAAGCTGCGCGCGTCGCTGAAGGATGCGGGCGATCAGGTCAACAAGCGGCTCAACGGTATTCGTACCAACGTGAAGAACTCGCTGAAGAACCTGAGTGGCCGCGATGACAAGCCTGCACGCGGCGAGTCGGCCGCCGACGGCGACTCCGGCGGCAGCTCCGGCGACTCCGGCGGCAGCTCCGGCGATTCCGGCGGCAGTAACTCCGGCGGCAACGGCTCGCGCGACTCCGGCAGCGATTCGGGCGACAGCTAGACCCGCGCGGGTGGCCCCGCTTCCCTACGTCGAAGCGGGGCCACCCTGGCGCGCACCTTCAGCGCGGCCGCCAACACTGCACCACCGGCCACAAAGCAGAGCGCGGCGTAGGCGAGGCTGCCGGTCGGCGTGCCGTCGGCGGTGATCCCGTCTTCGGCGCCGAGGTAGGCCGGCAACGCCACCAGCCACAGCGCCCCCAGGGTCAGCAGATAGACCGGGCCGAAGATCCGAAGGAACGCGTTGGGCTCGGCATCGTCGGCCGGTTCCCCGCGTCGGTACTGGACGACCAGCGTCGGCACCGCGATCGCCGCCAGCACCACCAACTCGGCGCTCAGGACGACGGCCTGGGCCGTGACGTTGTCCGGGCCGAGGGCCGACAGCGCCGAGAACGGCGCGCCCAGGATCGCCAGACCGACCGGTACCAGGGCGCCGATCAGCACGGTCCATCCCAGCAGCCCGACCCCACCGAACGGCCGGTCGGCCGCGCGGCGGCCGACCAGCAATTGGGTGAGCAGGGTGACGACGAACGGCCCCAGCGCCGCGAAGATCACCACGCTGGTCAACGGCACCGAGGCGAACATCGGCCGGTTCATCGGGTTTTCGGTGTCCCAGGCCCACCAGCGCAGCTGCGGGCCGAGTTGGTCGAAGATTTCGTAGAAGACGTGATGGACCACGCCGACGCAGGCCGCCCCGACCACGGCGCCGTGCCGCCGCCGGAATACCCCCAGGACGCGGACGATCTCGTAGGACAGCGTGATCAACGCGGGATAGAGCGCCACGATGTACAGCGGCAGCCGGTCGAAGAGGAACTGCACGGTGAAGGCGTTGTGCACGAACACCACGCCGAGAAAGTCCTGGATCCCGAAGACGTTCGGGAAGTACAGCGGGATCTCGATGACGAACAGGTAGACGACCGTCGCGCACCACAGGACGAGGTTGACGGGATCGCCGTCGCGGCGCAGCCGACGGATCGACCACCACAGGGCCAGCACCGCGCCGAAGACCATCATCAGCTCGATGATCGGCAGTGTCGGGCCGGCCAGGCCCAGCGGGTTGCGCAGGTGCAGCACCGCCGGCGCGTCCCGGCAGCTGTACTCCCCCAACGGAATCGCGACCCGGTCGAACGCCTCGGTACATTGCGTCATGCCGGCGCCCTATCCCGCGTGCTCGGCGGCATACCAGCGCGTCACGTCCGCACCCTCGTCGTAGCGCCGGAACCAGCGCTCGGCGAACCGCGGTAGCGGCTGATGGTTCGGGTCGTGAAATGGAGTCTGGCTCAGCAGGACTCGTCCGACCGATGCCAGCTTCTCCCGCCAGGGCACGCTGTGGAACGCCGGCACCGATCTCGGAATGGGTTCCGGATCCGGGGAGAAGCGCTGCCGGAGCGCCAGTCGCACTCGGTCCGCCGGGACAAAGGTGCGGGCATCGACGCCCCGATCCTGCAGCGGCACATGCCTGTTCACCCCTTCAGTGAGGATCCGGCTGACCTGCACCAGATGACGCAGCGTGGCGGGCAGCGCCCGCATGCGGTACCAGCGGTCGCCCACCACGGCGTCGTAGATGACCAACGCCGAGCTGCGGTGCTCCACCTCCTCGACGAAGTGCCACAGGAACAACGACGCGACCCGGTCGTCGCCGGGGCGGAACAGCGTGCGCTCGTTGTCCAGCATGAGCTTGAACGCGGGGGTGAAGGTGGCCTCGAGATCGGCGATGTAGGCGAGGCGGAAGTTCAGCGGGGTGGTCGCGGTGACCTCGTCGAACGCGGCGTTGACCGCGTCGAAGGTCTCCTGCAGACCGGGGTAGTGCGCGATCAGCGCCGCGACGTGCTTGCGGTGCGAACTCGAATGCTGCGCCTCTTGTTTCAGGAATGCGGTGGCCTCCGCGAGCACCGCGGGGTCCGTGATCAGCGGCCTGGCCTCCTGCACTGCGGCCACGATCATCTGCTCGAAGCCGATCGCGATCATCGAGGTCGCGTTCATGAAGAACGAGAACTGCGGATTCTGCGGGTTCCAGGCGAAGGGCACGTCGGCGTCGCCGAAGTTGAACCGGGGCCGCCGCACTTGCAGGCCAGTCACGACCGCAGACTCATTTCACACTGTGACATCAGGTGTATCATGTGTCATTGTTGACCGGGACCGGAAAAGAGTCAATGACATGGGCCGAAAGGGCTGGGCCGGCGCACCGCCGAGCGACGATGCGGAGGCCCGGCAGCGGATCATCGACGCGGCCCGACATTGCCTGCAGCGCAGCGGCGGCCAAGCCCAGCCCACGCTCTCGGAGGTCGCCGAGACGCTGGGGATCACCCGCCGGACGGTGTACCGCTACTTCGCGAGCACCGAGGAACTGCTGTCCGAGGTGGCGGACGTCGCGCTGCGCGGATTCGTCGACGAGATCGCCGACCGGATCGCACATCTGGCCGCCACCGACCAACTCGCCGAGGTGGTGGCCCACATCATCGAGCGGCTTCCGCACCAGAGCGAGTTGACCCTACTGGTGGCCAACGACCACTCCCACCAGTTCAGTCGCCGCATGCTGGGCCCGGACGTCATCCAGCGCTGCCGAGAAATTCTGCTTCGCAACGACATCGACTGGGCCGCACTGGGATACGACGACCAGCTGATCGACGATCTGATCGAGTTCCTGCTGCGGATCATCCAGTCGATGATCGTCGCCCCGCGCGATCCGCCCCGCACGCCCACCGAGTTGCGGGTGTTCTTGCGACGCTGGGTCACCCCGGCCTTGTCGACGGTTCCGCGGTAGGCGCGTTCACGGCTGCAGGACGACCTTCACCGCGCCGTCCTGTTTCTTCTGGAAGATCTCGTAGGCGTGCGGGGCCTCTTCCAGCGGCAGCACGTGGGTGGCGAAGCTGTCGACACCCAGCGGATCGTCATCGGTGAGCAGCGGCATGATGTCGTCCACCCAGCGCTTGACGTTGGCCTGCCCCATCCGCAGCGTGACCTGCTTGTCGAACAGCGACAGCATCGGGATCGGGTCGGCCATTCCGCCGTAGACGCCGATCAGCGACACGGTGCCGCCGCGCCGCACGATGTCGATCGCGGAGTACAGCGCGTCGAGCCGGTCCACCCCAGCCTTCTGCAGCAGCGGCTTGGCCAGTGCGTCCGGCAGCAGGCCGGTGAGTTGTTGGGCCGCGTGGGCCACCGGCGAGCCGTGCGCCTCCATGCCGACGGCGTCGATCACCGAATCGGGACCGCGACCGTCCGTCAGGGCGCGGATCGCGTCGCCCAGCGTTCCGTCGGGCTCGTTGAGCCCCACAGTTTCGATGCCGCGCGCCTCGAGGCGAGCCAGCCGCTCCGGGACGAGGTCCACGCCGATCACCCGGTAGCCCAGGTGGTGTGCGATGCGGGCGGCCATGTCGCCGATGGCGCCGAGCCCCAGTACCGTCACCGTCCCGCCGTCGGGGATGTCGGCATACGCGACGGACTGCCACGCGGTGGGCAGCACGTCGGACAGGTAGACGAACCGGGAATCCGCCGGCCCGTCCGGCACCTTGATATGGGTGAACTGCGCCTGCGGGACGCGCAGGTACTCGGCCTGTCCGCCCGGCACGCTGCCGTAGAGCTCCGAGTAGCCGAACAGCGCCGCACCCATCCCCTGCTGCCGAACCTGGGTGGTTTCGCACTGCGTGTAGAGCTTCTGATCGCACATGAAGCAGTGCCCGCAGGAGATCTGGAACGGGATGACCACCCGGTCCCCCGGCGCCAGGTTGGTCACGGCGCTGCCGACCTCACGGACGACGCCCATGGGCTCGTGGCCCAGGACATCGCCGGAGTTCATGAAGGCCCCGAGCACCTCGTAGAGATGCAGGTCGGAGCCGCAGATGTTGGTGGAGGTCACCTCGATGATGGCGTCGGTCGGCTCCTCGATCTTGGGGTCCGGCACGGTGTCCACCTGCACCTTGCGCTTCCCCTGCCAGGTCACGGCTCGCATGGCAATTCCTTCCGCTGGGCTGCCCTGCTGAGCCGACTACCCGGGAAGTTGGGGGTGAAACCTGCTGCGGCCGACCGCCGCGAAAATGTCAGGGATGCTGACTGGAGACCGAGATGACCTCGCCGGTCAGATAGCTCGAGTAGTCACTGGCCAGAAACGCGATGGTGGCCGCGACCTCCCAGGGCTCGGCCGCGCGGCCGAACGCCTCGTCGGACGACAACCGGTCCAGCAGGTCGGCCGAGCTGGTCTTCTCCAGAAACTTGTGCCGGGCGATGCTCGGGGAGACGGCGTTGATCCGCACCCCGTGCTCGACCGCCTCGATGGCGCTGCAGCGGGTGAGCGCCATGACGCCGGCCTTGGCCGCCGCGTAGTGGGATTGGGAATGCTGTGCGCGCCAACCCAATACGCTGGCGTTGTTGACGATGACGCCGCCGCGCTGTGCCTCGCGGAAGTACCGCAGCGCGGCGCGGGTGGCCCGCAGCACCGAGGTGAGCGTGACGTTGAGGACCCGGTCCCATTCCTCGTCGGTCATGTCGACGACGGGGGTCTGACCGCCCAGTCCCGCGTTGTTGACCAGGACGTCCAGCCGGCCCAGGCGCGCGGTGGTCGACGCGATCAGGGCGTCCACCTGCGCGGTGGAGGTGACATCGCAGACCACGCTCTCGACCCGGCCCAACCCCAGGGCTTCCAACTGCTCCTTGGTCTCGCCGAGCCGACGCTCGTGGTGGTCGGAGACCACCACGTCGGCCCCCTCGGCCAGGGCTCGGCGGGCGGTCGCCGCGCCGATCCCGGTGCCGGCGGCGGCGGTGACCACCACCACCTTGCCGGTCAGAAGTCCGTGTCCGGCAATCTCTTCCGGAACGCTGGAGAGACTCATCAACCCTTCACCTCTCGGGGCAGGCCGAGGACTCGCTCGGCGATGATGTTGCGCTGGATTTCGTTGGAGCCACCGTAGATGGTGTCGGAGCGGGAGAACAGGAACAGCCGCTGCCACTCGTCGAAGTCGGGGGTGCCGTCCTGTTCGGCGAGCACCAGGCCGGCCTTGCCGGCGATGTCCATCGCCAGCTCGCCCAGGCCGCGATGCCAGTTGGCCCACAACAACTTCGACACGTTATCTTGCCCCGGGCGCTCGACGTCCATGGTGGCCAGCGCATACGAACGCATGCCGCGCAGCCCCACCCAGGCGCGGGTCAGCCGTTCCCGGATCAGCGGGTCATCGATGGTGCCGTTGCTCTGCGCCAGGGCCACGATTCCGGAAAGCTCACGCGCGTAACGGATCTGCTGCCCCAGGGTGGAAACCCCGCGTTCGAAGGTGAGCGTGCCCATCGCGATGCGCCACCCGTCGCCGGGCTCCCCGACCACCAGCGAGGCGTCGGTGCGGGCGTCGTCGAAGAAGACCTCGTTGAACTCCGAATCGCCGGTCAGCTGCACAATCGGGCGGATCTGCACCCCCGGCTGGTCCAGCGGCACCAGCAGATAGGACAGGCCGGCGTGCCGCTTGGAGCCCTTCTCGCTGCGGGCCACCACAAAGCACCACTGCGCCGTGTGCGCCAGGGAAGTCCACACCTTCTGGCCGTTGATCACCCACTGGTCGCCGTCGAGGACCGCGGTGGTCGACACGTTGGCCAGGTCGCTGCCCGCGCCGGGCTCGGAGTACCCCTGGCACCACAGCTCGGTGACGTCGAGAATCCGCGGCAGGAAGCGCTTCTGCTGTTCGGGTGTGCCGAACGCGATCAGCGTGGGGCCCAGCAGTTCCTCGCCGAAGTGGTTGACCTTGTCCGGGGCGTTCGCGCGGGCGTACTCCTCATAGAACGCCACCCGGTGCGCGACCGACAGGCCGCGGCCGCCGTGCTCGGTCGGCCATCCCAGACACGTCAGCCCGGCCTGCGCCAGATGCTGGTTCCAGGCGCGACGTTCCTCGAACGCCTCGTGCTCACGACCGGGACCACCGAGGCCTTTGAGCGCTGCAAATTCGCCGACGAGGTTGTCGGCCAGCCACTCGCGGACCTCCGCCCGGAACTTCTGGACCTCCGCCATCCCTGTAGGCTAACCTACCAAGCACTTGCTTTGTTGACCGGTCGACGATGTACGCAGCGGAATTGCCGATGAGGAGCCGGGCAATCAACCCAGAGGAGCATCAATGACGCGATCCGGCGGGCAGGAGGGCGGCAGCGCGGGGAACCCCGTTGCGCAGACCACCCCCGCGGTGCTGGACCACATCTCGCGCGCGCTGCCCGACCACCCGGCCGTCGTCACCGCCGAGCGCACACTCACCTACTCCGAGCTTCGCCAGGAGGTCCGCCGGGCCGCCGCGGCGCTGGTCGCCCTCGGGGTCCAACCGGGCGACCGGGTCGCGCTCTGGTCGCCGAACACCTGGCACTGGGTGGTGGCCTGCCTGGCCACCCACTGGGCCGGCGCCGTCGTCGTCCCGCTGAACACCCGCTACACCGCCTCCGAGGCCGCCGACATCCTCGCGCGCACCGCCGCACCGGTCTTGGTCGCGATGGGTGAGTTCCTCGGTGCCGACCGGGTCGCCGAACTCGACACCGCCGCACTGCCCGCGCTGCGCCACATCGTGCGGGTGCCGATCGAGGCCGCCGACGGGACCTGGGACGAGTTCACGGCCCGCGGCGCGGATCCCGCACTCGTCGAGACCGCCGACGCGCGGGCCGCCGCGGTGCGCCCCGACGACGTCGCCGACGTCCTGTTCACCTCCGGCACCACCGGCCGCAGCAAAGGTGTGCTGTGCGCGCACCGGCAGTCGCTGGCCGGGCCGGCGGCGTGGGCCGCGTGCGGCCAGATCATCAGCACCGACCGCTACCTGTGCATCAACCCGTTCTTCCACAACTTCGGCTACAAGGCCGGCATCCTGGCGTGCCTGCAGACCGGCGCGACGCTGATCCCGCAGCTGACCTTCGACCCCGAAGAAACCATGCGCGCCGTCGCCGAACACCGCGCCACGGTGCTGCCGGGCCCGCCGACCATCTACCAGACGCTGCTCGACCACCCCCGCCGCGCCGACTACGACCTGAGTTCGCTGCGGTTTGCCGTGACCGGCGCGGCCGTCGTGCCGGTCGTGCTGATCGAACGGATGCAGTCCGAACTCGACATCGACATCGTGCTCACGGCCTACGGGCTGACCGAGGCCGCCGGCTTCGGCACCATGTGCCGCGCCACCGACGACGCCGTCACCGTCGCCACCACCTGCGGGCGGCCCATCGCCGACTTCGAACTGCGCATCGACGCCTCGGACGGCGACGACGCCGGGGAGGTGCTGTTGCGCGGTCCGAACGTGATGCTCGGCTACCTCGACGACTCGGACGCCACCGCCGCGGCCATCGACGCCGACGGCTGGCTGCACACCGGCGACGTCGGAACCCTCGATGCCGCAGGCAATCTGCGCATCACCGACCGGCTGAAGGACATGTACATCTGTGGCGGGTTCAACGTCTACCCCGCCGAGATCGAGCAGGTGCTGGCCCGGCTGCCCGGGGTCGCCGAGGCCGCCGTCATCGGCGTGCCCGACGAACGTCTCGGCGAGGTGGGCAAGGCGTTCGTCGTCCGACTGCCCGACGCCGACCTCGATGAGCCGACGGTAATCGCCCACACCCGGGCACATCTGGCCAACTTCAAGGTGCCCCGATCGGTGGAATTCCTTGCCGCCCTGCCGCGCAACCCCGGCGGCAAGGTGGTCAAACCGCAGCTGAGGGAAAGGGTCTGATGGATCTCCACTTCACCGAGGAGGCCGACGCGCTGCGCGCCGAGGTCCGCGACTTCCTGACCGCCCATCGCGACGACTTTCCGACCAAGTCCTACGACACCGCCGAGGGCTTCGAGCAGCACCGGCGCTGGGACAAGATCCTCTACGACGCCGGACTTTCGGTGATCACCTGGCCGCAGCGCTACGGCGGGCGCGATGCGTCGCTGCTCGAGTGGGTGGCCTACGAGGAGGAGTACTTCCACGCCGGCGCGCCGGGGCGCGCGAGCGCCAACGGCACCTCGATGCTGGCGCCGACGCTGTTCGCGCACGGCACCGAGGAACAACTGGAACGCATCCTGCCGAAGATGGCCAGCGGCGAGCAGATCTGGGCCCAGGCCTGGTCGGAGCCGGAGTCGGGCAGTGACCTGGCCTCGCTGCGGGCCACCGCCACCAAGACCGACGGCGGCTGGAAGCTCAACGGTCAGAAGATCTGGAGTTCGCGAGCGCCGTTCGGCGACATGGCCTTCGGGCTGTTCCGGTCCGATCCGGAAGCCCAGCGCCACCACGGCCTGACCTATTTCATGTTCGACCTGAAGGCCGACGGCATCACGGTGCGGCCCATCGCACAACTCGGCGGGGACACCGGATTCGGCGAGATCTTCCTCGACGACGTGTTCGTGCCCGACGAGGACGTCATCGGCGCGCCGAACGAGGGCTGGCGGGCCGCGATGAGCACGTCGAGCAACGAGCGCGGCATGTCGCTGCGCAGCCCGGCCCGCTTCACCGCGGCCGCCGATCGGCTGGTGCAGCTGTGGAAGTCGCAGTCCGACGACGCCACCCGGGTGGAGTTCGGCGGCCGCGTCGCCGACGCCTGGATCAAGGCGCAGGCCTACCGCCTACAGACCTTCGGCACCGTGACCCGGTTGGTCGGCGGCGGGGAGCTGGGGGCGGAGTCCTCGGTGACCAAGGTGTTCTGGTCCGAGCTCGACGTCGACCTGCACCAGACCGCCCTGGACCTGCGCGGCGCCGACGGGGAACTCGCCGACGGCTGGGCCGAGGGCTACCTGTTCGCCCTCGGCGGCCCGATCTACGCCGGTACCAACGAGATTCAGCGCAACATCATCGCCGAGCGGCTGCTGGGGCTGCCCCGGGAGGCCAAAGCCAAATGAACTTCGAACTGGACGAACAGCAGCACGACTTCGCCGCGAGCATCGACGCGGCGCTGGGTTCCGCCGACCTGCCGGCCGCGGTGCGCGCCTGGTCGGCCGGGGACACCGCCCCGGCCCGCAAGGTGTGGTCCACCCTGGCCGACCTCGGCGTCACCGCGCTGAATGTGGCCGAGGAACACGACGGGATCGGCGCGCACCCGGTGGACCTGGTGGTCGCCGGCGAGCGGCTGGGCTACTGGTGTGTGCCCGGGCCGGTCACCGAATCGATCGCGGTGGCGCCGGTGCTGTTGGCCGGCAGCGAGGCCGCGGCGCTGCGCTGCGCCGCGCTGGCCGCCGGCGAGTTGATCGCCACGGTGGCCGCACCGCTGCAGCCGCGTGCGGTCAGCGCCGACTTCGCCGGCCTGACGCTGCTCGCCGACCAGCGGGTGCACGAGGGCCTCGCCGGCGACGGCCACGACTCGGTGGACCCGAGCCGGCGACTCTTCGACGTCACCGCCGAGGGGTCCGGCTGGGACGCCGACGTCGAGCGGGCCGCGCAATTCGGCGCGCTGCTCACCGCGGCCCAACTGGTTGGTGCGGGCCAGGCCATGCTGGACGCCTCGGTCGACTACGCCAAGCAGCGCACCCAGTTCGGCCGGGTGATCGGTTCGTATCAGGCGATCAAGCACAAGCTCGCCGATGTGCACATCGCCCTGGAGTTGGCCCGGCCGTTGGTGTTCGGCGCCGCGCTGTCGCTGGGTGAGCAGAGCCAGGACACGGCCCGCGACGTCAGTGCGGCCAAGGTCGCGGCCGCCGAGGCCGGCTTGCTGGCCGCGCGTTCGGCGCTGCAGACCCACGGCGCGATCGGCTTCACCCAGGAACACGACCTGGGCCTGCTACTCCTGCGCGCGCAGGCGTTGCGCTCGGCCTGGGGTGACCCGACCTATCACCGGCGACGCGTATTGGAGGCATTGTGACCACCACCGAGGAACGCACCCTGCTGGTCCAGACCGTCCGGGACCTGGTGGCCAAACATGCGGGGCCCGAACAGGTTCGCGCCGCGATGGAGTCCGAGGCCGGCTATGACCGGAAGTTGTGGACGCTGCTGTGCGAGCAGGTGGGCGTCGCCGCGCTGGTGGTGCCCGAGGAGTTCGGCGGGGCCGGCGGCGAACTCGCCGACGCCGCGGCCGTCGTCACCGAACTGGGCCGGGCGCTGGTGCCCTCGCCCCTGCTGGGCACGACGCTGACCGAAATGGCGCTGCTGGCCGCCGAGACCCCGGACGCCGGGACGCTCGAGCAGTTGGCCGCCGGGGCGCTGGTCGGCGCGGCGGCCCTGGACCCCGACTACGTGATGCACGGGGACGTGGCCGATGTGGTGGTGGGCGTGGCCGACGGCACGCTGAGCCGCTGGACCGAGTTCACCGCGACTGCACATCCGACGATGGATCTGACCCGCCGGTTGGCGAGGGTGCAGCCGGCGGCGACCGAGGCGTTGGGCGCCGACCCGGGACTGGCCGAGGTCGCCGCGATCCTGCTGGCCGCCGAATCGGTGGGTGCGGCCGCGCGGTGCCTGGATCTCACGGTCGAGTACACCAAGGAACGGGTGCAGTTCGGCCGGCCGATCGGCAGCTTCCAGGCGCTCAAGCACCGCATGGCGGATCTGTACGTCAAGGTGCAGACCGCCGGCGCGGTGGTGGAGGAGGCCGTCGCCGATCCGTCGTCGACCACGGCCGCGTTGGCCCACGTCACCGCCACCGAGGCGTTCCGCGACGTGGCCGCCGAGGCGGTGCAGATGCACGGCGGCATCGCGATCACCTGGGAGCACGACATCCAGCTGTACTTCAAGCGCGCGCACGCCAACGCCCAGCTGCTCGGCCAGCCCGTCGAGTTCCTGCGCGGCCTGGAAGCCGAGGCATTGGGGACCCCCGTAACCTCGTAAGGGTGAAGACCGCGCTGAGAGCGGGTATCCCGCCGTTCTATGTCATGGACGTCTGGCTGGCCGCCGCTGAGCGGCAGCGCAGCCACGGCGACCTGGTGAACCTGTCCGCCGGGCAGCCCAGCGTGGGCGCCCCGGGGCCGGTCCGCGAGGCGGCGGCAGCCGCGTTGGAGGGCAACCAGCTCGGATACACCGTGGCGCTGGGGATCCCGGAACTGCGCGAGGCGATAGCGCAGTCCTACGACGCGAAGCACGGCGTGGCGGTCGATCCCGCCGACGTGGTGATCACCACCGGGTCCTCGGGTGGCTTCCTGCTGGCGTTCCTGGCCTGCTTCGACGTCGGCGACCGGGTGGTGGTGACCAGCCCCGGTTATCCCTGCTACCGCAACATCCTGTCGGCGCTGGGCTGCGAGGTCGTCGACATCGCCTGCGGCCCGGACACCAGGTTCCAGCCCACGGTGGCGATGCTGGCCGCGGCGCACGCCGAGCGGCCGCTGGCCGGGGTGGTGGTGGCCAGCCCCGCCAATCCGACCGGGACCGTCATCCCGCCCGCGGAGTTGGCCGCGATCGCCGTCTGGTGCGAGGAGACCGGAGTCCGGCTGATCAGCGACGAGGTCTACCACGGTCTGGTGTACCCCGGGGCCCCGGAGACTTCCTGCGCGTGGAGCACGTCGCGAGATGCCGTGGTGGTCAACAGCTTTTCGAAGTACTTCGCGATGACGGGCTGGCGGTTGGGCTGGCTGCTGGTGCCGCAGTCGCTGCAGCGGGCGGTGGACCGTCTGACCGGCAACTTCACCATCTGCCCACCCGTGCTGTCCCAGCTTGCGGCCGTCGCTGCGTTTGAGGCGGATTCGATCGCGGAGTCCGAGGGGCATCTGGTGCACTACGGCGCCAACCGAATTGGGCTGTTGGAAGGGCTGCGCGCCATCGGCATCGACCGACTGGCGCCGACCGACGGCGCGTTCTACGTGTACGCCGACGTCTCCGAATTCACCACGGATTCCCTGGGATTCTGCGAAAAGCTGCTGGCCGACACCGGGGTGGCGATCGCCCCGGGCATCGATTTCGACCCCGTCCGCGGTGGGTCCTATGTCCGGTTGTCCTTCGCCGGTCCGACGTCCGACATCGACGAGGCGGTGCGCCGGATCGGCGACTGGCTGCACTGAGCCGCTCCACTGGTCTCATCCGTCACATCAGCACCGTCTCCGGAGCGCCTTCCGATTAAAACGCGTCACCTTCGGGGACAGTCATCCACAGCCCTGGGGCATACACGCCAGCCACCCTGTGGATAGCCGTCACCCCGAGATGACGCCATTTGATCGAGGGGCGGTCCGGAGACGGTACTGATGTGACGGTAGTGAAATGCTTGGAGTGTCCATTTCAATTGCGTTGGGGTGCGGGCGTCGTCGGTCTGCGAGCCTCAGCCACTTCCCATCGGTCCAAGGTTGCGGGTCGTAGTCGACGCCTGCGGGCGCACGGCTTCTATACCATCGCGGCCATGCCCGTCTTCGACACCGACCGCGGTCCCGTCTACTACCGGCACTGGCCGGCGGCGAACCCCCGAGCCGCGGTGATCCTGCTGCACGGCTTCGGCGAACACACCGGCCTCTACCACCGCTACGGCTTCGGGTTGAACGCCGCCGACATCGACCTGTGGGCGGTCGATCAGTACGGCCACGGCCTGACCGGCGGCGAACGCGGCGACTTCGGCTCGATGGCGCTGAGTTCCGGGCTCGCCGACACCCTCACCGAACTCGCCGCGGAGCACCGGCCGGGCATCCCGCTAATCGCGCAAGGCCACTCGTTCGGCTCGTTGGTGACGCTGTTCCGATTGCTGGCCGACCCGCGGCGCTACCGCGCCGGCATCATCTCCGGGGCCCCGCTGGTGCCCATCCGCGCGATGCTGGACCCGGACACCTCGCTGAGCCTGGACCCGTCGTGGCTGTCCAGCGATCCGTTCTACCTCGACGCGCTCGCGCACGACCCGCTGGCTTTCGTCGACGCCGACGGCGCGGCCCTGGCCCGCGAACTCGACGCGGCCTGGGACCGGATGGGCGCCGAACTCGGGGCGCTGACGGTACCGACGCTGGCCCTGCACGGCGGCGCGGATCCCATCGCCGCGCCCGGCGCCGTCCAGGCCTACGCCGAGCAGATCGACGCCCTGCAGTATCGCGAATTTCCGGGCGCCCGCCACGACATCCTCAACGAGTCCGTGCACCGCGAGGTCGCGGCCGCTGTCGTCGACTTCATCGGATGAGCTGCACCGATGTCAGTTATCCACAGGAGTTGTACACAGTGGGGATAAAATCACACGGGTGTGATTAGCGGCTTACAGCCGAGGATGGATCGGCGATTGCGTATCGTCAACCTCATGCGCGCCGTCGGCAAGTTCACCGTTTTGGGAGCCGTCGCGGCGACGGGCGCTCTCTTCCTCAGTTCCCCCGCCGCGGCCGATCCAAACGGCCCGCCGCCCTGCGAGGGACCGTTGGGATTCGTGTGCAGCATGGTTCCGATGATGCCGGAGCTCGAGCACGACATCGACCTCACCCAGCAGCAGCCGGACAGCGCCCTGGACCTCGAACACGCCCCGCCGGCCGACGTCTGCACGCTGGGCTGCGTCTGAGTCTGCGCCCCGCGCGTCACTCCTCGCGCAGGTGCGGCTCCAGCATCTCGTACCAGGCCCTCGACATCCGGTCGAACTCGCTCTCACAGGAATCTGCGCGCTCGTCGGGCACCAAACCGTCGTCGACCATGAACGCGTTGTTCTCGGGATCGGACCCGTAGATCCAGCACTGGAAGTTGTACATCCGGGCCAGGTCGTACTCGTGGACATCCCAGAACGGGAACTCCTCGGCGCCGCCGCCCTCCTGCTCGCTGTACCCCTGGAACATCAGCGCGTAGGCCTGCGCGGCCTCGATGTTCTCCGGGTCCGCCGACCCGTCGTCACCGGCCTGCAACAACAGCACCGCGGCCAGCTGATCGGCGACGTCCTCCTCGCGCCCGGTGAAGGGCAGGTCGTACAGGTCGATCACCGCGTGCCCGAGTTCGTGATAGAACGTCGCGCGCTCGGCACCGAGGGTGGACGCCAGTGGGTCCTCGTCCCCGGCCTCCTCGAAGATGCGCTCGCTGAGCTCGGCGTCCTCGTAACAGATGGTCATCGCCTGCTCGCTGGGGCTCCAGTACGCATTGGCCTCGTCGCACTGCCGACCGTTGACCGGCACGTCCACCGGCAGCAACAGCATGGCGTTGACGTCGTCGGCCAGCTCCTCGAGCAGGTTCGCCTCGGTGAGCAACTCCCGGCCCCGCACCGCCTCAGGTGACTCGGCGTCCTCGTAGACGACGAACATCTCGCCGGTTTCGGTCGGCACGTTCGGCACCACCACCCGCTCGGTGCGCTCCGGTTCGGGATCGGGTAGGCCGACCGGCTCGGCCTGGCCACCCCCGCATCCGACGACGGCAACGAGGGCAACGAGCGCGACCGAGCAGCGTGCGGAGAACACGTGCCCAGAATGCCATGAGAGGCCGTGCTGGGAAGCCGATTACAGCCAGGTGTCGGCGGTGGTGGCGGTGATGAACGCCTCCAGATCGTTGCGCCAATCCGCCGGGGTGTTCTTGTCCGGTTCGATGCCCGTGTACTGCCCCCGGTAGAACAGCAGCGGCCGCGCCTTCGTCTTCGACTCCTCAACCAGCGACTGCACCGCGCCGAACACCACGAAGTGATCGCCGCCGTCGTGCACCGTGGCAACCGTGCAGTCGATGTGCGCCAGGCAGCCGTCGATCATCGGGGAGCCCAATGGCGATGGGGTCCAGTCGATGCCGGCGAACTTGTCGGGTTCCCGCGACCCGAACCGGGCCGAGACGTGTTGCTGCTTCTCGTGCAGGATGTTGACGCAGAACCGGCCGCTGGCCTCGATGGCCGCCCACGACCGGGACAGCTTGGTGGGGCAGAACAACACCATCGGCGGATCCAGCGACAGCGCCGCGAACGACTGACACGCGAACCCGACCGGGTCGTCGTCGTGCACGGTGGTGATGATCGTGATGCCGGTGCAGAACTGTCCGAGCGCATTGCGGAATGCGCGCGGATCGATCTCGGCGCCGGTCATCGGCTACTTGAACCCGATGCTGAAGTCGTGGCCCCACAGGCTGACCGCGGTGCTCTCCCGTGCCACCCAATCGTCGTCGTCGACTTCGAGCCCCTCGCAACCGAATTCGACGTCGAATCCACCGGGGGTCTTCATGTAGAAGGACAGCATCTTGTCGTTGACGTGCCGGCCCAGCGTCGCCGACATGGGCACCTTGCGGCGCAGCGCCCGATCCAGGCACAGCCCGACGTCGTCGCTGTTCTCCACCTCCATCATGAGATGGACGATGCCGCTGGGGGTCTCGCCCGGCATGAACGCCAGGCTGTGATGGCGCGGGTTGACGCCGAAGAAGCGCAGCCACGCCGGTTCGCCGTCGGCCGGCCGGCCCACCAGTTGCGGCGGCAGGCGCATCGAATCCCGCAGCTTGAAGCCCAACACATCCCGGTAGAAGTGCAGCGACTCCATGTCGTCGCGGGTGGTCAGCACGACGTGCCCCAGGCCCTGCTCCTCGGTGACGAACTTGTGGCCATAGGGGCTGACGACGCGGCGGTGCTCGAGCGCGACGCCGTGGAACACCTCGAGGGTGTTACCGGACGGGTCGTCGAACGTGATCATCTCGTAGACGCGACGGTCGGCGAGTTCGGCGGCGGTGGCCTCCTTGTACGGGGTGCCCTCGACGTCGAGGCGTTGCCGGATCTCCTGCAGCCCCGCGGCGTTGGCGGCCTCCCAGCCGGACTGCAGCAACCGGTCGTGCTCGCCCGGCACGATCACCAACCGCGCGGGGAACTCGTCCATGCGCAGGTACAGCGCGCCTTCGGTGCTGCCGGAGCCCTCGACCATGCCGAGCACCTTGAGGCCGTACTCCCGCCAGGCCGCCATGTCGGTGGCCTCGATCCGCAGATACCCCAGTGAACGAATGCTCATCTAGGCACCTCCAAGGAAATCTACTGTCAGTTTGTTGAACTCGTCGAACTTCTCCAACTGCGCCCAGTGTCCACATTGCCCGAAAACGTGCAGTTGCATCCGCGGAATCTGCTTGATGGCCACCAGCGCACCGTCGAGCGGGTTCACCCGGTCCTCGCGACCCCAGATCAGCAGCACCGGTTGGCGCAGCTTGTAGACGTCGCGCCACATCATCCCGAGCTCGAAGTCGGCCCCGGCGAACGACTTCCCCATCGCCTTGGCCGCGGCCAGGGATTCGGGTGTGCTCGCGATGGCGAACCGCTCGTCGATGAGTTCCGGGGTGATCAGCTTCTGGTCGAAGACCATGATCCGCAGGAACTTCTCGAGGTTCTCCCGGGTGGGCTCCATGGTGAACCTGCCCAGCAGCTTGACCCCCTCGGTGGGGTCGGGGGCGAACAGGTTGGTGGACAGCCCGCCGGGCCCCATCAGCACCAGCCGGCCGGCCCGCTTGGGATTGTCCAGCGCGAACCGCACCGCGGTCCCGCCGCCGAGCGAGTTGCCCACCAGCGGCGCCCGCTCGATACCGAGGTGGTCGAACAGGTTCAGCAGCGCGGTGGCGCTGTAGCGGTTGTACTGCTCGTGCTCGGTGTGCTTGTCCGAATGCCCGTAGCCCGGCTGATCGACCGCGAGCACCCGGAAGTGGCGCGCCAGCACGGCGATGTTGCGACTGAAGTTCGACCAGCTCGATGCGCCCGGGCCGCCGCCGTGCAGCAGCACCACCGGCGGCGCCGACGGGTCGCCGGCCTCGTGATAGTGCAGCCGCATGTCGTCGCGCACCTGGGCGAAGCGGGAGGTGGACTCGAAGGTGATCTCGTGCTGCTGGGCAGCTTCGGTGGCGAAGTCCGTCATCAGACCATGGTGTCGGCCGGCGGCAGACCGAACTCGTTGTTGCCGAAGATCAGGTAGGCGCGCTCGGGGTCGTTGGCCGCGTGCACCCGACCCGCGTGGGCGTCCCGCCAGAAGCGCTGCACCGGAGCGTCATTGGACAGCGCGGTCGCGCCGGAGGCCTCGAAGAGTCGGTCGATCGAGGCGATCGACCGCCCGGTGGCCCGGACCTGATCGCGGCGCGCACGGGCGCGCAGTTCGAACGGGATCTCCTTGCCCTCGACCAGCAGGGCGTACTCGTCGCCGACGTTGCCGATCAGCTGCCGCCAGGCGGCGTCGATGTCGCTGGCCGCCTCGGCGATCCGGATCTTCGCGAACGGGTCGTCCTTGGCCTTCTCTCCCGCGAACGCCGCGCGCACCCGCTTGCCCTGATGCTCGACGTGAGCGTCATAGGCGCCGTAGGCCATGCCGACGATCGGCGCGGAGATGGTGGTGGGATGCACTGTGCCCCAAGGCATCTTGTAGACCGGCGCGGTGTTGGTCTCATAACCGCCGGCGGTGCCGTCGTTCATCGCCTTGTAGGACAGGAAGCGGTGCCGGGGCACGAACACGTCCTTGACGATCACGGTGTTGCTGCCGGTGCCGCGCAGGCCCACCACGTGCCAGACGTCGTCGATCTCGTAATCGGTACGCGGGATCAGGAAGCTGCCGAAGTCCACGGGACGGCCGTCCTTGATCACCGGCCCGCCGAGGAAGGCCCAACTCGCGTGATCGCAACCCGAGGACCAGTTCCAGGCTCCGTTGACGATGTATCCGTCACCCGTCTCCGTCACAGTGCCGGCGCCCATCGGGGCGTACGACGAGGAGATCCGAATGTTCGTGTCCTGGCCCCAGACGTCCTCCTGGGCCTGCTGGTCGAACAACGCCAGGTGCCAGTTGTGCACGCCGATGATCCCGGCACACCACCCGGTGGACCCGCAGGCGCTGGCCAGTCGGCGTACCGCCTCGTAGAAGAGCGTGGGATCGCACTGCAGGCCGCCCCACTGCTCGGGCTGCAGCAGCCGGAAGAAGCCGACGTCCTCGAGCGCCTTGACGTTCTCGTCGGGCAGCTTGCGCAGATCCTCGGTTTCCTGGGCGCGCGCACGCAGGGCGGGCAGCAGTTCATCGATGCCGGCCAGGACCGACTGCGCGTCACGCTGTTGAATGGTCGTCACTGGATTGCCTCCCAGGAGGGCTGAATCGGAGAACATTGCTCGACGACTGGCCGAGACGAGTCAAGACTAGAACACGTTACGATTCGTGTCGAGTAGCCCATGCCTGCAGGGGCTGGACCTGCACAGCTGCATTTCTGTAACCTGTTCTAGTTAGCTCCTGAATGAAAGGGTGTACCGGTGATCGACGAGCCGCTCGGCAGCCACGTGCTCGAACTGCAGGTGGCGGACGTCATCGCCGAAACCGACGACGCCCGCTCCCTGGTCTTCCGTGTACCCGAGGGACCGGACGCACCCGAGATCCCGGCCGACCGGCTGCGCTACTCGCCGGGGCAGTTCCTCACGCTGCGGGTACCCAGCGACCGCACCGGATCGGTGGCCCGCTGCTATTCGCTGTGCAGTTCGCCGCACACCGACGAGTCGCTTACGGTCACGGTCAAGCGCACCGCCGACGGGTACGCCTCGAACTGGCTGTGCGACAACGCCCACGCCGGCATGCGGATCCATGTCCTGGCCCCGTCGGGAACCTTCGTGCCGAAGTCGCTCGACGGCGACTTCCTGCTGCTGGCGGCCGGCAGCGGCATCACCCCGATGATGGCGATCGCCAAGTCGGCGCTCTCGCAGGGCTCCGGCCAGGTCACGCTGCTCTACGCCAACCGCGACGAGAAGTCGGTGATCTTCGCCGCCGCGCTGCGCGAGTTGGCCGCCAAGTACCCCGACCGGCTGTCGGTGGTGCACTGGCTCGAGTCCGTGCAGGGGCTGCCCAGCGCCGCGGCGCTGGCCCGACTGGCCGCGCCCTACACCGCGCGGCAGGTGTTCATCTGCGGGCCGGGGCCGTTCATGGCCGCCGCGCAGGACGCGCTGAACACCCTCGAAGTACCGGCCGATCAGGTGCACCTGGAGGTGTTCAAGTCGCTCGACAGCGATCCGTTCGCCAAGGTCGTCGTCGACACCAGCGACGATGCCGACCAACCCCCGGCGACGGCGATCGTGACCCTCGACGGCGTGACCCACGAGTTGAGCTGGCCGCGGTCGGCCAAGCTGCTCGACGTCCTGCTGGACAAGGACCTCGACGCCCCGTTCTCCTGCCGGGAGGGCCACTGCGGCGCGTGCGCGGTGCTGATGAAGGACGGCGCGGTCGACATGGAGATCAACGACGTCCTGGAGCAGTCAGACCTCGACGAGGGCCTGATCCTGGGTTGTCAGGCTCGCCCGAAGTCCGATTCGGTCGAAGTCACCTACGACGAATAGCGGACAGGACTACGTTCAGTGACCATGCGACTGACCTCCGCCCTGGCGGGCACGCTGCTGCTGGCCGGACTGGCCCTCTCGGCACCGGCTTCGGCGGCCGGCGACGGCGCGGTGAGTTCGATTCCCGTCGACGGCGCCACCCAACTCGAGATGCACCTCAACGCCGATTGCGTGGCCGCCGAGGGCAAGTGCTTCTTCAACACCCGCGCCAACCTGTTGACCCCCGGCGGGCCGGTCGCGCTGCCCGGCGACACCTGGGCGCGGCAGACGATCACGCTGCGGTCGATGGACCGAAACGTCTGGCAGGAAGCCGAATACAGCGCTCCGGCCGGCACCCCGCGCACCACCAAGGGCGCCAATCACGACAACGTGCTCTCCAAGATGTACCGGTCGCTGAACAACGTCGAGATCTCCATCACCTACTTCGGCGGCGGCTCGATCGAACGGTTCAGCGTCGACGGTCATTCGGTGCCCACCGACTGGAACACCGGCCGGCCGGCCACCGGGGCCGACTTCATCGCGTGCTCGACCATCCACGTGGTCTACGGCGGGGTGAACCTCACCTCGCCGAATGCCTGCGCGCACACGCGGTTCTAGCCAGCGGGTGGGTTATCCGAGACTGCGAAACCGTCCGCCACAGCGGCGCGCCGCGGATGGAACCGCTGATTCGCCGTGGCGCTTGAGCTTGGGTTAGCGCGGGTTAGCGCGGCAGACCCAGCAGGCGCTCACCGGCCAGGTTCAACAGGATCTGCTCGGAGCCGCCGGCGATGGTCAGGCAGCGGGCGTTGAGGAATTCGTGCACCCGCGGGGTGAAGACCACGCCGGCCCCCTCGGAGAGGTCCATCCGGAACTCGGAGAGCGCCTGGCGGTAGCGCACCCCGATCAGCTTGCGGGCGCTGGCCTGCGGGCCGGGATCGCCGCCGCCGACGGCCAACTGCGCGATCCGCTGATCCAGCAGCGAGCCCACCTGCGCCGAGGTGATCAACTCCGCGAGCCGGTCCAGGTCCGCCGGGTCGACCTCGCGCTCGGCGAAGGTGCGCAGCAGTTCCTCCATCGGGTTGCCCAGCGCGGTGCCCTGGGCCATCGCGACGCGCTCGTTGGCCAGCGTGGTGCGGGCCAGGCGCCAGCCGTCGTCGACCGTGCCGACCACCATGTCGTCGGGCACGAAGACGTCGTCGAAGAACACCTCGTTGAAGAGGTCGTCGCCGGTGATCTCGCGCAGCGGCCGGATGTCGATGCCCGGCGCGGTCATGTCGATCAGGAAGTAGGTGATGCCCTTGTGCTTCGGCACATCCGGATTGGTGCGGGCCAGGCAGACCCCCCAGTGCGCCTTCTGCGCCGACGAGGTCCAGACCTTCTGCCCGGTCAGGCGCCAGCCCCCTTCGGTCCGAACGGCTTTCATGCGCAGCGCGGCCAGATCCGAGCCGGCGCCCGGCTCGCTGAACAGCTGACACCACAGGACGTCGCCGCGCAGCGTGGCCGGCACGAACCGCTCGACCTGCTCGGGACTGCCGTGCTCGAGGATGGTCGGCACCGCCCACCAGCCGATCACCAGATCCGGGCGGTCCACCCCGGCTTCGGCCATCACCTGATCGATCAGCAGCTGCTCGGCCGGCGAGGAATCGCGGCCGTAGGGCTTGGGCCAGTGCGGCGCCTGCAGACCGGCCTCCGCCAGCGCACGCTGCCGTTGTTCGACCGGCAGCGCCGCGATCTCGGCGACGGCCGCGGCGATCTCCGGGCGCACCGACTCGACCGAGCTCAGGTCGATGTCCAGGTCGCGACGCACCCCGTCGACGGTCAACTCGGCCGCGCGGCGCAGCCACCGACGCCGTCCACCCAGCGCGGCGGCGATCCCGTAGGCCCGACGCAGGTACAGGTGCGCGTCGTGCTCCCAGGTGATGCCGATGCCGCCGAGCACCTGGATGCAGTCCTTGGCGTTGGCCTCCGC
>JAEWRC010000095.1 GCA_023460175.1 Actinomycetes bacterium
GGTCGGGGTCACGCGCCTCGACGATCGCGCCGCGCGAGGCCGCCACCGCGCATGCGCACAACCCGAGCATGCCGATGCCGCTGACCACCACCCGTCGGTCCGCCAGCTCACCGGCCGCCTCCACGCACGCCATCACGGTCGCCAGCGCGCAGGCGCTCATGGCCGCCGCCGCGTCCGGGACGACGTCGGGCACCCGCACCAGCGTCAGGCCCGAATGCAGCAGGATGTGCGAGGCGTAGCCGCCGGACAAGGGCCACGGGCCCGCCAGCGGTTCGTGCCCGGTCTTCAGCAGCCGGCGGCACTTGGCGGTGTGCCCGCGCCGGCATCGGTCGCATTCTCCGCAGGCGGCGGTGACGCTCCACACCACCCGATCCCCGATCGACAGCGGCTCCCCGGCATGGTCGGCGACGCCGTCGCCGAGCGCGACGATTCGTCCGACCGCCTCGTGGCCGAGGATCCCGGGGTGCGGGCCGTGGCGGCGACCGTGCACGGTGTGGACATCGCTGCCGCAGACCGTCGCCAGCTCGACCGCGACCACCGCCTCACCGCACCCGGGTGCGGGCAGGTCGAACTCCCGCAGCGCGAATTCGCGTGCCCCGAGCCAGACTTGCGCCCGGACGTTGGTTCCCACCGGCATCAGCCCAGCATCGCGTATTCCGGAATCGCGGGCAGGTCCGCGAGCGAGGCCAGCACGTGGGCGTGCGGTTGCTCCTTCAGGACCTCCGCGGGGACCGACCCGGTCAGCACGCCGACCCCGATGACCCCGGCGTGGTGTGCGGCCTGCAGATCGACGATGGTGTCGCCGGCCGCGAGCACGCGGTGCACGTCCAGCACCCCGGTGCGCTGCATGGCCTCGTGGATCATGTATGGCGCCGGACGGCCCTGGGCCACTTGGTCCGCGCAGACCAGCGCGTCCAGCGTGGCGTCGGGCCCGCCGACGGTCCAGCCGATGCCGGCCAGCAGTGACTCGGCGACGTCGGTCGAGAAGCCGGTGCTCAAGGCGACTTTCACGCCGCGACCGCGCAGATCGGCGACGACTTCGGCCACCCCGGGAAAGGGGCTCGGCGGTTGTTCCCGGTAGGCCCGGCCCAGGACGTCGACGAACCAGCCGTAGGCCTCGTCGACGGTGCTCGGGTCGGCCTCGACCCCGCCGAGGGACAGCAGATTCGTGATGGCCGAACGCTTTTCGGTGCCCATCCAGTTGCGGAACTGCGCGTCGGTGATCGTCGCGCCGCGATCCTCGACGCACTGCCGCAGCACCCGATACACCTGATGCCCCTCGTCCAGGGTGGTGCCGGCAATATCGAAGACCGCAAGGTCGATCATCTGACGTCCTAATGTCGAGGGGATAACAGCGGGCAGCCTAGGAACCCCACGCGATGCCCAACCGCCGTCGAATTGACCGGCACCCGAACGCGCGGTGAACACTTGCCTCCCGACGGCGCGACGAAAACCCCGGCCGCTCAGGATGGGAACCATGGTGGATGCCGTTGCGGATGTCGTTATCGTCGGAGCCGGGATCGTCGGACTCGCCCACGCCGTCGAGGCGGTGCACCGCGGCCTGACGGTCCACATCGTCGAGCGCGATGCCGAGCCCGTGGGCGCCTCGGTGCGCAACTTCGGCCACGCCTGCATCACGGCGCAGGGCCCCGAACTGCTCGGCCTCGCGCAGGTTTCCCGGCGCGGGTGGATGCGCACCGCGGCCCGGTGCAAATTCTGGGCCCCGGAATCGGGGGCGCTGATGCTGGCCCGCACCGGGGCCGAGGCCGCCGTACTCGAGGAGTTCCGTGACGAGCGCGGCGCCGAGGCCGTGCGGTTGCTCTCCGCCGAGCAGACCCGGGCCCGACTCGGCGGCGCAGACCGCTCCCCCGACCCGGACATCGTGGCCGGCGCGGTGTTCCCGGCGGACTTCCGGGTGGACCCGCGGTCCACCGTGATCGCGATCGCCCGGTGGCTCGCCGAACAACCCGGCGTCGTGTTCCATTGGCGCACCGCGGCGCTGGGTTGCGCCGACGGCATCGTGTACACCGGGCGCGGGCCGGTGCAGGGGCACCGGATCCTGGTCTGTGTCGGCCACGACCTGGACCGGCTCTACCCGGTCACCGCCGAGGAGTACAAGGTGGTGCGCTGCCGGCTGCAGATGGCCATGGTGGCCGCGCCGGCCGGCTACCAGCACGACGGCGCGGTGCTCACTGGCACCTCGATGCTGCGCTACGGCGGGATGACGGCGCTGCCGTCGGCGGCCCTCGTGCGCGCCGAACTCGAACGCGAAAATCCCGAATTGATGGAGATCGCCGCGAATCTGATGTTCGCCCGTCGCCCCGACGGCACGGTGCTGGTCGGTGACTCGCACCATTACGGTGTCACCGCGACGCCGTTCGACGACGAGTCGGTGACCGAACGACTCCTCGCCGGGGCCGCCCGCATCCTCGGCGTGCCGGGCCTGCGGGTGCTGCAGCGCTGGCAGGGTATCTACGCCTCCAGCGCCCGCACGGACATCCTGCGCGAAACCCACGACGCCACAGTCAGTTCGGTGACCGTGACCACCGGTCTGGGCATGACGCTGTCGTTCGGGCTGGCGGCGCAGACCTTCGACGCGCTCTGAGTCGGCTCAGCGGACGGCGCGACGCACCCAGATCGACAGCGCCTCGACGGCCAGCACCACCACCAGGATGATCAGCACGATGGTCGTGACGACATCGAACTGCATGACCCGTGAGGCGTTCAACAGGTAGAAGCCGATCCCGCCGGCGCCCACGATGCCCAGCAGCGTCGCCGCGCGGATGTTGGTGTCGAGCAGGTACATGATGTGCGCGACGAAGGCGGGCGCGGCCTGGCGGACGGTGGCCGCGAAGAATACCTGCGCACCCGTGGCGCCGTTGGTGCGGATCGCGTCCTGCGGGCCGGTCTCGGTCTCCTCCAGGGAGTCGGCGATGAGCTTGCTGAGCAATCCCACCGCGCCGAGCGCCAGCGCCAGGGTGCCGGCGACCCCGCCCAGGCCGGTGATGACCACGAAGATGATCGCGACGATCAGTTCGGGGATGCCGCGCACGCACACGATGAGCACCCGGAAGAACGTGTGGATGCCGCGGTGCGCGATCACGTTGCGGGCGGCCAGGATCCCGATGGGGATGGCGACGATGGTGCCCAGCAGCGTGGCGGCCAGCGCGATCTGCACGGTGACCAGCATCTGCGCGAGCAGTTCGGGGAGGATGCCGCCGTCGCCGGGCGGGAAGAACAGCGACAGCGTGTTGGGCAGGTTTTCCAGACCGAAAGTGAAGGACTGCCAGGAGAACTCCGCGCCCGCGACCGACAGCGCCACGATGACGGCCACCGCCGCGATGCTCAGGAATCGGCGTATCCGGTCGACGGTCCACGGCGGCAGGTCGCGGGCGATCGGCGGTGCGCTCGGCCCGCGCGACACCCAGTTGCGCGAAATCTTGTCGGCCCAGGTCACCGGGCCGCCGGTGGCTGCCGAACCGGCGCCGCCGGACATGATGGCGGTGCGCACGGCGCCGGAGATCAACTCGGTGCCGATGCACAGCAGCAGCACGATCAATGCCAACGCCATGCCGCGCTGATAGTTCAACGACCGCAACGCATCTGAAATGGCCAGACCCAGACCGCCGACGCCGACGTAACCGAGGATAATCGAGGTCCGCAGGTTGATGTCGAAGCGGTGCAGCGCGGTGGCGATCAGTTGGGGCAGCAGCGGCGGCAGGATCCCACCGATGATCTGTTGCAGCCGCCCTCCGCCGGCCGCCCGGATGGCCTCCTGCGGACCGTTGTCCAGGCTCTCGATCGCGTCGGCGTAGAGCTTGCCGATCATGCCCACCGAATGCAGGCCCATGGCCAGGATGCCAGGCAGGGCGCCCAGGCCGAACACGCGGAAGAAGAACACCGCCAGGATCAGGTCCGGAATGGCGCGGGCCAGCACGATGACCACCCGCGCGGTGCCGCGGGAAACGTTGCCGGAGGTGGTGTTCCACGCCGCGGCCAACGCGATCGGCAACGAGATCAGCACCGCCAGCACGGTGGCCAGGATGACGATGGCCAGCGTCTCGAGGATCAGCCCGGTCAGCTCGCCGAGCGGCGGGAAGTCCAGCGGGAACATCCGGGCGGTGAACGCCGCGGCGTTGTCGATGCTGTCGACGATGCTGGCGACGTTGATGCCCAGATCGATCGTCGACCAGACCGCGGCGGCGAGCAACCCCAGCAACACCAGCGCGACCGCGACGGTGTTCAGCGACGGTCCGGGCCGGCGCGGCAACGTGAAGTGGGTCTCGTCATCCCGTTGGGGCAGTGTGGAAATGGTGGTCACAGGTTCAGCCGACGCCGACCAGCGCCTGGTCCGCGGGCTGGGCCGCCGCGGCGACCTTGTCGTAGATCTGCAGCGCCTCGTCGCGGCCGATGGTGGCGGTGGCGCGGTCGAGCACCACGCGACCGCTGCGCAGACCGAGGATGCGGTCGGAGAAACTCAACGCCATCTCCACCTGATGCAGGCTGCAGATCACCGTGAGGTTCTCCTCGCGGCTGATCCGGGTGATCAGCTCGATCACCTGCGCGGCCGATACCGGGTCCAGGGAGGCCACCGGCTCGTCGGCCAGCAGGATCTGCGGACGCTGGATCAGCGCGCGGGCGATCGCGACGCGCTGCTGCTGACCGCCGGAGAGCGTGTCGGCGCGCTGAAACGCCCGGTCGGCCAACCCGACCCGGGCAAGTTGCTCGAGCGCGTCCTGCCGCACCGACTTGGGATAGCTCAGCAGGCTCAGCCGGGGGCCGCGCAGCGCGCCCAGCTTGCCCGTGCAGACGTTCTCCAGCACCGACATCGGACCCACCAGGTTGAAGTTCTGGAAGATGAAGCCGATGCGTCGACGCAGCTGGCGCAGCCGCGCGTCACCGGCGGTTTCGATCCGTTCGCCGAGCACGGTGATGGCACCCTCGCTGGGCTGTTGCAGCCCGTTGATGTGGCGCAGCAGGGTGGACTTGCCCGATCCGGACAGGCCGAGCAGCACGGTGACCCGGTTGGCCGGGAACCGCGCGCTCACGTCGTCGAGCCCCAGCACCGTCGGGCTGAAACGCTTGGTCACATTGCGGAATTCGATCGGATGATCGTTGCTCGTCATGGCGGGTCTCGTTTCCTCGCGGCGGCCGGATCAGGTGTTGCAGGCGTCGGCCTTGGTGACCTCACAGACCTGCCGGACGCCGTCGTAGGTGGCATCGGTCACCGGCGCGAATCCCCACTGGGTGTCCTCGGGCAGGAAGCAGGACTCGGCGTCGGCGCAGTACCCGGCCTCGACGAGGGCCGGAATGTTGGCGCTGTCGGCGAAGATCCGCTTCAGGGTCTCCTGCGTCTGCGCGTCGACAGTGTCGGTGTTCATCGCGATCGGTGAGCCCGCGATCATCTCCGACCGCCACACCTCCTTGACGTCCTCGGGCTGCAACTGGCCGCTGTCGACGAGCATCCGCAGCGACTCCTCGTAGGCGAACCCGGCGTCACACTGGCCGCTGGCCACCGCCAGCATGGAGGCGTCGTGCCCGCCGGCCATCACCGGGGTGACCCCGGTCTTGGGGTCGATGCCGGCCTCGAGCAACCCCGCCGACGGGTACAGGTAACCCGAGGTGGAGGCGACGTCGACGAAGCACACGGTCTTGTCGGCGAAACCGGCGATGTCGGTGATGTCGGAGTCGGCGCGCACCCAACCGATCGAGTAGTAGCCGGGCTCCTCGCCCTCCTCGTCGACCAGGGCGCCGAGCGGCTCCAGCGGAATGCCCCCGTCGCGGGCGATCACATAGGAGAACGGCCCGTACATGGCCAGGTCGATCTGATTCGCACGCTGGCCCTCGATGACCGCGGCGTAATCGGTGGCCTGTTGGAACTCAACGGTTTTGCCGGTCTCGGCCTCGATCAGGGCGATGAGGCCGTCGAACTGGCTGCGCAGCACCGTGGACTCCTCCGACGGGATGCCGGCGAGCACCAACGTGCCGCCGTCGCCGGCCGCCTCCGACCCGTCCTGTCCGTCGCGCGCGGAGTCGGCGCTCTCGCCGCAGCCGGCCAGCACCAGGGCCGCGGTGGCGAGCAGCGCGGCCGGTGCGGCGAGACGGGAGAGGGAGAGCTTGGGCATGGGGGGAACTCCTCGGATGGATGGCGGTGACCGCGTATGCGACCGACAGCCAAACACTCCCGGGTTTCCGCCGGCCGACATCGACATGAACGGACGATGCCGGCCCCCGTGCCGCGGAGTTGTCAGCCCTTCTCGACGATCGCCTTGATCGCGGCCAGCGTCGCGGGGATCCCAGACTCGGCGGCCAGGCGGCGCTTCTCCATCTCGGCCTCGGCCTGGTCACCGAAGATCTCCTGGAAACCGGCGATGCCGGCCGGCAGGACCTTCCACGATTCGGTGAGCCGGGTGCCGCCGCCCTCGGGCTCGAGGGTGTAACCCCAGTACACCCAGCCGTTGTTGACCTCCCAGGCGAATTCGCGGCCCTCGGTGGCGGCGACGACCTGGCTGCGGGTCTCCCAGGTCTGCTCGGGGGTCTCGTTGCGGCCGGTGAACCAGGCCCCGACCTGCGGGCCGGCCCCCTCGTCCCACCAGCAGCTCTTGCAGATCGGGCTCCACTCGCCGGTCCTGGTCACATCGGAGACCACCGCGTAGACCTGCTCGGGGCTCGCCGCGACGGAGATGGATTCGGACTTTTCAAGATCGGTCATGGGAACCAGTCTGCCAAACCCGGTACCCGCGGCGGTGTTTCAGTGCGCACCCAGCGTGCCCCGCAGGTACTGCTCCCGGCAGGCGCGGCGGGCCAGCTTGCCGCTGGTGGTGCGCGGGATGGCCCCGGCCGGCAGCAGCCGCACCTCGGCGACCGGCAGTCCGTGGCGGCGCAGCACCTGGGCCTCGATGGCGGCCAGCGCCGGCTGCGGGTCCTGGCGCGCGGTGCCCGCCGCCCGCTCGGCGACGATCACCAGCTTCTCGTCGGGGTCCGCGAACGCCGCGACGTAGCCGCGCCGCACCAACGCCGCGGCCTCGGCGACGGTGGCCTCGATGTCGTGCGGATAGTGCTGGTGTCCGGCCACGGTGATCAGGTCGGCGGTGCGGCCGGTGACGAACAGGTTGCCGTCGAGATGAAAGCCCAGGTCGCCGGTCTGCAGCCAGTGCCCGTCCAGGTCGGCTCCGACGGCGTGGCCGGCCGCGCCGCGGGTGTCGCGCAGCCGGGCCCGGAAGGTCCGCTCGGTATCGGCCGGTCGGCGCCAGTAGCCGCGGCCGATGTTGTTGCCCTGCAACCAGATTTCCCCGATGTGTCCGTCGGGCAGCTCCGTGCCGGTCGCCGGGTCGACGACCACGGCCCACTGGCTGCGCGCCACCTGACCGCAGGCCACCTGCGGCACCGCCGCCGGCGTGTCCGCCGCGACCGGCACGGCCCGACCGGCGCCCAGCGCCTCGCGATCCAGGTGCACCAGCGACGCCTCGGCCGTCGGCGCGATGGTGGCGACGAACAAGGTTGCCTCGGCGATGCCGTAGGACGGCTTGATGGCGGTGCGCGGCAGCCCGAAGGGAGCGAACGCGTCGTTGAACGCGGTGATCGCGGCCATGCTCACCGGCTCGGAGCCGATGATGAGCACGACGTTGCGCAGGTCGATGTCCGCGTCGGCGGCCGGTACGCCGCGCTGCGCGGTCCACTCGTAGGCGAAGTTGGGCGCGGCGGTCACCACCCGGCCTTCGCGGGAGCCGTCCGACAACGCCTCGATCCAGCGTTCCGGCCGCCGCACGAACGCCGTCGGCGACATCAGCGTGGAATGTCCGCCGTAGACCGCCGGGAAGCCGATCATCGACAGCCCCATGTCGTGGTACAGCGGTAACCAGCTGACGCCGTGGGTGTTTCGGTCCAGCATGTCGATCGACAGGATCATCTGCACCAGGTTGGTGCCGACCGCACGGTGGGTGATCTCGACGCCCACCGGGGCCCGGGTGGCACCCGAGGTGTACTGCAGGTGCGAGACGTCCTCGACGTCGAGTTCGACCTCGGCGAAGGCCTCCCCGTCGGCGTCGGGCACCTCGTCGATCACGACGAGTTCCGGCGGTCGAAAGTGGTTCTGCGCGGCCAGGAACTGCCGCACCGTGTCCAGCGCGGCGGTGGTGGTCAGGACGACGGCGGGTTGCGCGTCACTGAGCGCGGTCTCGAGCCGTTCGGCGTGGCCGGGCAGCTCGGGGGCGAACAACGGGACCGCGATGGTGCCGGCCTTGATCGCGGCGAAGAAACCCACCACGTAGTCCAGGCCCTGGGGGGCGAGCACCGCGACCCGGTCACCGCGCCCGGCGACCCGCTGGATGGCGGCGCCCACGGCACGCAGGCGACGGCCGAGTTGCGACCAGGTCAGCTCGACGGTGCGGGTGCCCGCGGGTCCGGTGTGGTCGAGGTAGCGATAGGCGACGGTGTCGCCGACGTTGGCGATGTTGCGGTCGATCAGCGCGATCAGGGTGGTGCCCGGCGGGAGCCGGATGTTGCCGTCGTCGCCCAGGCACTCCTCGATCTGGATCAGGCCGGTGCGACTCGGTGGGTTTCGGTGGGCGTCGCAAGTCACGGGGCCAGTCTAGGAGAGCTCAGGTAGGAGACCTCAGGTGCGCACCGCGGGCCAGAACAGGTCGAACAGGCGCTGCTGCCAGTCGTCGGCGAGGCCGCCGGTGCGCGCCCGCTCGGCGATGTGGGCGCCGACCACGGCGTCGATCAGGGTTTCGGTGTCGATGTCGGCGCGCATCGAGCCGTCGGCCTTGCTCGCGTCGATGACCGTGGCCAGCTTGGCGCGCTGATCGATGAGCACCTGCCGGAACAGCGCGGAGAACTCCGGGTCCTCGCCGGTCAGCAGCGAGGCGAAGCCGCCGAAGCCGATCCCGCCGTCGACCGCCTCGACGGCGTGACGGATGAACCAGCGCAGCCGCTCGGGCGCGTCGGCGGCGAGGTCGATCGGGGCCAGGGCCGCCAGCCGCGACATGGCGGCGGCCAACATCTCCCGCCGGTCCCGGTGGCGCCGGTAGATGGTGGTCTTCGCGATGCCCGAATGCGCCGCGACCGCCTCCACGGTGACGGCGCGCGGACCGCCGGCACGCAGCAGATGCAGGGTCGATTCCGCGATGCCGTCCTCGACGGGCCGTCGCTGTGCCATCCCTGCCTCCTTCTCATGTCGGCGCCTCGGCGGCGTCGGGAATATCCGCCGCGGGTGGAGTGTTACATGACATAGAGCTACGCTACGCGTATCGTAGTTTTAGAGAACGTGGCGATCGTCGATCGGCCGGCCCGGCCGCTCCGACGCCAACCAAGATGAGGAGGACACATGAGCACCAACGAACGCCGGATCTCCCATCCGTATGTGGGATATGTCTTCTTGCTGATTTCATTCGTGATGCTGGGCGTCACCGTCGCCGGCCTGGCGCTGCAGAGCAGCACCGCCGCGCTGATCGGTGGCGTGGCCCTGGTGGCCTCGATGGCGCTGGCCGTCGTCGGCTTCCGACTCGGCGCGCGCAAGCTGGCGAAGGCCCGCGAGGGCGGCGACCCGACGCACGACATCAGCATCTGGTCCGTGCCGCTGCGCCAGGACGCGATCGACAAATACCTGGTCGCCTACCGTGGCCAGGACTCCGACGACGAGTCCGACGCCGCCGCAGCGACGGTCCGGACGTTGCCCCGCGGCGACGCCGAGGAACGCCTGGTGGGCGCCGCGCCCACCCGGTTGTCGGCGTAGTTCCGCGCTGGTCATACCGCACCCGACCATCCGGCCGATACCCCCCGAATCGGCGGTATGGTCGTCTCTTTTTCGGGTCCGCGCAGTCGGCGACCTCGACGGGAGCCCCGGCGTCGGAATTGCTGACCTGCTAATTTCACTAACGAACGTCCCGCTGTCCAGGAAACACTGACCCGACGCACAGGAGTGTCAACTGTGAAGACCAGCAAAATCGCCATCACTGCCACCTCGGCGGCCCTGTTCGCCGCCACCGGCCTGTTCGGCGCGCCATTGGCCGGTGCCGAAACCGCCGACCTCGGCGAACAGGCCGAACTCACCGAGGGCAGCGTCGTCCAGGGCTGGACGATCAGCGATCTCAAGCAGAGCTCGGACCCGGTCTCTTATCCCGTCCGGGGCACCCTGTGGGAGGCCACCGCCACCAACGAGGCCATCCAGGGCAACGTGCAGCCGATCGTCTCGAACCTCAATGCCCGTAGCGAGAGCGGCGAGACCTACCGGGTGTTGTTCCAGATCGCCAGCCCGCAGGGCATCAGCCCGGCCGGCCTCGCGCAGGGCCAGACGGCCACCGGCAAGGTGTACTTCGACGTCACCGGCCCCGCGCCGGACTCGGTCGTCTACAACGACGGTAGCCAGGACCTGCTGACCTGGGTGCAGCCCGCCGCTGAGCCGGCCGCAACGGGCACCGGCGCGGGCAGCGCGTCGGCTCCGGCCGCCCCGGCCAGCCC